>NZ_JBDNGU010000018.1:0-26119 GCF_041689105.1 Polaromonas sp. | reverse complement strand
GCGCCATCCAACTCATCAAGGCCAATGCCCGTGGGTTTCGCAGCTTCACCAACTACCGGGCAAGAATTCTGTTTCATTGCGGTAAGTTGGATTTGGGTTGGGCGTGAGGAAAAAATCACAGTGAAATTAACGAAGAGCCACAAATGCCAATGATGTCGGCCGAGTCTGGATGCCCAGCAGAGACAGATAAAATTGGCCTCTAGCCCTTATTCACTAAGCGCGAGCAGCTATCAAAAACAGAGCGATCTTGATGCCCAGCACCGTCAGCAGCGGCGAGCCCAGCACATGCAGCGTCGCCGTCGCCGTCGCCAGCGCCAGCGCCAGCGCCAGCGTCAGCGTCAGCGTCAGCGTCAGCCCGTACCGTTCTTCTATCAAAAAATTGACCACTTCAGCTGAGAACGAAGAAAAGGTCATGAGCCCGCCAAGAAAGCCGGTGATCAGCAGCAGGCGCCAGACCGGGTCCAGGTGGGGCAGGGTCTGAAAGACGGCAATACACATGCCCACCAGGTAGGCAACGAACAGAAGGTGCACATCGGCGCGGACAGCCAAAGCGGGCTGGCCGTGAAAAACGGCTTGCTGCCGCCGCGGGAAATGCAAGTGGCGCTGGCCAGGAACTAGCGGGCGGTGCAGGGCAACGATGTCGGCGATCCGGTTTGTGGCGTGAGGCCGCTGCGGGGCGGAATGGGGGCCTTTTGCGGAAGGCCTCGGACGGGAAGCGGGCGTGCAGCCAGGTTGGCGGCTCCGTTGAAGAGCCAAACGGATGTCTTTAAAGGTGTAATTTCTATACCATGAGTGTTTTTGAGTTTGATGCCGCTAAAAGTGAATCCAACAGTGAAAAGCGCAATATTGACTTTGTGGAGGCGCAGCTTCTTTGGAACGATCCAATGTTGCTGGAAGTCGCTGCAAAAACTGAAGATGAACCGCGATATCTGGTGATTGGCGTTATTGACGGAAAGTATTGGTCAGCCGTCATTACCTATCGGGATAAAAATATTCGATTGATATCCGTCCGGCGCGCCCGCGCAGAAGAGGTGGCACTGTATGAAAGCTAAAGACTTCGAGCAACGTTTTGACAAGGGTATCGACCTCACCGATTCTTTGGACTTATCCAAAGTCAGGCGTGTTTTGCAGGAGCAAAAGCGCGTGAACGTTGATTTTCCGACCTGGATGGTCGATTCTTTGGACAGGGAAGCCAGCAAGCTGGGGGTTACGCGGCAATCCGTGATCAAGGTTTGGCTTGCTGAGCGCCTGGAAACGACCGCCTCCAATTTGCCGTATCAGCACAAACGAGGCGGTACCGCGCACCGTTGAACTTGGCGTTCGCCCGCAAGGTCAACGCTTCGGTGAGTATTCTTTCAGGAATTCAATTTCTTGCGCTCAACCAGGCGCTGGGTGACCCGGCGTACGATGCGCTGCCTGGTCGTTCACGCCGGCAGAAGCCGCTTGGCGCGTCAGCTTGAGTCAATGCGCGCGGGCAGCTATCAAAAACAGAGCGCTCTTGATGCCGGCCACCGTCATCAGCAAGGAGCCCAGCACATGCAGCATCGCCGTCGCCAGCGCCAGTCCGTAGCGTTCTTCCATCAAAAAATTGACCACTTCCGCAGAGAACGAAGAGAACGTTGTGAGCCCGCCAAGAAAGCCGGTGATCAGCAGCAGTCGCCAGACCGGGTCCAGGTGGGGCAAGGTCTGAAAGACGGCAATACACACGCCAACCAGGTAGCCGCCCACCAGGTTGGCGGCGAGGGTGCCCCAGGGAATGATGCCGCCGGGGGTGAGCCACAGGCCCAGGCCCCAGCGCGCCACGGCGCCTGCGGACGCGCCCACACAAATGGCCAGGATTGGCAGCAGGCTCATGGGTTGCCGGCTTTCTGGCGAGGCACCGTCTTTTTCCTCTCGCCCACTGCCGGCGGGACGTCGCCGCCTTTTTGCCGCTCGCGAAAGAGGGCCGCACGCATCAAAAATATCGTTGTGACTGGCGCCGTCAGCGCCACAAACAGGGCGATCAGCGTGGCGTGCAGGAAGATGTTGTGGCCCTGGACCGAAAAGTAGACGATGGTAGCCAGTGTGATGCACCACGCACCAGCCGTTGCACCCAGTGTGGGCGCGTGGATGCGATGGAAAAAGGTAGGGAGCCGCACCAGCCCGAAGGAGCCCACAGCCGCAGAGCCCGCGCCCAGCACGACCAGCACTGCGGTAAGAATCTCGGCCCACATCGGCAGCGCGGTATTCATTCAATCACCTCGCCGCGCAGTAAAAACTTGGCCATGGCGGTGGAGCCGACAAAGCCAAACAGCGCAATCAGCATGGCGGCTTCGAAGTACACGTTGCTGGCATAAACAATGCCCAACACCAGCATCATCAGCATGCCGTTGATGTACAGGCAGTCCAGCGCCATCACGCGGTCCTGCGCCGTCGGTCCGATCAGCAGCCTGGCGACTGCGCAAAGCATGCCCACGGCCAGCAGCAGCAGCGCGAGTTTGAGGGCCCAGAAAAGAATGTCGCTCATGATTCGAAGATCTCCAGCAAGGGGGCTTCATAACGCTCTTTGATCAGCGTGATGAATGCCGCTTCGTCTTCCAGTTCAAAAAGATGCAGCAGCAGCCGGGAACGGTCAAACGACAGCTCTGCCCAGGCCGTGCCTGGCGCCAGGCAGCAGATCATGGACAGCACCGCAAGCCCGTTGGGGTCACGCATCTTTAGCGGAACCTCTACAAACCGGGCATGGATGCGCGCACTGCGCCGGCTCAAGAGCAGCCCTGCCACCTGCAGGGCTGACTCCAGGACGTCAATAAGCACGCGCCAAGCCAGGCGCAGCGCGGTGCCGGGTTTGCGCATGCGTGCCGTGGCGGGCCGAAGGCTTTGTGTCAGCAGGGGAACGGCCACCGCCAGAATCGTCGCCATCAGCAGGCTGGCAGCATCCAGCGTCTGGTTCAGCAGCAGCCAGACCACAAACAGCGCCAGCGACAGGGGGGGGGAGGGCAACCAGCGCCGCATCATGGCGATGTGCCTTTACGGGGCGGGTTGGGAACCTGCCGCGCGCCCATGACGGCCTGGCGGTAGGCATCGGGTACGAACAGGCGGTGCGCCGTGTCGCTGGTGTGGTTCATGACAGGGCCGGCTTCAATGGTGAGCGCCACACTGACCGCCAGCAAGGCAGCCACAGGCACCACCTCCAGCGCGCGCAGCACTGGCATGCTGCTCACAGGCCGTGTCCAGAAATAGCGGATGCCGGCGCGACTCAGCGCAACCAGGGTCAAAAACCCGGACAGCAAGAGCAGCGCCAGAAAGCTCCAGTTGGCGGGAGGGATGCGGGGCGTGTCCAGCAAGGCCGACAACATGGCGAACTTGCCGACGAAGCTCGAAAGCGGCGGCAGGCCCGCCAGCAACAGTGTGCAGATCACGAAGCCCAGTCCCAAAAACGCAATGCCTGCCGGCATGGCGCGGCCGTAGACTGGTTTCTGATCGTCGTCCAGGTTCACGTTTTTCATGGGCTTGAGGTCCTCGGACAGGAAAGGTGCGTCGCCCGCGGCTTCGTGCGGCGCCACGCTTGCTCCCGCGTTGCGCCAGCGCTCAATCATGTCAATGAGCAGGAAGAAAGCGCTGATCGCCAGCGTTGAGCTGAGCAGGTAGTACAGCGCGCCTGCCCAGACGTCTGGTCGCCCGAGACCGATGGCCGTCAGCAAGGTGCCGGCCGAAATCAGCACGCTGTAGCCAGCCAGGTGGGACAGGCGCTGCGTGCCGGTGATGCGCAGCGCGCTGATAAACAGCGTGGACAGACCGACGGCCAGCAGGACGGGCTGGCCAAACTGCGCTGATTCGCCCGTGTCCGGCGCGAACAATACCGTCCACAGGCGCAGCACCGTGTAGATGCCCAGCTTGGTCAGCAGGGCAAAAACAGCACTCACGGGCGAGACCGCGGCGCTGTAGGCCGGGACCAGCCAGAAGTTCAGCGGCCAGGCGCCCGCCTTGGCAAAAAAAGCGGTGGCAAGAATGGCGGCAGCAGCATGAACCAGGCCCCGGTCGGCGTCACCGAGCTTGGCAATGCGCATCCCCAGGTCGGCCATGTTGAGTGTGCCGGTCACGCCGTAAAGCAGCGCCGCACCCACGAGAAACAGCGAGGAGGCCGCCAGGTTGATGGCGATGTAATGCAGGCTGGCATGCACCCGCAGGCGCCCAGAGCCGTGCAGCAGCAAACCATAGGACGCCGCGAGCATCACTTCAAAAAAGACGAACAAATTGAACAGATCGCCCGTGAGGAAGGCGCCATTGAGGCCCGCCAGCTGCAGCTGCAGCAGCGGGTGAAAATGCACACCGGCCCGGTCCCAGCGCGAGGTGGAATAGATCGACACGGCGAATGCGATCACCCCTGTCAGCGCCACCATCATTGATGACAGCCGGTCTGCCACCAGCACAATACCGAAGGGTGCACGCCAGTTGCCGGGCAGGTAGACACCGATGGAGCCTGGCCCGGTACCCGTGTCAGGAGCATTGACCCATCGCAACAGCGCCAGCGCGGCCAGCAGGCCGATCAGCCCGGACGCCACAGTGAGTGCCGCCTTGGTCCGGCGCTGCTGCTCGCGCAACAGCAGCATCAGCGCCGCGGTCAATATGGGAACGAGAATCGGCACCGCCACAAGATGCGGCATGGTGGCTTCGAGCAGCGTGTCCAGCCAGCGCAGGAGGTCGCTCATTCTGGCGCTCCCTTTTGATGCACGCCGGTGTCATCCATGGCGTCTTCATTGCCGTCTACATGGTCGGTGCCGGCCAGGCCGCGTGACGCGAGCAGCACCACCAGGAACAGGGCCGTCATGGCAAAGCCAATGACGATGGCGGTGAGCACCAGCGCCTGGGGCATGGGGTCGGCCGTGGTCGCCAGTGTGGCGCGAATGCCGGGAATGAGCACCGGCTCGCTGTCGATCTTGAGCCGTCCCATGCTGAAGATGAAAAGGTTAACGGCGTAGGAGATCAGCGTCAGGCCCATGATGACCTGGAAGGTGCGCGGACGCAGCAGCAGATAAACGCCCGCGCTGGTCAGCGCGCCGATGCCGAGGGCGAGAACAATTTCCATCAGGCGGGCTCTCCTGCGGTAAATGTTTTCGCGCCGGCGGATGCCTGTCGCTCGTCCTGTTCCTCCGCCCAGCGGTGGCTGCGCACCGATTGGTGGGAGAGGGCGGTGAGAATCAGCATGGTCGCGCCCAGTACGATGGAAAACACGCCCATGTCAAAAAACAGCGCGCTCGGCACGTGCACGCTGCCCAGCAGGGGCAAGTACAGGTGCGCGGTGTGGGTGGTCAGGAAGGGGTAGCCCAGCACCACCGCACCGCCGCCGGTGGCCAGCGCAAGCATCAGGCCGATGGCGATCCAGCGGCGCGGGTAGATGCGCAGATGCTCCTCCACCCACTCGGTGCCTGACACGATGAACTGCAACAGCAGCGCGACCGACATCACCAACCCGGCAACAAAACCGCCGCCTGGCGCGTTGTGGCCCCGCATGAAGAAGTACACCGCCACCAGCACCGCCAGTGGCAGCAACAGCCTGACCAGCACGGCTGGCACCATCAGGTAGCCCACTGCCGTGTCTGCCGCGCGGCGTGGATTGAGCAGGTCACTGCTGCCGTCGTCGGCCTGCGCGCGCTGCTGTGCCGGCAGCGCCATGGACTCCAGCGCGGGCCGGAAGCGGCGCAGCAGGGCATACACCGTCAGCGCCACCACGCCCAGCACGGTGATTTCGCCAAACGTGTCAAAACCGCGGAAGTCCACCAGCATCACATTGACCACATTGGTGCCGCCGCCCTCGGTCAGCGCGCGGTCAAGAAAAAATGGCGAAATGCTTTCAGGAAAGCGCCTTGTCATCACCATCCATGACAGGGCTGCCATACCAGCGCCAGCGGCAAGCGCCATGGCCACGTCGCGCCCGCGCCGACTCCACAAACGCAGGCGTGTCTGGAGCGGCCGCACGGCGGCCTTGCGCATGGGGAGCCAGCGCAGGCCCAACAGCAGCAGCACTGTGGCGACGGTTTCCACCAGCAGCTGGGTAAGCGCCAGGTCTGGCGCAGAAAACCAGATGTAGGTGATGCAGCACACCAGGCCGGCGCCAGAGGCCAGCATCAGCGAGGCCAGCCGGTGGTACTTGGCCTGCCAGGCCGCGCCGACGGCGCACGCCGCGCCTATGATCCAGGTCAGCGCAAACATCGGTGAAAAAGCGAGCAGCTCGCGGTCGCCACGTTCTGCAGGGTTCAGCCACAGCGCGCTGGCCGCACCAGCGACCGCGATCACCAGCATCACCAGCAGTTGCGACTGCAGGCGACGGGTGGCGAGCAGATAACGGCTGCGCCGCCCCGCCTCACTCAACCGTGCGAGCACGTTCTCGAAGATGCGCTGGCCATCAAAGCGGTGCAAAAGCGGCGTGTGTGACAAGTGGCCGGAAGCGCGTGCCCGCCGGAGCACCAGGTAAAGCGCCATTCCCCCCAGCAGGGCGATCACGCTCATCAGCAACGGCAGGTTCAAACCATGCCAGACGGCGAGGCTGTAGGCGGGCAGCGTGCCGCCGACCACCGGCCTGGCCGCTTCTGCCAGAAACGGGCCGACCGACCAGTGCGGCGCGACACCCACCACCAGACACAGCAGTACCAGCAGCTCGACCGGCACGCGCATCCAGTGCGGCGGTTCGTGCGGTGTGCGCGGTACCTGGTCGCCGCACGGCGGGCCAAAAAAAACATCAAATACCAACCGCGCTGAATAGGCCACGCTGAAGATGCCCGCCAAGGTGGCGATGATGGGCAGGCCCCAGTCGATCAGGGGGATGGACTTGATGTACACGGTTTCTGCAAAAAACATTTCCTTGGACAGGAAGCCGTTGAGCAGCGGCACGCCGGCCATGGAGGCGCTCGCGATCACGGCCAGTGTGCTGGTGATGGGCATCAGGCGCATCAAGCCACTGAGTTTGCCGATGTCGCGGGTCCCGGTTTCGTGGTCGATGATGCCGGCAGCCATGAACAGCGAGGCCTTGAAGGTCGCGTGGTTCATGATGTGAAAGACTGCGGCGACCGCAGCCAACGGGCTGTTCAACCCGAGCAACAGGGTGATGAGGCCGAGGTGGGATATTGTTGAATAGGCCAGCAGCGCCTTGAGATCGCGCTGGAACATGGCGATGAAGCCACCCAGCAGCATGGTGATAGCGCCGGCGCCCCCCACCAGCCAGAACCACTCGCTGGTGCCTGACAGCACCGGCCACAGGCGCGCCATCAGAAAGACGCCGAGCTTGACCATGGTGGCCGAGTGCAGATAGGCCGATACCGGCGTGGGAGCGCCCATCGCGCGGGGCAGCCAGAAGTGGAAGGGAAACTGCGCGCTTTTTGTGAAGGCGCCGAGCAACACCAGCACCAGCACCGTGGTGTACAGCGGGTGTGTGCGGATGACGTCGCCCGAGGCCAGCACCAGGTCCAGGTCGTAGCTGCCCACGATGCGGCCGATGATCAGCACGCCGGCCAGCAGGCACAGTCCACCGGCGCCGGTGACCGTCAGCGCCATGCGGGCGCCGCGCCGCGCGTCGCGCCGGTGATGCCAGTAGCCGATCAGCAGGAATGAAAACAGGCTGGTCAGCTCCCAGAACATCACCATCTGCACCAGGTTGCCCGAAAGCACCACGCCAATCATGGCGCCCATGAAAGCCAGAAAAAAGGAAAAGAAACGCGGCACCGGGTCGGACGCTGACATGTAATACCGCGCGTACAGCACCACCAGCGCGCCTATGCCGAGCACCATCATGCAGAACAGCCAGGCAAAGCCGTCCATACGCAGCGAGAGGTTCAGGCCCAGGGCTGGTAGCCATGCGATCTCCTCGCGCAGAACATTGCCGTCGGCCAGCTGGGGGAACAGCCAGGCCGTCTGCAGCGCGCATCCCAGCGCGACCAGTCCGGCCAGCGTCGACTCCCTGTTGCGCGCGTCGGCCGGCAGCAGGGCCGCGATCAGGCTGGCAACAAACGGAAGGACAAGCAGGAGGAGGAGCATGTCGCCTGATTCTATAGAGTGGCCCGCACTGCGCTGCGGCTGGGCCGTCGGGAGAAAAGGCTATTTCCCTAGCGACTCATCTGCTGCGGCAGCCAGGTCGCAATCTCGGGGAAAACATAAACCAGCGTGATGGCGATACACATCAGGAAGAACATCGGAAGCGTGACCTTGGAGATCCAGGTTAGCTCCTTGCCGGTCATGCCCTGCAGCACAAACAGGTTGAACCCCACGGGTGGCGTGATCTGCGCCATTTCGACCACCAGCACGACAAAAATGCCAAACCAGATCGGGTCGATACCGGCCTTCTGGATGGTCGGCATCAGCACGCCCATGGTCAGCACGACCATGGAAATACCATCGAGAAAGCAGCCGAGCAGAACAAAAAAGAAGGTCAGTGCCAGGATGAGCTGGGCCTGGCTCAGGCCCAGGCTGGCAATCCATTCGGCCAGGTGGCGCGGCAGGCCGATGTAGCCCATGGAGAGTGTTAAAAACGCTGCGCCTGCCAGAATGAGCGCAATCATGCAGTACAGGCGGGTGGCACCCATCAGCGCCGCGCGAAAGGTGGCCCAGCTCAGGGAGCCCTGCACGGCCGAGATGACCAGCGAACCCACCACCCCCACGGCTGCGGCTTCGGTGGCAGTGGCGATGCCGCTGTAGATCGAGCCCAGCACAGCTGCAATCAGCAGCACGACGGGAATCAGCGCGCGCGAGGCCGCCAGCTTTTGCCGCAGGCTGGTTTTTTCGTCGGCCGGGGGGATTTGTCCGGGGTTACGCAGCGCCCAGAGCGCGATGTAGCCGGAAAACAGCAGCGCCAGCAAAATGCCCGGGAACACGCCTGCGATGAACAGCTTGGCAATCGAGACCTCGGCAGTCACGCCGTAAACAATCATGATGATGGACGGCGGAATCAACAGCCCCAGGGTGCTGGCACCGGCCAGCGTGCCCACAATCATGTGTTCTGGATAGCCGCGGCGCTTGAGCTCGGGCAGCGTCATCTTGCCGATGGTGGCGCAGGTGGCGGCGCTGGAGCCCGACACCGCCGCAAAAATCGTACACCCAACCACGTTGGTGTGCAGCAGGCGGCCGGGCAGGGCCTGCATCCAGGGCGCCAGGCCCTTGAACATGTCTTGCGACAACCGGGTGCGAAACAAGATCTCACCCATCCAGATAAACAGCGGCAGGGCGGTCAGCGTCCAGCTTGACGCCGTGCCCCAGATGGTGACGGCCATCGCATCGCCCGCCACGCGTGTGGTGAACAGCTGCATGCCGATCCAGGCAACCCCCGAAAGCGTCAGGCCGATCCAGACACCGGTGCCGAGAATAAAAAAGAGGGACAGCACCAGCAGTGCCATGACGCTCAAGTCGTTCATGAAAAACCTATTCGTTGCGCAAAGCTTCGCCGCTGGCCGCCGTCACGCGCCGGCCCCTGATCTCCATCACCAGCTCGTCGATGAAGGCTATCAACAGGATGACGGCACCGAAGGCCATGGCCAGTTGCGGTATCCATAGCGGTGTAGCGTCGCTGCCGGTGGAAATGTCGTTGTATGTCCGCGATTGCCAGGCCAGCTTGCAGCTGTACACGGCAAACAGCAGGGCCAGAAACGTCGCCAGCGCCAGCGCCCATACCTCCAGGGCTTTTCTCCAGCGGCCCTTGAGGGCGTTGATGAGCAGGGTCACCCGGATGTGCTCGCCGCGTTTGAGGGTGTACGCCAGCGCCAGGAAACCGCTGGCGGCCATCAGGTAGCCGGCGTAAGCGTCGGTGCCCGGCACATAAAAGCTCAGTTGCCGGCTGACAATGGACAGCAGCACCATCACCAGCAAACCCACCATAAAAAGCGCCGCCAGTGCGGCGGCGCTGTCATAGATCCCGTCAAGCAGCTTGCGCATGTTGTCCGGGTTACTTGCGGTAGGCGTCAACAATGGCCTGGCCGTCGGGGCCGGCCTTGTCCAGCCATTCCTTGAGCATCACGTCGCCGACCTTTTTCATGTCGGCTTTCAGTGCGGCGGAAGGCGGCGTTACCTGCATGCCGTTGGCCTTCAGGGTTTCCAGCGTCTTGGTGTTGACGGCCTGGCTGGCTGCCCAGCCGCGTGTCTCGGCATCGGCTGCAGCCTTGAGCACGGCCTGTTTGGTGGGCGCATCCAGGGCCTCAAACGCGGCCTTGTTGACGATGACCGCGTTCTTGGGCAGCCAGGCCTGGGTGTCGTAGTAGTACTTGAGGTGCTCGTAGAGCTTGCTGTCCACGCCGGTTGCCCCCGAGGTCATGGTCGATTCGACGACACCCGTGGCCAGGGCCTGCGAGAACTCGGCAGCCTGCACCGTGACCGGCTGGGCGCCCACCAGCTCGGCAATGCGCGAGGTGGAGGGGCTGTAGGCGCGCCATTTGATGCCTTTGAGGTCGGCTGCGGAATTGATCGGCTTCTTGGAATAAATGCCCTGAGGCGGCCAGGCTACCGCGTACAGGAGTTGCAGGCCTTGTTCGGCCAGTTTCTTTTCGAGCGCGGGCTTTTGTGCCTTGTACAGCTTCATGGAGCTGTCGTAGCCGTCGGCCAGAAACGGCAGGCCGTCGGTACCGAAGATTTGCCACTCGTTCTGGAAATTCGCGAGCAGTATCTCGCCGGCTTGCGCCTGCCCGCCCTGCACCGCGCGCTTGATCTCGGGCGCCTTGTACAGCGAGGCGTTGGGATGCACCGTGATTTTGAGCTTGCCGCCGCTGGCTTTGTCGACGTCGTTGGCAAACTGCACCAGGTTTTCACTGTGGAAGTTGGTGGCCGGGTAGGCCGCCGGCAGGTCCCACTTGGTTTGGGCCAATGCGGCCGTGCCGACGCTCAAAACGGCGGCGATCAGTGCGAGTTTGAATTTCATGAAAAGCTCCTGGGCTGTAGGATGGTTGAAGGCGCTAAGTATGGATAGGATAGACGCAAATCCCGCGTCAGTTCTCCGGGCATACCCCAAAAAAACCTGACCCCACTCCCGGGCCCCACGCCATGAACCTCCGCTTTGTTGAAGCCTTTTATTGGGTCGCCTCGCTCAAAAGCGTCTCGCGCGCGGCCGAAAAGCTCTATTTGACGCAGTCGGCCATGTCCAGCCGCATCGCCACACTGGAAGACGAACTGGGCGTGCTGCTGCTGGACCGGGCGGGCAAGCAGTTCAAACTGACGGGGGCTGGTACGCGTTTCCTCAGCTACGCCGAGAAGCTGCTGGAGCTGCAGCGCGAGGTCAAGGCCGAGATGGGGTCCGGGCAGGCCATGGCGGTCTCCATGCGCATAGGGGCCATCGAATCGGTGCTGCATTCCTGGCTCATCCCCTGGCTTGAAAAGCTGCGCGCTGATCATCCGGGGCTGGAGCTGGAGTTGACGGTGGAGACCACACCGATTCTGGTAGACCAGATCCAGCGCGGCACCCTGGACCTGGTTTTTGCAGTGTTGCCCGCTTCCAGCGAGGGTGTGCGAAACCAGGCCTTGCCGACCATGGAGATGGCCTTTGTCGGAAACCCGGACCTTCATAAAAAAAGAAATTACCGGCTGCGTGAGCTGGCGGACATGGAATTATTGACCTTTCAAAAAGGCTCCCAGCCGCATGTCACCCTGCTTGATCTGTTCAGATCGCACCAGATGGAACCCAAAAGGGTGCACGCAATTTCTTCCATTTCCGCGATGGTGCAGCTGGTTCAGGGCGGCTTTGGCGTAGCCTTGCTGCCGCGCGCGGCGGTCGAGCGGCTCACCGGCTTTGCCCGCCTGAAACCACTGACATGTGACGAAAAACTGCAGTCCCTTCCGATTCACGCGAGCTACCGCACAGACCCGAGTTCAAAGACCGTGGAGATGGTGGTGCAGTCGGCCATCGCTTTCGCCAGCGGTGGAAAATCGCACCAAAAGGGCGCCAGAAAATCTCATAAAGGTAAACCCTTACCATCGAAAAAATCGATGACTTAAGCAAAATATTTTGAATTTGCTGAAGGCCGGGAGCGCTCACACAATTCGCCCATCGTCATGAAATTGACATACGCAACGGGGAATTTCTGGTGAGCACATTGTCTGAATCGGCAACAGCAGCGGACGCGCTTTCAGCGTTTGGTCCCGGTGGCACAGCCAGCGCAGCGCATGTACGCAGCATCATCCGAAAGGGCGGCTGGACCGCCCATACCAGCGGCCTGGCTAACGGCCATGTGCAGGGCAATGTGGTCATCCTGCCTGTTGATCAGGCCAACGACTTCCTGCGTTATTGCCAACGCAACCCCAAGCCCTGCCCGCTGCTGACCGTGTCCGAGCCGGGGCAGGCCCAGCTGCCGGCGCTTGGCGCAGACATCGACATCCGCACCGATGTGCCACGTTACCGGGTCTGGCGCGATGGAGTGTTGTCCGCCGAGCCAACGGACGTCAGGGCGCTCTGGCGCGACGATCTGGTTACCTTTGTCATCGGTTGCTCGTTTTCGTTTGAAGAGGCCCTGATCGAGTCGGGTCTGCGCATCCGCCATATCGACCAGCACCGCAATGTGCCGATGTACCGGACCAGCGTCGCCACCGAAGCTGCCGGCCCCTTCAAAGGCCCGCTGGTGGTCACCATGCGCCCCTTCAAGGCTGCCGACGCGATCCGCGCGATCCAGATCACCTCGCGTTTCCCGAATGTGCACGGCGCGCCTGTGCACATCGGGGACCCGGCCCTGATCGGCATTGCCGACCTGGCGCATCCCGACTACGGCGATGCCGTCGACGTGATGCCCGATGAAATTCCGGTGTTCTGGGCCTGCGGCGTGACGCCGCAAGCGGCACTGGTGCAGGCGCGCCCGGCGCTGTGCATCACCCATGCACCCGGCGCCATGCTGATCACCGACCTTCTCAACCACCAACTAGCCAGTTTTTAAGGAGTATTTCATGAAGACAATGATTCTTGGCCTGACACTCGCATGCGCCGGCCTGGCCCAAGCCCAGACCAAATGGGACCTGCCCACGGGCTACGGCGCCAGTTCATTCCAGACAAAAAACGTGCAGCAATTCGCCGATGAGGTGGACCAGCTCACCGCCGGCAAACTCAAGATCACTCTGCATCCCGGTGGCTCGCTGTACAAGGCCAACGAGATCAAGCGCGCGGTGCAGACCGGGCAGGTTCAGGCGGCCGAATTTATCCTCTCCGGTGCGGCCAACGAGAACCCGCTGTTCGGTATTGACTCCATCCCCTTCCTGGCCACCAGCTACCCCGATGCCAAACGCCTGTACATGGCCGCCAAACCGGCGCAGGACAAGCTTCTGGCGTCGCAGGGCGTGAAAGTACTGTTCACCGTGCCGTGGCCCGGCCAGTCGCTTTACTCGCTCAAGCCTGTCAGCACCCCGGCGGACTTTGCGGGCACCAAGATGCGCGCCTACAACCCGGCCACAACACGTATCGCCCAGCTACTGAAGGCGCAGCCCGTGACCATCCAGCTGGCTGAACTGGGCCAGGCGCTGGCAACCGGTGGTGTGCAGAACTTTCTGACGTCCAGCGCCAGCGGTGTGGAGAGCAAGCTGCATGAGCAGGTCAAGTACTTCTACCCCGTCAGTGCGTGGCTGCCGCGCAATGCGACCGTGGTGAGCCAGAAAGCCTTTGACGCGCTGGACAAACCCACGCAGGACGCGCTGCTCAAGGCCGCTGCCGCTGCCGAGGAACGCGGCTGGGCAACCAGCGAAAGGCTCGATGGCGAATACATGAAAGAGCTGGCAGCCAAGGGCATGACCATCAACGCGCCGTCGGACAGCATCAAGAAAGAACTGGCTGCCATTGGCGAGACCATGACGGCTGAATGGCTCAAGACCGCTGGCGCCGAAGGCCAGGCCGTGATCGACGCTTACCGCAAGAAGTAAGCCGAACGTCAAATAGCGGTTTGACTCCCTCTCCCGCTGGGAGAGGGCAGGGGTGAGGGTCGCCGCACACCAGCAGGACTGGCCCTCACCCTGACCCCCTCCCAAAGGGGGAACAAATTCCCCCTCTCTTTTTGATCGATGCAGGAGCACGCGATGGGAAAACTCGTCCAGAATTTCTACAGGCTGCTGATGGGCTTGTCCTGCGTGGCCATGCTGGCGGCGTTTGGCGCCGTCATTCTGGGGGTGCTGGCGCGCGAGGCGAAGTGGGACATTCCCGGTCTCGATGCTTATGCCGGTTATGCAATTGCCGCCGCGCTTTTTCTGGCGCTCCCCGGCACGCTCAAACACGGCGACCACATTCGCGTGACCCTGCTGCTGGACCGCGTTTCCCCCAAGGTACGGGGCATTCTTGAATGGTGGTCTCTGGGTGCGGGGTTGGCCCTGGCGGCCTACGTGGCCTGGTATGCGATCCGACTGGTCTGGGTGTCGTACAGCACGCACGACGTCTCGCCTGCAGCAGATGCCTCGCCCTTGTGGATTCCGCAGTTGGCCATGGCGCTGGGCTGTATCGGCTTTGCGCTGTCCTTTGTCCACGCCCTTGCCCTGCGCTGGCGCGGAAGCAGTTTCATAGCGATCTCCAGTGACGCGGCCCACATTGAATAAAAGCTGGAGCAAGAAATGGACATCGTCATTGCCGCCGGTCTGATCGTGCTGCTGTTTGCAGCGCTGGGCTCGGGTTTGTGGATAGGGTTGTCGCTGCTTGCGGTGGCCTTGGTGGGCATGGAGTTGCTGACAGCCCGGCCGGCCGGCGACAGCATGGCGCTGACCATCTGGGGCTCGACATCGAGCTGGACGCTGACCGCGCTGCCGCTGTTTTTATGGATGGGCGAGATCCTGTTTCGCAGCAAGCTCTCCGACAGCATGTTCAAGGGCCTGGCACCCTGGCTGGACCGGCTGCCCGGTCGCCTGCTGCATATCAATGTTGTTGGTTGCACCATCTTCGCGGCCATCTCCGGGTCATCGGCCGCCACCTGCGCGACCATTGGAAAGATCACCCTGCCCGAGCTAAAAAAGCGTGGTTATCCCGATGACATTTCCGTCGGCACACTGGCGGGTGCCGGCACGCTGGGTCTGCTGATCCCGCCGTCCATCATCATGATTGTGTACGGCGTCGCTGCCAACGTATCGATAGCCAAGCTGTTTCTGGCCGGCGTGATTCCGGGCCTGATGCTGGCCGTGCTGTTCATGGGCTACATCATGGTGTGGGCCCTGTTCAACAAGGACAAGGTGCCAGCGGCTGACACGGCCATGAGTTTTGGGCAGAAAATTTACGCGTCGCGTCACCTGATCCCTGTGGTCTCGCTGATTGTGGTGGTGCTTGGCGGCATTTACAGCGGTATCGCCACCGCTACTGAGGCTGCCGCACTGGGTGTGGCTGGCTCACTCGTGCTGGCTGCCATTGAAGGCTCGCTCAACTGGAACAAGTTCAAGGAAGGGCTCGTCGCCGCTACCCGCATCTATTGCATGATCGGCTTGATATTGGCCGGTGCCGCCTTTCTGACCCTGTCCATGGGGTTCATCGGCCTGCCGCGCCACCTGGCCGAATTCATAGGTGCGCTGCAGCTGTCGCCCTTCATGCTGATGCTGGGGCTGATCGGTTTCTTCATAGTTCTGGGCTGCTTTCTCGATGGTATCTCGGTGGTTGTACTGACCATCGCGGTGCTTTTGCCCACCGTGGAGGCTGCTGGCTTCGATCTGATCTGGTTCGGCATATTCATCGTGCTGGTGGTCGAGATGGCGCAGATCACGCCGCCGGTCGGGTTCAATCTTTTTGTGATCCAGGGCCTGACCCGTCGCGAGGTGACCTGGATCGCGCGCACCGCGCTGCCGCTGTTTGCCCTCATGCTGGTCGCGGTGCTGATTACCTACTTTTTCCCCGACGTGGTGCTATGGCTGCCACGTCACATGTAGTCCGTCAGCAAGTAGTCACTTCTTTTCAGGAGTTCCCATGAAAAAGCTTTTGATCTCCGCCTTGTGCGCGGTTTCGCTGGGTCACGCCTCTAACCTGATGGCTCAGACCAGCTGGAAGCTGGCGACGGGCTACCGGGCCGAGTCCTTTCATACGCAAAACATCACGCAGTTTTCCCGCGATGTCGAGCAGGCGACGCGCGGGAAACTGGTGATTCAGGTGCACCCAAATAACACCCTGGCCAAACTCAACGACATCAAGCAGGCGGTGGTCGATGGGAAGGCCGAGGCCGGCGAGACCATCATGACCAGCATGGTCAAGGACATACCGATTGCCGGGGCGGACTCCATTCCTTTTGTGGTGGGCAGCTACAAGGACGCCGACCGCTTGTGGAAGCTTCAGCGGCCAGGCATTGAAAAACACTTTGCCCAACGCGGCCTGAAACTGCTGTATGCCGTGCCGTGGCCCCCGCAAGGCTTGCATTCAAGCAAGCCGATACTCGGGCGGGCGGACTTCAAGGGTACGCAGATGCGCACCTACAACTCGACCACCCAGCGCATTGCAGAGATGCTGGGCGCGAAACCGGTGGACGTGGCCATGGTCGATGTTGGCAAGGCGCTGGCCGAAGGCCGCATGGACAACATGATTACTTCGGCGCTGACCGGCGTCGAAAACAAGGTCTGGGGGCCCATCAAGTACTACTACGAAATCAATGCCTGGTTCCCGAAAAACGTGGTGTTTGTCAGCAGCAAGGCTTTCGACGCACTGACGCCGGAGACTCGCAGCCTGGTCCTGAAATCAGCAGCAGATGCCGAAACCCGCGGATGGCAGGCCAGCGAGGCGCTGGCAAGCAGCGCAACTGAGGAACTGCGCCAGAACGGCGTCAAAATCGAGCGTATCCCCAGGGATCTGGAGCAGGAAATCAAGCGCATGGGAGAGAAATTCTCACGTGAATGGGTACGATCAGTCGGCAATGAGGCCAACGCGATTTTTGTACCCTATTACATTCAGTAAAACGGCAAGCAACACTTACAGCCCGGCCGCCTGAGGCGGCGGGGCATCATCTGGACCAAAGACCTTCAAGCATGACTCAGCAAAATACGTCAATTACAGGCAGCGGACGCTGGCAGTTCTGGATAGACCGGGGCGGCACATTCACCGACATCGTGGCCAAGAAGCCGGACGGCTCGCTACTGACACACAAGATGCTCAGCGAAAACCCCGAGCAGTACCGCGACGCGGCAGTGGCCGGTATCCGGCATCTGCTGGGCCTGAAAGCCGGGGAGCCGATTCGCGCTGATCTGGTGGACTGCGTGAAGATGGGCACCACCGTGGCCACCAACGCGCTGCTTGAGCGCAAGGGCGAAAAGACACTGCTGGTGACCACGCGCGGCTTTCGCGACGCCCTGCGTATCGCTTACCAGAACCGGCCCCGGCTGTTCGATCGCCACATTGTGCTGCCGGAGTTGCTGTACAGCGCGGTGGTCGAGGCGCAGGAGCGCATCGGTGCCCAGGGTGAGGTGCTTCAGGCACTGGATGAGACGCTACTAAAAAAGGAGCTGCTGGCGCAATACCAGCAAGGGCTGCGCAGCGTTGCGATTGTTTTCATGCACGGCTACCGGTACACCGACCATGAAAAGGCGGCTAGCCGCATCGCCAGGGAGGTCGGCTTCACCCAGGTCAGCACCTCGTTTGAGACCAGCCCGATGATGAAGTTCGTCAGCCGCGGCGACACCACCGTGGTCGATGCCTACCTGTCGCCGATATTGCGTCGTTATGTCGAGCAGGTCGCCGGCGAGATGCCCGGCGTCAAACTGTTTTTCATGCAGTCCTCGGGCGGGCTGACCGACGCCCACGTGTTCCAGGGCAAGGACGCCATCCTCAGTGGCCCGGCCGGCGGCATTGTCGGCATGGCCCGCACTGCGGCGATTGCCGGCCATGCCAAGGTGATTGGCTTTGACATGGGTGGCACGTCCACCGATGTGTCGCACTATGCGGGCGAGTTTGAGCGCGAGTTTGAAACCCAGGTGGCCGGTGTGCGTATGCGTGCCCCGATGATGAGCATCCATACCGTGGCGGCGGGCGGTGGCTCCATCCTCAAATTCGACGGCGAGCGTTTCCGCGTCGGACCTCAAAGTGCCGGTGCCAACCCAGGGCCGGCCAGCTATCGCCGTGGTGGCAGACTCGCCGTGACCGATGCGAATGTAATGGTCGGCAAGGTCCAGCCGCGTTATTTTCCGAAAGTATTTGGCCCGAATGCCGACGAGCCGCTCAGTTATGAGGCGGTGGAAACACAGTTCAACGAGCTGGCCGGCCAGACCGGGCGTGCCGCTGAAGTGGTCGCAGAAGGCTTTATCAATATTGCCGTGCAGCAGATGGCCAATGCCATCAAGAAGATTTCTGTGGCCCGCGGTTATGACGTGACGCGCTACACCCTGCAGTGTTTTGGCGGTGCAGGCGGGCAGCACGCCTGCTTGGTGGCCGACGCGCTGGGCATGACGCGGGTGTTTGTGCATCCGCTGGCCGGTGTGCTGAGCGCCTACGGCATGGGGCTGGCTGACCAGAACGTGATCCGTGAACAGGCGGTGGAGCTCAGGCTGTCGGAACAGGCGCTGCCCGAGGTTGCGGGCAAACTCGATGCGCTTGCGGCGACCGCGCAAGCCGAGTTGGAGCGCCAGCAAGCCAGCAGTGGCGTGATGACCGTGCACCGCCGGGTGCATGTGCGTTACGAGGGCAGCGACTCGGCGCTGGTGGTTCCCTTCGGCACGCTGGACCAGATCAAGGCCGGCTTCGAGACCGCCTACCGCCAGCGGTTTTCCTTTTTGATGCAAGGCAAGGCCCTGGTGGTCGAAGCCGTGTCGGTCGAGGCCGTGGTCGCCGGTGATGCGCCGGTCGAACCGCGTCACCCGACCCACGAGCCGCGCGACGTGCCGCGCCGTGAAACCGTGCGCATGTACTCGGGCGGCCAATGGCATGACGCCGCACTGGTGGTGCGGGAAGACCTGCAGCCGGGCGACATCATCTCCGGCCCGGCCATCATTGCCGAGAAAAATGCGACCACGGTGGTGGAGCCCGGCTGGGAGGCGGCACTGACGGCGCTGGACCACCTGGTGCTGGACCGGCGTGCGGAACGCGCCATCACCTTCGCGGCCGGTACCACGGTGGACCCGGTGCTGCTGGAGGTGTTCAACAACCTGTTCATGAACATCGCCGAGCAGATGGGTCTGCAACTGCAGAACACCGCCTACTCGGTCAATATCAAGGAGCGGCTGGACTTCAGCTGCGCGCTGTTCGACACCGCAGGCAACCTGATCGCCAACGCGCCACACATGCCGGTGCATCTGGGCTCGATGGGCGAGAGCATCAAGACGGTGATCCGCGAGAACACCGGCAAGATGCAGCCGGGCGATGTGTATGCGCTGAACGACCCCTACCATGGTGGCACGCACCTGCCCGATATCACGGTGATCACGCCCGTATATCTGAGCGGGCAGCCCTCACCCCAGCCCTCTCCCAAAGGGCGAGGGAGCGAAGCCGGAGACGGAGACGGAGACGCTGCTGATTTACTCCCTCTCCCCCTGGGAGAGGGCAGGGGTGAGGGCTCTGCGCATCCGCGCCCCATCTTCTACGTCGGCTCGCGCGGTCACCATGCCGATATCGGCGGCACCACACCAGGCTCGATGCCGCCGTTTTCCACGCGCATCGAGGAAGAAGGCGTGCAGATCAACAACGTCAAGCTGGTCGAGCGCGGTGTGCTGCGCGAAGCTGAGATGGTGGCCTTGTTGAAAAGTGGGGAGTACCCGAGCCGCAACCCGCAGCAGAACATGGCCGACCTGAAGGCGCAGATCGCCGCCAATGAAAAAGGCGTGCAAGAGCTGCGCAAAATGGTCGAGCAGTTCAGCTTGCCCACCGTGCTGGCTTACATGAACCACGTGCAGGATAACGCCGAAGAGTCGGTGCGCCGCGTGATCACACGGTTAAAAAACGGCGACTTCACCTTGCCGCTAGACAACGGCGCGCAGATCAAAGTGGCCATTCGCGTCGATACGCAAAACCGCAGCGCCGAGATCGACTTCACCGGCACCTCGCCGCAGCAGACCAACAATTTCAACGCCCCGACGGCGGTGTGTATGGCGGCGGTGCTGTATGTGTTCCGCACGCTGGTGGACGACGACATTCCGCTCAATGCGGGCTGTCTCAAGCCGCTGAAGGTGATCATTCCACCCGGCTCGATGCTGAACCCGAATCCGCCCGCCTCGGTGGTGGCTGGCAATGTCGAGACCTCGACCTGCATCACCAACGCGCTTTACGGCGCCTTGGGCGTGATGGCGGCCAGCCAGTGCACCATGAACAACTTCACCTTCGGCAATGCCAGCCATCAGTATTACGAAACCATATCCGGTGGCTCCGGCGCGGGCTACGGTTTCAACGGCACCAGCGTGGTGCAAACCCACATGACCAATTCGCGCCTGACCGACCCCGAAGTGCTGGAGTTCCGTTTTCCGGTGCGGCTGGAGAGTTACGAAATCCGCCAGGGCTCGGGCGGCGCCGGCAAGTGGACGGGCGGCAACGGCGGCGTGCGGCGGGTACGCTTTTTAGAGGCCATGACCGCCAGCATTTTGTCCAATGGGCGCAAACATGGCGCTTTCGGCATGGCCGGAGGCGAGCCGGGGCAAGTGGGCCGCAACCTCGTCGTGCGTGCCGATGGACAGGTCGAGGCGCTGGGGCATATCGGCCAGGCGGAGATGCTGCCTGGCGACGTGTTCGAGATTCACACGCCGGGTGGCGGTGGCTTCGGCAAGCTTTGAGCGTGGGCGGCGAGTGTCGCTTCTGGCTGCGGGTTGTGAATAAAATAGGCCTTTAGCCCTTATCCGACGGGCGCAGCCAGCTATCAATTCAGGAGCTTATTTTGGACCAAGGCATGGACGCCGCGTTTCTCGACAACTACCGATTTCTGGCCCGCTACAACCGCTGGATGAACCAGCGGCTGTACGCGTCCTGCGACACGCTGGGCGATGAAGAGCGCAAGCGCCAGCGTGGTGCGTTTTTTGGTTCGATTCACCACACGCTGACGCACCTGGTGCTGGCCGACAAAATGTGGCTGCATCGTTTTGCCAGTCAGGAGACGGTATTTGCCGCGCTTTCGCCCGCGTTGCTGGCCTTGCCCGAAGGTTCGGACTACAGCAGCGACTTGCACCCGGACTGGCAGGACCTGCGGCAGACGCGCGACGCGCTCGACGAGATGATTGAGCAGTGGCTGGCCGGGATGGCGCAGGACTTTCTGACCAGCGCCATGCGCTACACCAACACCAAAGGCGTGCAACGCGCCCACCCCGCCTGGCAGGCAATGACGCATTTTTTCAACCACCAGACGCACCACCGGGGGCAGGTCACAACGCTGCTGATGCAGGCGGGTGTGGACATCGGTGTGACGGACTTGATCGCGCTGGTGTGAGTGCCTGGGATAGCAGGTTGATGCGCTATTAAAACAGGAGCTGCTTACGCCCGTGCAGAAAGGGCTGGAGGCCTTTTTTACTTAAAAACTGACGAAAGGGTGTCGGGCAGGTGGACCAGATCGGCTCATCGCGTTCATCACCTTCAGGGCCGACATCCACAAGATTCTGGAGCACATCGGTGTCGATGCCGAAGCTCCCCGCATCGCCCCGGCACGCGGGCCACCGCTGTGGGATGACTTCGCTGCGCAGGAGACGGGCGAGGGTGTGGAGGCTGGGCCAGACTGGGATATGACCAGTCAATCACCGCCCGATTGCCCCGACGATCAGCGCACTACTTGGTGAACCTCACAAGTGTGGCGACATCAGCCCGCCGGGATAGGGCTGTATCTGCGGGCAGCCTGTGCTGTTCATTGTGGCGACGGCGGCACAAATTCCTGGAAAATCAGTCCGGCGACTGTGGATGCGCTGTTTTGTCTGTTTTGTAAGGCCGGTTTTGGGCGCGATACTCGGGCTCATGCGGTTGAATTTCCTAGTCGTTATTCGTGGGGCATCGTCGATGTCGAAGACTGCATCGCCGATGCGGAATTTGTGGCCGCCCAGGGTAGGATCGATGCACGGCGCATGGCCATTCGAGGCAGCAGCGCCAGCGGCTTCACCATGCTTTGTGCGCTGGCATTTCGCGACGTCTTTGCCGCTGACGCCCGCCATTGCGGCGTCAGCGACCTGGCTGTGCTGGACGCCGACACGCACAAGTTTGAGTCGTACTGCACCGCCGGTTGGGTGACGCCCCCAGCCACGCGCGAGGCGGTCCAAGCCGCGCGTTCGCCTTTCCGTCACGACGTATGCATCCGCGCGCCCATGGTCTTCTTCCAGGGGCTGGAAGACCGTGTGGTGCCGCCTTCGCAAGGCCTGGTCATGGTCGAGGCCTTGCGTGCCCAGAGGGCGCCCGTGACCTCCGCGTTCGAAGGCGGAGGTCACGGGTTTCGCCAGCAGGTGACGATTGCTGCCTGCCTGCCTACCTGCAAGCCGAGCTGGCCTTCTATGGCCAGGTGTGCGGCTTCCAGGTGCCGGGCTGACGGGCTCAATGGCAGCACCAGCGCTAGCGACCGATGGCTTGCACGCGCTGATCGCTTATGCCGATCACCACATAAGCTTCCTACAACTCTGTCCTTCGTTCACTGTCTGAACGCGGGCACAATAAAGTTCCTGAGGGCTTGTGCCTTCGTCAACCGTATCTCCAAATGAACCCAAAGTTTTTCTCCACCATCGCGCTGTTGTCCGGCTTGTTTGCCGCCTCTGGCGCCTGGGCCGCGCAGCCGCTGCTGTCACCGGCCGAACTCGATGCGGTGCGCGCCAATCCGGCCGTCCGTATCCTCGACGTGCGCGACCCCAAGTCTTACGCCGCGAACCACATCCCGGGCGCGATCTCGGCGCCGTACGGCAGCTTCCGCGGGCCTGCCGACAACCCTGGGGAACTGCCGGAACTGGGCAAGCTGACGACGCTGGTGCAATCGTTGGGCCTGTCGAAGACCACGCATGCGGTCATCGTCTCAAGCGGCTCGGACCAAACCGATTTCGGCAGCGCGGCACGCGTTTACTGGACGCTGAAGGTGTTGGGGCTGATGGAACTGTCCATCCTCAACGGCGGTGCCAAGGCCTGGGATGCAGCGAAATTGCCTCAGAACAGTCTGCCCGCGCGCATCGTGGCCAGCGATTACAAACCCAATATCGACAAGAGCTGGGTGGCCACGCGCGACGAGGTTAAGCAGGCCGTGCTGTTGAACTCAGCGCAGCTCGTCGATGCGCGTCCGACCGCTTTCTTCGAAGGCGAGACGCGGCACCAGGCGGCGAAGTATCCCGGCACATTGAAGGGTGCTGTCAACCTTGAGCATTCGCGCTGGTTTGAGCCGGGCAGTGCCAGGATGGTCAGCGGCGATGCAGCCCGATCCCTGGCTGCGAGCTTGCCCAACCGGGGCCAGGGCGACACGGTGAGCTTCTGCAACACCGGCCATTGGGCAGCGACCAACTGGTTTGCTTTGTCCGAGGTGGTGGGCCAGAAAAACGTCCGCCTCTATGCTGGATCAATGGTCGACTTTACCCAGAACGGCGACGGTGAACTCGTCGCCAACGTGCCCGGTCGCGCCCAGCGGTTGCTGATCGACGCCAAGCTGTGGGTCGAACGGACTTTCAACTGACGCTGGGTGCTGCCGTGAAGCCAACCCTCGCTGCCTCGGAGACGGCGCGGACGGATTCACCGAGTCGCTGGCATCGGCTGCCGCTGGCGGCGGCACTGGTGGCTTTCTTCGTGCTGCTGGTCTGGTTCGTTGCCCTGCGGCAGGCCGCGCTGTTTGCGGTCGGTATCGGTATGGGCGCGGCACTGGCCGGTGCGCGCCTCGGCTTCACTACCGGCTGGCGCCAGCTCGTCGAGGACCGCGACCCGCGCGGCACCGTCGGGCAGCTGCTGCTGCTGGGGCTGGCGGCGACGCTGTCGATGCCGCTGCTGGCGAGCTACCCTGAACTGCAGGCGGCTCTGGGGCCACCGAGCGTCAGTCTCGTGCTCGGCGCCTTCGTCTTCGGGCTGGCGATGCAGATCTCCGACGGCTGTGGCTCGGGCACGCTCTACAAGGCCGGGCTCGGGGTGCCGCTGAACATGGGCATCCTGCCGCTGTTCGCATTGGGCAGTTTCCTCGGATCGGCGCACCTGGACCGCTGGCTCGCGCTCGGCGAGGTCGCGCCGGTCAGCATCGTGCAGTCCTGGGGCGCCGGCTCCGCGCTGGCGGGAACCTGGATCGCGCTGATCGCCATTGGCGTTGGCGTGCGGCTGTGGGCCGGCTGGGGGCGCCAATGGATCGCGCGCCGTTGGGTTTGGGGCGCGATCGCATTGGCCGTGCTGGCCGCGCTGAACCTGGCTATTGCCGGCCAGCCCTGGGGCGTTGTCTACGGCTTCGGTTTGTGGGCTGCCAAGCTGGCGCAGGCCACCGGCAGCTTCGATGCAGCAAGCAATGCGTTTTGGAGCCAGGCCGGCAACGCGCAGCGGTTGTCGCAATCGCTGCTGCTGGACGTCACCTCGATCACCAATATCGGCATCCTCGGTGGCGCCTTGTGGATTGCGGCGCGGCGCCGTGAGGCCAGCACCCGCCCGCTGACGGCTCGGCAGTGGCTGATCGGCCTGGTGGCGGGCTTCGTGCTCGGCTACAGCTCGCGGTTGGCCTTCGGGTGCAACATCGGTGCCATGCTCAGCGGCATCTCCACCGGCAGCCTGCACGGCTGGATCTGGATGCCGATGGCCTTCGCTGGCACGCTGATCGGCGTGCGGGTTCGTCGGCGCTTCGGCTTTTGAGCGCACTGGACGAGCGATGACCATCCGAAGCCTGTCGAGCACCCTGTTCTGGATCGTCCTGGTTCTCTTCGTCGCCTGGGATTGGTCGCAATCGCCGCCTATCGATGTGCGCCAGGAACCGCCGCTGGCCGCAGCGGGCTCGGGTCAGGCTGCCAGCGGCGGCCACTGCTCGCTGGCCCGCTGAAGCGCGGCGGCCGGCCTAAGGCGCCGGAACGGTTAGAAGAGATGCCGGGAAACTGCACCTGGCCAGCATGCGGCATCTTTGCCCACGGCTTTGCACGGGTGCGTTGCGACGACTGCGGTGACGACTTCTTGGTCGCCCTCTCCTGCAAAGGCCGCCGAGTCTGTCCCTCGTGCAACACGCGTCGAATGGCCGAGGCCGCAGCGCACCTGACCGATCATGTCTTCCCCCGCCTGCCGGTGCGCCAGTGGGTGCTGTCCGTGCCCAAACGTCTGCGCTACTACCTGCAGCGCGACAAAGGCGCACTCAATGCGGCACTGCGCATCTTCTTGCGCGTGGTGCAACAAAGCCTGCTGACCCATTGCCCCGGTGCGGCTCTGGCTGACCCCGCCAGCCTGCACCTGCGCGCGGTCGCTTTCACCCACCGCTTTGGGTCCAGCCTGAACACGCATGTGCACTTCCATGTCTGCGTGGTCGATGGGGTGCTTGAGGCGCTGCAGGGCGGTGTGACTTTTCACGCTTCGACTGGACTTGATGGGGCGGCAATTTCCCAGGTGCAGGCCAACGTGCGCAAACGCATCCTGCGGGCCTTTGTGGCACGCGGCCACATTGAGGCCTGTGACGCCAAAGACATGGCCGCTTATGCCCACTGTGGCGGCTTCTCGGTTGATGCTGGGGTGCGCATTGAGGCCCCCGACCGCGCAGGGCTGGAGCGCCTGCTGCGCTATTGCGCGCGCGCATCCTTCGCCATGGATCGGCTCAAACAGCGCGGCGCTGATCTGGTTTACCGCTGTGGCAAAGGCCACAGCGAGCCGCTGCAGTCTGACAAGTATTCGGGTGAACTGGTGTTGACCCCGCTGGAGCTGATCAACCGCATCGCCCAATTGGTGCCGCCACCGCGCACCCACCGGCATCGCTATTACGGTGTGCTGGCACCGAGTTCGCCACTGCGTGCGGCGGTTAGGCTACGGCGCAGGTGGCGCTGCCAGTGCCTGTGCCGCCAGCGCAAGTAGTCGTAAGCTGCCCCGTGGTTGTGCCGCCGGGCACCGGGGCTCCAACCGAGCCGCACGCCAAACCCAAACCCCGCCCATCGTCGCACTACCTGTGGGCCGCACTGATCGCCCGCATTTATGAGGTGTTCCCGCTAATCTGCCCGATGTGCGGGGGCCAGATGCGCCTCATCGCGTTCATCACCTTCAGGGCCGACATCCACAAGATTCTGGAGCACATCGGCGTCGATGCCAAAGCTCCCCGCATCGCCCCGGCACGCGGGCCACCGCTGTGGGATGACTTCGCTGCGCAGGAGACGGGCGAGGGTGTGGAGGCTG
>NZ_JBDNGU010000017.1:0-7057 GCF_041689105.1 Polaromonas sp. | reverse complement strand
GACGGGCCGCCGGACATGTGGCCGCCCGACATGCCGCTACCGGACATGCCACCGGCACAAGCGCTGAGAAGAACGGCAACGCCGGCGGCAACAAGTAGTTTTTTCATGAATGGCTCCTGAATGAATCGTTGATTGAGGGTTCTGTGGAATCCGCCACAGCGCGTCAGCGCCTGGGCACCTGTAAACAGTACGCAGGAAAACCGTGGCCGGATGTAGGACGGGGGAGGCAATGCCGGGTACAGGCGGCGCGCAAATGGAAAAAGGCACCCGCAGGTGCCTTTAATCAATCGTTTATGAGCCAAATCAGCCCTCAACCCTCAACCCTCAGCCCTCAGCCCTCAGCCTTTATGCATCGGGCGCAAGCAAAGGATAGGAATTCCAACCGCATGAGCCCGAGTAGCCGCGCGGCGGATGCGTTTGACGCCGCCGGAAAGCTGGTCAATGCTGCTCATGTCAAAAGCGTGCAGGCCGTGATTGACCAGGTGCTGTTTGCGGCCGGGCGGCTGGCGCCCTGACACTGCTGGCAAATCCCGAGGCGGTCGGCGGGCGCGGCATCTATAGTGGTTGAACCGCGTCAACCCACCCAAGGCACCCGCATGAGCATCCCACACACCCGCCGCAGCGCCCTTCAATCCAGCTTGCGCACCGGCAGCGCGCTCGTCGCGGCCAGCGTCGATGCGCAAGCAATCCTCGGGCAAATCAGCTGCGTTGCATTGCCACAGGGACCAAAGAGCGCCTACAGGAGACCGGCGGCAAACAGACCGTGCAACTGAAAGTCGCGGAGAAAGCCGTCAAGGCCTAAAGCCACGTTGCAGTAGACGCGACGACCACGTTGATTGTTCCGAGGAACATGACCGCGATGTCGGCGCTGATTGCCTCTGAAGATAATACAGGGGACGCGGGCGGCCTGAACGAGCTGCGAGCTTACTTTCCTCGCGAGCTCAGGCCAGTTCGCCATACCGCAGGAAACGCGCAGCCACCGGATAGCCCAGTTCGTGCGGGCCACCGTAGCCACCCGCATGGAGCACGAATTCCACACCCGCACTGTAGGCGCACTGCGCATCCACATGGCTGTCACCGATCAACAGCGCTTGATGGGCCTCACAGCCCAGCGCGTGCAATGCCTCGATAAGGGGCGCGGGATGCGGCTTTGGCCGCGCGGCTGTATCGCCGCCAATGACGCAGGCAAAGTGGTCGGCAATGCCCAGCTTTGACAGCAGCGCTAGTGCCTCACTGCGGCTCTTGTTGGTGCAGACCGCCAGTGCAACTTCGCGTACCCTGCACACATCGAGCAACTCCCGTACACCGGCATAGAGCGACGACGACTCGTGCGCGCGCGCCCTGTAATGCTCGGCGTAAAGGCGGCACAGTTGAGGCAGCGCAGCGCTGTCCGCGCGCAGCAGCAGCAAAGCTGTCTGCGCCGTTCCATCGAGTCCACCGTGTAGGCTGGCGCGGACCAAGCCTGCCTCCATGTCTGCCAGCCCGCAGCCCTGTAGCGCTGCGTTGAGGGCCAGCCACAGATCGGTCACGGTATCGGCCAGCGTGCCATCCAGGTCGAAAACCAGCGCGCGGCGACTCGCGATCAGCGCGGCGGCATTCACAGCGTAAAGCGCGACGAGCCGTCCAGGTAGTCGTGCAGGTGAACGATGGTCTGTTCGTCGTTCGCCAGCACCACGGCGTACTGCGGCGGCTCGTGGCTGCCAGGGACCGACGTCGCCGCGCCAAGGTCAAGTGCAACCTGGTGGCTGGTCGCCCGCAGGGTGGAAACCGGAATGCCGAGCCAGCTACCCGCCAGCGGCCGGTGCAGGTGGCCGAAGAAAAGGTGGCGGATGCGCTGGCGGTGCGGTTCCAGAACCCTGCGTAAGCTGGCGGTTTCGCGCAGACTGATGTCGTCCATGGCCGGGATGCCCACAGGAAACGGCGGATGGTGCATGAACAGGTAGACCGGCAAAGCATGTGCTAGCAACTCTTCTTCCAACCATCCAGCGCGCCGCTCGCAGAAAACGCCCCAGGAAACGCCAGGCTCGTTGGTGTCCAGCGCAACGAAGCGGGCACCGCCAGCGCTGAAGCCGAACTGCACATGGCCATTGGCATCCACCGGCGCATCGGCGAAGGTCGCAAGGAACGCTGCGCGATCGTCGTGGTTGCCTATCAGGAGATGCACCGGCATCTGTAGCCGCGACAGCTCCTCCATCAAAGCGCCATAGGCCTGCGGTTCGCCCCAGTGGGCCAGGTCGCCGGTGATGACGACGAACGCGGCGTCGCCATGCTCCGCATTGATGCTTTGCACGGCGGACCTCAGCCGCGCCTGGGGATCGAGGCCGTACAGCGCCACGCCCGGGCGTGTGAGATGGGTGTCGGTCAGGTGGATGAATTTTTTCATGGGCTGTCAGATTTTTGTTGGCGGCAGGGCCTGCACGACCAGCACCGCGTCGGTGCCAACGTAGAGTTTTTCACGGGCAGCATGATCGAATTGATGTGCCCTACACGAGAACACAACGCGGCCGTTCCGTAGCCCGATCAGGCGGTCAGCATACTTCTGCGCGAGATCCACCTGGTGCAGGCTACACAAAACGCCCACACCACTTTCGTGCGCAATCGTGCGCAGCGACGCCAGCACATGCTCGGCTGACACCGTATCCAGGCTCGCAATGGGTTCGTCAGCCAAAATTACGCTGCCCTCCTGAGTCAACGCACGCGCGATCGCGACGCGTTGCTGTTGGCCGCCCGACAGTGTGTCGGCGCGCTGGTAGGCCTTGTCGAGCAGGCCGACACGATCCAAACTTGCCAGCGCAAGCTGCCGATCCTCGTGCCGGAACTGTCGCGTCAGCACGCGCCAAGTCGGCGTGACATCCAAACGGCCAGCCAGTACGTTGTCGATGACGCTCAAACGACCGATCAAGTTGTGTTGCTGGAAAATCAAACCGATGCCACGGCGCGCTCTCCCCAAGGCGCGACCTTGCAATTCCGCCATGCGCTGGCCGAGTACGTAGGCATCGCCCGCGTCGGGGCGCGTCAGTGCTGTCAGGCATCGAAACACGGTGGACTTGCCCGCACCACTCGGCCCGAGCAGCGCAACAAACTCGCCGGCATCGACCGCGATCGACACCTCATGCAGCGCTTTCACCGCGCCATAGCTTTTGGACACTCCATCGAGGCTCAGGGCAGCGCTCATACCAACCGGCGGCGCAGCCATGCACTGAACTGATCAATCAGGGTGACCGTTATCAGCACCGCCACGGTAAGGGTGAACAGGCGCTGGAAGTCAAGCAGGTCGATCGCCGCTTTAATCTCCATACCAATGCCACCGGCACCGACGATGCCGAGCACGGTCGAGGTTCGCACATTGGCTTCCCAGACGTACAGCGACACCGAGGCTAGGCTGGGCAACACTGCGGGCATCACCAAATGCGACGTAATCTTGGCGTGGTTGGCACCCGTCATGGCTGCGGCATCCAGCGGCGCCTTCGGCAGCGTCTCAATGGCCTCGCTGTTAAGCTTGACGATCACGCCGATCGAATGCACGATCATCCCCAGCACACCAGCAAACGGCCCCAAGCCCACCGCTGCGACGAACAAAAGGGCAAATACTACGGTGTCGATACCGCGGCAGGTGTTGGCAAACCAGCGCAGCGGCAGAGCGATCCTTGGTGAAGGCGTGACATTGCTGGCTACCAGCATCGACAAGGGTGCCGCGATTAGCGCCGCTACCAGCGTGCCGACGGTCGCGATGGCGACTGTTTCGAACGCCCGGTAAATAATGATGTCGATTTCCTTAGCGTAGGGTGGCCATGCAGTCGCCGCCCACTTAAGCAACCGCGGGATGCCTTGCAGCAGGGCTACAGGATCGACCTCGGCCACGACAAAACATACAGCGACGAAGGCTACGATCGCGACACCAACCCCCGCGCGAAGGAGGAAGGCCCCTGATCGAAGGTCAAGCGGCGGCTCGCGGTAGGTGCCGTCTGCCAGACGAGCCGGAAGTTTCGCAGGCACCATCATCCCTTAAGGACACCGAGATCGCGGCCCATTTTTTCGAGCAGTGCGTAGGGCTCGTGTGTTGTCGCCACGAAACCGCTGTAGGGCCAGGGCAGCATCGCACTGGCAACCGCATCGGGAACCGCGGCTAGCGCTGCCTGCAGCTTTTTTGCCAAGTCGGGGTCAAATCCACGCCGTACCACCACTGGCTCATTTGGGAGCGGGTCGGACTCCCAGACGATTTGGTTCGACTCAGGCTTGATTTGCCCGTTGCGCAGCATTGTGTTGCGATGGGTGTCCCAGCCGGTGGCCAAGTCCACCTGGCCGCCGGCGGTGGCCATCTGGGCGGCCGCCGCCGAAGCGCCTTCTGCGTACTTACCGAAATAGCTCTTCGGATCAATGCCCTTGCCACGCAGAAAATGAGTCGGTACCAGCCAGCCAGATGTCGAGCCAGCATCAAGCATCTGCATCGACAGGCCCTTGGCGTCCTCGGGAAAACGCTTGACCTTCAAATCAGGCCGAGCGACGACGATTGCCTTGTAGTAGTTTCGACCCTGAATCATCAGCATGTTGATTGCTTGAGCATCACCTTTTTGCTTGGCCAGCACGTAGCCCCAGGGGCCCATCTGTGCGACATCGATCTGTTGAGCCGCCAGCGCTATGGAGATGCCGGCCCAGTCATTGGCCACGGTTAGGTCCAGATCGGCGCCGATCTGGTCACAAACCATCTTGTAAAACGGTTCCCACACTCGCTTGGTGTCAGCTTGGGTGGGCTGCTGGGGGCCGAGGCCCATCTTGATCAACGGGCGTTTTTGCGCGCGGATCAGCGATGGCGTAGCCAACGCTGCAGCGGCGACTACCACAGTCGCCGCTTGGGCTTTGATGAACGAACGACGAGAGTTCATAGTTGCTTCTCCTTAAATGAAGTGCTTCAAACGAAATCAGCCGGATTGCTGAATGAAGCAATTATTGGCGGCCAACATGACAGTTTCTTTAAAGGAACTGTCACACTTTTCGCGTAACATATTGCCGATGTCTATATCACACGGGTCCGAACTGCGCGCCTTCCACGCGGCGGCGCGTGTCGGCAGCATGTCCGGCGGCGCGCGCCACCTCGGGCTGACACAGCCCACCGTGTCGGCGCACGTCGCCACGCTGGAGTCCACCTACGGCGTTGAGCTATTCTTCCGGCGCGGCCGCCGGGTGGAGCTGACGGAGTTCGGCCGCAGCCTGCTGGAAACCACACACCGCCTCGTGGATGCTGAAGTCGAAGCGCTGTCGCTGTTGCTGCATGCGCGCAATTCCGGCAGCGGCCACCTGCGCATCTGCGCGGTTGGGCCCTACAACGTGACGCCCATGCTCAGCGAGCTGCGCCGGGAGCATCCCGGCGTGCGCATCTCCATGAGCGTGGGCGACTCACAGCAGATCCTGGAAAGCATTGCCTCCTACCAGAGCGACGTCGGCGTGCTGGTGCACCCGGTCGCCGACCCTCGCATTTTCTGTCTGCCCTACCGCAAGCAGCCTTTGGTATTTTTCGCGGCCGCCAGTCACCCGCTGGCGCGCCGCGCAAAGCTCACGATGGCAGACCTGGCGGGCCATTCCTTCGTCATGCGCGAGCAAGGCTCGACCACGCGCCGCGTCCTGGAACAATGCCTTGCGCAGGAAGGCGTGCAGGTGCGCATCGACCTGGAGATCGGCAGCCGCGAGGCGGTGCGGGAAGCTGTGGCCCAGGGCCTGGGCATCGGCGTTGTGTCGGATGCGGCTTACCTGGTCGACCCGCGCACCGTGAAGCTTCCGATCCGCTGCGACCAGCTGTTCACCCACGCCCACGTGGTGTGTCTGCGCGAGCGCCGCGATGTACGCATGATCGCGCAATTCTTTGCGATTGTGCTGGCACTGAGGTCGCGCAATAAGTTCAAATAGAGTGGGTGCAGGAAAGCTGGGCAGCCCCTTCAACCCTACCCGCTGAAATTGAGCGCGCTGGGCCGCGACCGCAGACGCTGCGCCAGGATGCCTTCGAAGAGCGCCTACAGCGCCACGATCTTTTCCCGCGCGCGGGCGTCGCCGTCCACATTGGTCAGCAGTGCCATCCGGTCGTCACGCAGATACCCGAGAGAGTGGTCGCCAATGAAACGCATCGCGGCAATGTGCAGGCAGTGATTGACCGGGTTCTTTTTGCTGCTGGCCGCTTGATCTCCTGGGTCTTTACCGTTACTGGCAAATCCCTAGGTGGCAGCACAAGCGGCCCACTATAGTCAAAGCCTCCCAGTCACAAACCCCGAGGCTCGAATGAATACACCCCAATCCCGCCGCAGCGCCCTTCAATCCAGCTTGCGCACCGGCAGCGCGTTGGTCGCAGCCACCGCCTTTCCGGGCCTGTGGACAAGCGCACAGGCACAAGCCGCCTGGCCCACCAAACCGATCCGCCTGCTGGTGCCTTTCGCGCCTGGCGGCAGCTCTGAAATCGTTGCGCGTTCTGCAGCCACCGAGATCAGCAAAGGCCTGGGCTAGAACGTGTTTAAAAGGATAGGAATTCCAACCGCATGAGCCCGAGTATGGCATCCAAAACCGGTCTCACAAAACACCATGCCCACAGTCGCCAGTCTGATTTGCCAGGAGTTTTCGCCGCCGTCACCACAATGAGCCGAAAAGCTGTCCTGTAGCCACAGCCCTATCCCGGCGCAGTCGTCGCGCCCCCCTTTTTCAGGTTTACCAGGCTGTGCGCTGATCGTCGGGGTAATCGGGTGCTGATTGACTGGTCATATCCCAGTCCGGCAAAGCCTTCACACACTCCCCCGTCTCCCGCGCACCACACTCATCCCACAGCGGTGGCCCGCGTGCCGGCGTGATGCGCGGGGCGTCGGGCTCCACCCCGATGTGCTCCAGAATCTTCTGAATGTCAGCGCTGAAGGTGATGAAAACGAAGTTTCAGCGAAGACTAACTTGTACTCAAGTTATGTCGCAGCTAAGGCGATGATGCGCATCTGGCCCCCGCAGTTGGGGCAGATCAGCGGGAACACTTCGTAGATGCGCGCCATCAGCGCGGCCCACAGGTAGTGCGCGGATGGGCGGGGTTTGG
>NZ_JBDNGU010000016.1:0-9998 GCF_041689105.1 Polaromonas sp. | reverse complement strand
GGACGACTGGCAGCTGGCGATTGTGGATCTGTTTCTGGCTGACGGCTCGGGCTTCGGCGTGCTCAGGGAGTGCCAAACACGCCGGCAAAACCAGAAAGTGGTCGTCCTCACCAGTTACTACCACGGCAACATTGCCAAAAAATGCCTGCAGCTGGGCGCAGACGAGGTTTTCGACAAGTCCGGTGACATTGAAAAGCTGGTGGCCTACTGCGAGGCTCATGCGTTCAGCCTGGGCGAAGAGGCCGCATATCCGGGCCAGCCCGGATCGTCCGGCCATCTGATTCACGGCTTTCCCCGCCCTCACTGACCGGCTTGACTGACCTGCCTCGCTGACCGGGGCAAGCACAGGCCGGTCGCAGCGGACGTTGCCTCGTCTTCGCGTGACCATCGTGTACGCTCAGCGTCATGAATTCCGCTTTCCCGCAACCGGCCCAGCCGGCGCCCGATCCTGCCGCGGACGTCAGTCTGTCCAGCCGCTCGGCCTGGGTCATGCTGCTGGCGCTGGTCACCGCGTTTGCAATGAGCCAGGCCTGTCGCACCGTCACCGCCATCATGGCCACCTCGCTGCAGGCCGACTTTGCGCTTGACGCGCAGGCCCTTGGCCTGTTTGCCGGGGCTTTTCACTTTGCTTTTGGCGCCATGCAACTGTTCATGGGCATAGGCATTGATCTGCACGGCGTGCGGCGCACCGTGCTCATCGCCTTTCCGGTCGCCGTGGTGGGCGCGGTGCTGTCGGCGTTGTCCACCAGCTTCCCCATGCTGGTGGCTGGCCAGGTGCTGATAGGCGTGGGCTGCGCGCCGGCCTTTCTGGCGTGCACGGTGTTTATCGCGCGGCACATGCCGGCCCGGCGCTTTGCCGCCATCTCCGGCCTGGCCATGAGCCTGGGCGGCATTGGCCTGCTGCTGACCGGCACGCCGCTGGCCTGGCTGATTGAGGCCAGCTCCTGGCGCATGGGATTTTGGGTCGTGGCCGCCTGGGGCGTTCTGGCCTGGGGGTTGATCTGGGCGCTGGTGCACGAGCCCGCCCACCCCGTCGACGCGACCCGCAAGAAAGAGTCTGTCGGTCAGGCCCTGGCTGGTTTTGGCGCGCTGTTCACCGTGCCGCACACCTGGGGCATCTTGCTGCTGGCCAGCGTGGGTTACGCGTCCTTCGTTTCGCTGCGCGGCCTGTGGCTGGGGCCCATGCTGATTGAGCGCCACGGCTTTTCGCTGGTGCAAAGCGGCAACGTCGCGCTGGTGATGTCGCTGGTCTCGCTGGCCGGCCCGCCGCTGTTCGGCCGCTTCGACCCCGGCCCCGGCACGCGACGCCGCTGGATTGTCCGCTTCACCTTGCTGGTGGCTGGCCTGTTTGCGGTCTATGCCTTCAGCCACAACGCGCTTGTTGACGTGCTGGCCCCCATCGTGATCGGCCTGCTCTCGGGTTTCATGATTCTTCAGTACGCCGACGTCCGCGCCGCTTACCCGGCGGCCATGACCGGGCGCGCGCTGTCGGTCTTCACCATGGCGATGTTTCTGGGTGTGGCCACCATGCAGTGGTTCACCGGCGTGGTGGCCTCCCTGGCCTCGGCCCACGGCATGGAGCCTTTCACCGCCGTGCTGGCGGTGATCGCCGCCCTGCTGGCGCTGGGTGCGCTGGCGTTTATCTGGCTGCCGTCGCCACCACAACCTCAGTCGCTACAGTTTTGATAGCTGTCAACGCTCGACCAGCAAGGGCTGAGGGCCGATTTGTCTTCAGACTTCGACGGTCAAGCTGACCGACGGGCGATCTGCGCGCCCTCTGTCCGCGTGGTCCTACACAGCGCACATCGCTTCTCCGATAGGTCTTGCGCTGCGCAGGGTGGATGCTCTGGTGTCTTCGGGCCTGGATTTCCTGGCGCGATTTTTCAACGTCATCCACTTCTTCTGAAAGACCCCCATGGGCATTCTCTGGACCATTCTGATCGGCTTTATCGTCGGCATTGTTGCCAAGTTCCTGATGCCCGGGCGCGACCCGGCGGGCTTCATCATCACCGTGATCATCGGCATTGTCGGCTCGGTGATTGCCACCTACCTGGGCCGCTTCATGGGCTTTTACCAGGTGGGTGAGTCGGCCGGTTTTATAGCTGCCGTGCTGGGTGCGATCATCCTGCTGTTCATCTATCGCGCCGTCACCGGCAAACGCGGCTAGGCCAGGCGTAGCGGGCGCAGCACCATGAAACTGCAGGCTACCTGCACCCTGACTGTCAACACGGTTGCGGACTGCCCCATCGTCGCCATGCTCAGGCCGCGCAGCGGGCAGGCGCAGTGGATCGTCAGCGACCGGTACGATCTGCAGCCCTGGGTGCCGACCACCGAATACGTGGACAGCTACGGCAACCTGTGCCAGCGCCTGGTGCTGCCGGCCGGCGACATGAAGATTGCGGTGGAAGTGGTGATGGAGGTCGAAGACCAGATCGCCGTGCGGCCCGACGCGCCCCACACGCCGGTGGCCGAGCTGCCCGACGACGTGCTGCTGTACCTGCTGCAGAGCCGCTACTGCCCCTCCGACAAGATGCTGGAGAAAGCCCGCGAGATCGCTGGCGAGACCCCACGCGGCTATGCGCAGGCCGAAAGAATCCGCGCATGGATTCATGAGAATCTGCACTACAAATACGGCGTAAGCGAAGCCACCACCGACGCGATGGACACGCTGGGCCACGGTGCCGGCGTGTGCCGCGACTTTGCGCATGTCGGCATTGCCCTGTGCCGTAGTCTGCAGATGCCCGCGCGCATGGTGGTCGGCTACCTGCACGGGCTGGACCCGATGGACCTGCACGCCTGGTTCGAGGCCTTTGTGGGCGGGCGCTGGTACACCTTCGATGCCACGCAGAAGGAGCCGCGCGGCGGTCGTATTGTGCTGGCCTATGGCCGCGACGCTGCCGACGTGGCGTTTATCTCTGACTACGGTCCCCAGCCGCTGGAAATCTCTGACATGCACGTGAACGTCCAGTCCGTGGACGAGGTGGTCACGACCCGCCCCGCTTAACATTCCTGGCGCATGCCGCCGGGACGCTTGCCGCAACGTCCAGGGATAACCCCGACGCAAGCCGGGATTCATTTGGTTAAAAAGCCGCAGAAATCCAACATACGCCACGGCAAGAGCCGTGAGGTAGATGCATCCCGGCTGCGGCAGAGGCCAAAAGCCCTCAAGTGGACAACAGGATTGCAGGAGACCGCGGAACCAGCATGCAGCCAACAGAACGGGATCTACGGGAACGCGTGCTTGAACTCACACGTCTGACTGAAAGCCTGCAGCAGCAAGTGAAGCAGCCAGCCAGCCAGGCCCCGGGCGACCCGGCGGGCGGGCAGCACTTCATCAGCGCCTTTGAAAACGCAGCCATCAGCATGGCCGTGCTGGACCTGGACGCGCGGCGGCTCCGGGTCAACCGCGCGTTTTGCACGCTGTTCGGTTATTCGCGGGAAGAGCTGCTGGCGCCGGGTGCGCGCGACGTGACCCACCCCGACGACGTGGCCGAAGCCCTGGTACAGCGCAAACGCGCGCTGGCCAGCGAGATTGACACCTACCAGCGCGAAAAGCGTTACCTTCACAAGTCGGGGCACATCGTCTGGGGACACCTGACCTGCTCGCTGGTGCGGGATGCCGGTGGGCAGCCGCTGCACTTTATCTCGCAGCTGCAGGACATCACCGGGCGCAAATCTGCCGAACAGGTGCTGATCAAGGCGTCGACGTCCAACGCCGACCTGCTGCGCACCATTCAGCGTGTGCTCAAGCTGCCGGCTGAAGCTGCCGCTGGCGACGGCAAGGCTGGCTGATTCCTTTTTTCTTACTTGTCCCGCCATCCCGGACGTGCCCGCCAGGGAGCACGCCATGTATCAGGCCAAGGGTCAGGCCATCGCCGCCATCTCGTGGCAGGCCTCGGCGCAACGCTTGCAGGCCCGCGCGCAGGCCTGGCAATGGTCCATGTCGTGCTTGGCGCATTCTTCGCCGCAGGCGTCGCACGCCTCGGCACACAGCGCGCACAGGGCTTCGGCGTGTTCACTGCCCCGCGCCATCAAGGCGGCAGCGGTGCTGCACAAGGCGGCGCAGTCCATGTCCAGCGCGATGCAGCGCGCCATGGCATTGACATCAGCCTCGCGCAGGCAGGAAGCCGCGCAGGTGTTGCAGGCTACAGCGCAGAGGTTGCAGGCTTCGATGCAGTCTTCGTATTCGGTGCTGGTGCGCATGGTGGTCTTTCAGGTTTGGGAGCGGAACAAAAAGGTTTTCAGCTTCAGTTGCAAGAAAACCGGGGTTTCGTCCAAACTAAGACGCGCAAGGTACCTGGATTGTCAGTGATCGCTTCCCTGTCGTGTAGGACGTGATAACCCCGCCGCCGCCAGTGTGTAATTCGGTGTCCATGTCCATTTCAATCGTGCCGTCATCCGGCACCCCTATCGCATGAACCACCAGCGCTGGCGACCTTCTTTCAGGCGAAGGCAGAGCGTTGCCCCACGTTCTCAAGTGCTCTGTTTTTGATAGCTGCTTGCGCACAGCAGACAAGGGCTGGAGGCCGATTGGACGCTTCAACCCTGGCGCTGGCGCGTCAAACGGCAGCGCGGCAGCGCCGCAGCGCGCTCAGCTCTGGTAGCTGGTGTCGATGCGGTCCAGCTTGCGCAGCAGCGCTGGCCAGACAAAGGGGCCGCCCATGCCGCCGCCGCGCACATACACCGCCGCGCGGTCGTCGCCGGTGTAGATCTCTTCTTCAAAATGAATCAGCGCGCCGCCAGCCTGCGCACTGAGCTGAATCTGGCAGGTGCTTTCAAAGCGGTACATGTTCATGAAGGCGTCGGCAATCGTCTCGCCCACCGTCAGCAGGCCGTGGTTGCGCAGCACCAGGTGGCGGGCTTGCCCCAGGTCTTTCTGCAGGCGCGGTTTCTCGTCGTCACGGAAGGCCACACCTTCGTAGCCGTGGTAACCGAGCGAAGCCAGCACAAAGGCCGACTGCTGCGAGATCGGCAGGATGCCGCACTTTTGCGCACTGACGGCCACGCCCGCGCGGGTGTGCGTGTGCAGCACGCATTGCATGTCGTGCCGCGCTTCGTGTACCGCGCTGTGAATCACAAAGCCAGCCGGGTTGACCGGGTAGGGCGAGTCAATCACCTTGTTGCAGTGCTGGTCGACCTTGACCAGCGACGAGGCCGTGATCTCGTCAAACATCAGGCCATAGGGATTGATCAAAAAGTGGTGCTCTGGCCCCGGCACCCGCGCGCTGATGTGCGTGAACACCAGGTCGCTCCAGCCGTACAGCGCCACCAGGCGGTAACAAGCGGCCAGGTCTACGCGCAACTGCCATTCTTCGGCGCTCACAACTTCTTTCAATGAGGCGATGTTCATGGGGTGATCTTCAAAAATGAGTGGTGTAGCTACTTTAAGCCAGGCTGGCCGAAAGCGCTGTCGCCCAGTTACCCTGGCCGGACCATGCGAAACAGCTGCTCTGGCCCGATGGTGAAGTAGTCGGCCGGCCCGCCACCGCGCAACACATGGCCAGCGTTGGCCGTGTCGTACACGCCGTCTTTCAGCAGCGCCTTGGCAATGTGCACCGCCACCACCTCGCCCAGCACCAGCCAGGTGTCCACCTGGCTGCCGTCCACACCCTGCAACTGCAGCACCTGCGTGCGCCGGCACTCAAACGACACCGGGCTCTGCAACACACGCGGCACCGCCACCACGCGCGAGGGTGCGGGTGTCAGGCCCGTGAGTTCAAACTCATTGACCTCGGGCGGCACCGCGGCGCAGCTCTGGTTCATCTGCTCGGCCAGCGCCCGCGTGGTGAGGTTCCACACAAACTCGCCAGTGGCTTCGATGTTGCGCACCGTGTCCTTGTAGCCAATGCTGGCAAACCCCACGATGGGAGGTATGTAGTTGAAAGCGTTGAAAAAGCTGTAGGGCGCCAGGTTCAGCGCACCGGCCGCGTTGTGCGACGAGATCCAGCCGATTGGCCGCGGCCCGACGATGGCGTTGAACGGGTCATGCGGCAAGCCGTGGCCGTGGCGGGGTTCGTAGAAGTGAATGGTGTCTGACAAGGCGGGCTCCGCTGAGATGAAGTAAAGAAATGGGCGCGACTAACAATAGCATCGGCACCATGCCCCCTCCGCCCCGGATATGCTCCACCCTCACGCTCAGGCTGAGTCGTCTGCGCGACGCTGTTGGTGATGTGTGTTGCTTTTGCGGTCGGCTACTTACTCCATTGCGCCATTGGCGGCTGGAACCACTGAGCAACCAGCATCACAGGAAAGAGTCGCCGCGCATTCACAGCAACTGGTGCTGGCGACAGGTAACTTTTTATTTACGGGTCTTACGCCACCGGATTACAGAAGCTTCACTGATTATCGTGGCGCGCTGCTGCGTCGAGGTGACGCACAGTTGTTATCGCGACTCTCCGCGCGTTTCTTGTGATTTATTTACCCCAGGATCGCGCCCCGCAAACGTTGGTTCGTCACCTCATCAGGGGACAGCCCTGTAGCCCTTACGGCCAATAACGGCGAAAATAAGTGTCGCAGATTGTTGGCGGCTTGACCGGCAGCATTGATCTACCACCAAAAGGAGGGGGAATCGGATGATTGCAAAGATTGCAGCAATAAAACTTCGCCGTTGGGGCGTGCCAACTTTAATGGTCTTGATCGTGGGGCTACCCGGATGCGCCGTACAAACGCCGCCTGTGGCGCAGGTGGAGGCACCCCAAGGAATCGCCACGCAAAGGGCGGCGCAGCAAGCCGTACTTTCTCAAGCACCGGCGGCGCCGACGCTCAAAAGGAAGATTGCGCTCGGTCGCATCACCAATGAAACCAACTACGGCCAATCACTTCTGCGCGAGCAAAGTGGTGACCCGCTGGGCAAGCAGGTGGCGGATCTGATGAGCAAGGCGCTGACTGAATCAGGCGCCTACCTTGTTTTTGAGCGCCCGGACATCGGACGCATCCAGGCTGAAGGCCGGCTCACGGACACCAAACTCAACCTTGTCGGGGTTGACGCGCTGATCATCGGGTCACTCACGGAATTCGGCCGAAAAACGGTAGGCGCCTCCGGGTTTGTGTCCAACAGCAAGCGGCAGGTTGCTTTCGCCAAAGTCGATGTGCGCGCCGTGGACGTCAATACCGGGCACGTGTTCTTTGCAACCTCGGGTGCGGGCGAGGCTTCGAATGAAACGGCATCCACTTTTGGTTTTGGTTCGCAGGCTGGCTATGACGGAACGCTGAACGACGCGGCCGTGCGGCAAGCCGTCGCGGAGGCGGTCAGCCGCCTGTCGGTGCAAATGAATGCGAGACCCTGGCAGACCTATATTCTGAAAGCCGAGGGAGGCCGCGTTTTCCTGGGTGGCGGCAAGAGCCAGGGCGTGAAGCCGGGCATGCAGTTTTCGGTTCTCACCCAAGGCGAGCAGATCAGGTCGCCACAGACTGGCGCCATCGTCACTTTGCCGGGACAACTCATTGGGCAGGTGCGCGTTGACGCCCTGTTCGGCGACAGCGAGCTTACCGAAGGTTCCGTCGCATCCCTGTCGTCAGGCTCACTGGGCAACTACCGCCCCGAGCAATTAATCATCCGTTTCGAGGGGAGCAAATAATGAAAAGAACCATCATGGCGCTGATCGCCAGCCTCTGCGTTGCAGGCTTTTTGGGTCTCGCTGGCTGCACCCAGATGCCTACCGAGAAGCAGGGCATCTCGGACATGCGACCACAGATTTCGTTTCAGGCACCGGACGAACGAGTTCGCAACGCACGCGTCACCATCGACGGACTGGATATGGGCGTGGTGGGCAACTATATTGAAGGCACATCGGCACTCCGCATCCTGCCTGGCACGCACCTGATCACGGTGGACCTGGGCGGACAGGTCATCTTGCATGAAAAGTTTTATGTCGGCGACGGCGTGAGCCGCAGCTTTGTTGCGAAGTAAGGGGACGTAATGCGATTTCTACTCATGGTGCCATTGGTGCTGACCTTGGTGGGGTGCGCTGCACCCGGGTTGTATCAATGGGGCGGTTACGACCAGGCGCTTTATGCAGCCTACAAGGACCCCACAAAAATGGCGGAGCTGCAGCTCAAACTGGAAACCCACATAGCGGCCATGGAAGCGGCGAAGCTAAAGGTTGCTCCTGGTCTTTACGCCGAATTGGGAACACTCTACCTGCAAGGCGGCGCTGCCGAAAAAGCCACCAACCTCTATGCACGCGAGCGCGCTGCCTGGCCCGAGAGCAAGGGCCTGATGACAACCATGATTCAGAACATCGAGCGCCGCCAACAGGCAAAGAAGGAAGCCCAAAAATGAGAGTCCTCTTTTGCCTCGCGACTGCCCTGTTTCTCTCGGGTTGCGTGACCCAGCCGACAAAGAAGGACATGAGCGCATTCACTGCAGCAGCGCCTCGGTCCATCCTGGTTGTCCCCACCATCAACAAGTCCCTGGACGTGGACGCGCCCAACTACGTATTGGCGGCTCTTCCGGTGCCGGTCGCGGAAAAAGGCTACTACGTCTTTCCCGTCAACACGACCAAGTATGTGCTGGAGCAGGAAGGTTTCTACGAAGGCGAGCGCATTCACCAGCAACCCACGGATGTGATCGCCAAACTTTTTGGCGCCGACGCAGTTCTCTATGTTTCCATCAACCGCTGGGATGCGCAGTACGCGTTTATTGCCACCACCGTCACGGTGGAGTTCGACTACCGCCTGGTTTACAAGGACGGCACGGAGATCTGGAACGAGAGCAAGCGCATGCAGTATTCGCCCCAGAACAACAACAGCGGCGGCTCACCCCTGGCGATGCTCATAGGAGCTGCCATCAACGCCGCGTTGACACGCGCCGCGCCAAACTACATGCCGCTCACCCAGCAGGCGAACCAGCAGGTGTTTGTCATGGGCGTCAACCCCCTGCCGGATGGGCCTTACCGTTTGCCAGTCCCGACAAAGTAGTTGGTTGTTGTCAACGGACTATTCGTGGCCACGCTGATTCCCTCGCTTGGAACTTGCTTATCGCGCATGACCAGTGGCGAACGCCGGTTTGCCGAGCGGCTGGAGCAAAAGCTCGACGACGACTACCTGCTCTGGTACGACGTCCCGATAGGCCCCCGTCATTTGCACCCGGACTTCGTGGTGATGCACCCACGGCGCGGCATTTGGATTCTGGAGGTCAAGGACTGGAGCCCCAAGAACATTCAGTGCGCCGACAAACAAAGCTGGCAGGTCTTTGTGGACGGCCAGCTCAAAACCCTGCCCAACCCCGCCGAACAGGCCCGGCAGTATGCACACACCGTTGCGGACGCACTCAAGCGCGACCCGCAGCTGGTGCATGCCGGAGGCAAGTACCAAGGAGGCTTGTGCTTTCCGTGGAGCTATGGGGTCGTTTTCTCCAACATGACGCGCAAACAATTTACCGAGGGGCAACTCGATCAGGTGATTGAGCCGCATCAGGTGATTTGCAGTGACGAGATGCTGGAGAAGGTGGACGCTGAAGACTTGCAAAGCCGCCTGTGGGGCATGTTCCCTTACATGATGAGCGGCGTCATGTCGCTGCCCCAGCTGGACCGCGTACGCTGGATCATGTTCCCCCAAGTGCGGGTACAAATGTCAGGCGATTTGTTTGACGACAGCAACGAGCAGGCCGAGCTGCCCGACATCATGCGGGTGATGGACATACAGCAAGAGCAACTGGCGCGCAGCCTGGGCGACGGTCACCGCGTGATTCACGGCGTGGCGGGCTCCGGCAAAACCATGATTTTGGGTTACCGCGCTGAATACCTTGCCAAGGCCTGTACACCCACCAGTAAACCCATCCTCATCCTCTGCTTTAACGAGCCGCTGGGCGTGAAGCTGGCCAGCGTGATGCAGGCCAAAGGCCTGAGCGACCGTGTGCATGTGCGGCACTTTCACAGTTGGTGCCACCGCCAGCTCACGGCCTACGGGCAGGCGCTGCCGTCGCAAGGTAACGGCTTTTATGATGGGCTGGTGGACAGCGTCATCCGCGCGGTGGAGCGCAACCAGATACCCGGCGG
>NZ_JBDNGU010000015.1:0-36765 GCF_041689105.1 Polaromonas sp. | reverse complement strand
CGCGCCCAGCATGTGGCCTTGTGCCAGCGGGGTGAGCCACTGCTTTTGTTGCTCTGCGCTACCGTAGCGCATGAGGATCGCGTTGACCGGGCAGTTGGTCACGCTGATCGCCGTGCTGGTGCCGCCGTCGCCAGCGGCGATCTCCTCGATCACCAGTGCGAGCGTCAGGTAATCCAGGTTGGCGCCGCCAAACTCCTCGGGTACACAAATGCCGTAAGCGCCGAGTGCGGCCAGACCCTGGTGGGCTTCTTTGGGGAAGTGATGCTCTTTGTCCCAGCGCGCGGCATGGGGCCAGAGCTCCTGCTGTGCAAAAGTGCGCACCGCATCACGGATCATTTGCTGGTCTTGGGTCAAAAGCATGTGAATTCACCAGGTCGAAAAACGCGAACCGTCGTAATTGAGGAACGCGCCTTTGTGTTGCGGGCTTAAGGCGGCCAGTGTTTTGCGCATTGCCGCCACGCTGGCGTGCATGGTCAGCGGCGCACCGGCGCCACCCATGTCGGTCTGCACCCACCCTGGCGACAGCGCCTCCAGCACGGCACCTGGGTAGTCGTGTTGGGCTGAGGCGACGGCCATGTTCAGCGCGGCCTTGCTGACGCGGTAGGTCCAGGCATGACCGGAGGGGACTGCACCGATACAGCCCATCTCGCTGGTGATTAAGGCGAAGCAGCCGCCTGCCGCTTCCACCAGCGGCGCGACCTGCGGAATAGCCTGCATGGCGCCCAGCACATTGGTGTGCAGCACGCGGTCAAACTCTTCCCGGGTCGGCGGTGTTGTGGCGCCGCTGCGCGCCATGACACCGGCCACATACAACGCGACATCGATCTTCTCGCCGTCAAGCTGCCAGGCCAGGCCGCTCACGCTCGCCGGGGTTGCCACGTCGAGCCGGAGCGGAATCGCGCCCAGCGCCTTGAGCCTTGCCAGCCCCGCGTCGTCGCGCGCCGTGGCAATCACGCGCGCACCGGCCGCGCAGTACTGGCGTACAAACTCCAGGCCAATGCCGCGCGAGGCGCCGATGACAAGGACGGTGCTCATGGGTGAGTCTTATGCATGACATCGGCCTCTAGCCCTTATCCCACGGGCGGAAGTTGCTATTGTATTTATAGCAACTCCAGCGCCAGGGCAGTCCCCTCGCCGCCGCCTATACACAGCGTTGCAATCCCCTTCTTGAGGCCGCGGGCTTTCAACGCGTAGATCAAGGTGACGATGATGCGGGCGCCGCTGGCGCCAATCGGGTGGCCCAGTGCGCAGGCGCCGCCGTTGACGTTGACGATGTCGTGGCTGATGCCCAGCTCTTTCATGGCGGCCATGGGCACCACAGCAAAGGCTTCGTTGACTTCCCACAGGTCCACGTCCTTCACGCTCCAGCCGATCTTCTTGAGCAGCTTGTTGACGGCGCCGACCGGCGCGGTGGTGAACCACTCGGGCTCCTGCGCAAAGGTGGCGTGGCCGACGATGCGGGCAATCGGTTTGGCGCCCAGCTCTTTGGCGGTGGACTCGCGCGTCAGCACCAGTGCGGCGGCACCGTCGCTGATGGACGAGCTGGACGCAGCGGTGATGGTGCCGTCTTTCTTGAAGGCCGGCTTGAGTGTGGGAATCTTGTCGAGCTTGACCTTGCCCGGGCCTTCGTCGATGGAGATCACGGTCTCGCCGCTGCGGCCCTTGACGGTGACGGGTGTGATCTCGGCCTTGAAAGCACCGGACTCGGTCGCGGCCTTGGCGCGGTTGACGCTGGTGGTGGCAAAGGCGTCCTGCGCTTCACGCGTGAACTTGTACTTGTCGGCGCACTGCTCGCCAAAGGTGCCCATGGCGCGGCCGGGCTCGTAGGCGTCTTCCAGGCCGTCGAGCATCATGTGGTCAAAAATACGGTCATGCCCGATGCGGATGCCGCCTCTGGCCTTGAGCAGCAGATGCGGTGCGTTGGTCATGCTCTCCATGCCGCCGGCCACCATCACGTCGCGGCTGCCGACCAGCAGCTGGTCGTGCGCGAGCATCGTGGCTTCCATGCCGGAGCCGCACATCTTGGACAGCGTGACGGCGCCGGTGCTGGCGGGCAGGCCGCCCTTGAAGCCGGCCTGGCGCGCGGGCGCCTGGCCCTGGCCGGCCATCAGACAGTTGCCGAACAACACTTCGTCGACTTTTTCGGGTGCAATGCCGGAGCGCTCAATGGCCGCCTTGATGGCCGCGCCACCCAGGTCATGCGCCGACAGACTGGAAAAGTCGCCCTGGAAGCCGCCCATGGGGGTGCGGGCGGCGCCGAGAATGACGATGGGGTCAGCGATGGATATAGACATGGTTTTCTCCTTGAGGGTGTGGATGGTGGGGTAGGTATCAACGACCTGAATCAGCGCGCCTGTATTCGCGGTGACAGTGCTCAGACTTTCTGCGCGGCGTATCGGTGCCCGAAACGCCGCTCGCGCTCATAGGGGAACACGTCGTGCACGTGGCCGGCGGCAATGCGCTCCTTGTGGGCCTGCCAGAAAGCGGCATCAAGCAGGTCGGCGTGGTGCTTCATGAAGACTTCGCGGACAGTGTCGTTTCCGAGCAGAAAGGGCTCAAAGGTTTCGGGAAACACGTCCTTGGGGCCAACGGAGTACCAGATCTCGCCGCTCATTTCTTCTTCTTCGTTGCGCGGGGTTGGTACCTTGCGGAAGTTGCAGTCGGTGATGTATTCGATCTCGTCGTAGTCGTAGAACACCACCTTGCCGTGACGCGTGATGCCGAAGTTTTTCCAGAGCATATCGCCGGGGAAGATGTTGGCGGCCACCATGTCCTTGATGGCGTTGCCGTACTCAACCACGGCGCGTTCGATCTGGCCTTTTGCAAACGCGTCTTCAACTCCGGTGTCAAACGCCTCCTGCAGGTAGATGTTCAGCGGAATCATGCGCCGTTCGATGTACACATGCTTGATGATGACCTCCTGCTGGCCGTCGCCGTCGCGGTCGCTGATCTCGAGCTGGCTGGGCGCGAACTTCTCGATCTCGGCAATCAGCTCGTCGTCAAAACGTTCACGCGGAAAAGCCACCTCGCTGTACTCCTGGGTGTCGGCCATGCGGCCGACGCGATCGTGTTGCTTGACCAGCAGGTACTTGCCCTTGATCTGCTCGCGCGTGGTGTCTTTTTGCGGCGGGTAGTAGTCCTTGATGACCTTGAACACGTAGGGAAAAGACGGCAGGTCAAACACCAGCATGACCATGCCCTTGATGCCGGGGGCGATGCGGAACTTGTCGGTGGAGTGGCGCAGGTGGTACAAAAAGTCGCGATAGAAAAGCGTCTTGCCCTGTTTGGCCAGGCCCAGAGCGTTGTAGATCTCGGCGCGCGGCATGCGCGGCATCATGCTGCGCAGAAACTGCACATAGGCCGACGGAATGCCCATGTCCACCATGAAGTAGGCGCGGGCGAAGCTGAAGAGGATCAGCAGGTCGTCCTCGCCGATGAGCACGGAATCAATGGCCAGCTTGCCGGGCTTGATATGCAGCAGCGGCAGGGCAAACGGCATCTCGTTGAAACCGTTGATCAGCTTGCCAACGATGTAAGCACCCTTGTTGCGGAAGAACACGCCAGAGAGCACCTGAATCTGGAAATTGGCGCGCAGTTTGACGTCGCCCAGCCGCTCGCCGAGCGCCTCCACCACGTAGCCGACGTCGCGCGCGAGGTCGTCGAACTCCACGTGCAGCTCGAAGTCGCCGACCATACGCATCAGGTGGTCGCCCAGGGTCTCCTTCTGCGGATAGTAGGCGCGGAAGGTAGGCTGGGTGACCAGCTCGTCGTTCTCGATGTATTCGGTGCTGACGGCGGGCCGCACAAAAATGAAATCGTTCTGGAAATAGCTGCGATGCAGGATTTTGGTGGTGACCGAGTTGAAGAAGCTCTCGCCCAGCTCGGGCTGATGGTGGTTGACCAGCAGGCCGATGTAATGCAGCTTGACCTGCTGCCACACGTCCATCGGCTGATCGCCGGCCTTGAACTCGCGCTCCAGGCGCGTCGAGGCTTCGCGCACGCGCAAATCGTAAAACTCGATCCGCTCGCGCTGCGCGCGCTGCTGGCCGTGCCAGTCGGCGGTTTCAAAGCGGTGTTTGGCGCGGGCCGACTCGGTGCGAAACAGCTGATAATGGCGATTGAAGCCGTCCATCATCGCTTTGGCGATGTCGTAGGCGAGGGGGGAGTCAAGGCGTTGGGGGAACATAAACGCTATAAATCAAGTCGCTGCTTGCACATGTTCTTCAGGACGCAAACGGCTAAATATCTGTGAAATTGCAGCCTGGTACAACTCTTGTAGCTGTTGCGGGCCGGACACCGAAACCAGCAGGTCTTGCAGCAAGCCATCGTGCACCCCGTAAATCCAGCCATGCACAGTCACCACGCGGCCACGCGCCCATGCGTCTTTCATCACCGTGCTGTGGCACACGTTGACCACTTGCTCCACCACATTCAATTCGCACAGCATATTCAGGCGCTGCGAAGCATCTGCTGACTGCAAGCCTTCTTTATAGCGGTCGCGCACATCCTGTATGTGGCGAATCCAGTTGTCTGCCAGCCCTATTCTCGCGTTGTCCAGCGCAGCCTGTACCCCACCGCAGCGGTAATGGCCGCACACAATCACATGCTCGACTTCCAGCAAATCTACTGCATATTGAATGGTAGACAGCGCATTGAGATCACTGTGGACCACCACATTGGCCACGTTGCGGTGTACAAACACCTCACCCGGCTCCAGCCCCGTGATCTGGTTGGCAGGCACGCGGCTGTCGCTGCAGCCAATCCACATGTAGCGCGGTTTCTGTTGCTCTGACAAACTGGTAAAAAAGCCTGGACGCTCAAGCACTGTCTCCGCCGCCCAGGCGCGGTTGTGTTGAAGTAGATGTCTTAGTGGCATGGTGGCCTCGGGTATTCAAGCAGTCTCGGTAAATAACTCGCGGCCAATCAACATACGCCGAATCTCGCTTGTACCCGCGCCAATTTCATAGAGCTTGGCGTCGCGCCACAAGCGGCCGAGTGGGTAATCATTAATGTAGCCGTTGCCGCCAAATATCTGCACGCCTTCGCCAGCCATCCAGGTGGCTTTTTCAGCGCACCAGAGAATGACCGAGGCGCAGTCCTTGCGGACCTGGCGCACGTGGTCAGTGCCCAGCAGGTCGAGGTTTTTGGCGACGGTGTAGGCGAACGAGCGGCCGGCCTGAAGCACGGTGTACATGTCGGCGACCTTGCCCTGGATCAGCTGGAACTCGCCAATGGAGGTGCCGAACTGCTTGCGGTCGTGGATATAGGGAATCACGTTGTCCATGACCGATTGCATGATGCCCAGCGGCCCACCCGTGAGCACCGCGCGTTCGTAATCGAGCCCGCTCATGAGCACCTTGGCGCCGCAGTTGAGTCCGCCCAGGATATTTTGGGCTGGGACTTCGACATTGTTGAACACCAGCTCGCCGGTGTGCGAGCCGCGCATGCCCAGTTTGTCGAGTTTTTGCGCGACTGAAAAACCTTTCATGCCTTTTTCGATCAGGAAGGCGGTGATGCTGCGCGCGCCGCCGCTCGGCGACGGGCCGCCCCTAGCCGGGCGAGCCCCCTCGGGGGGCAGCGAAGCGTGGGGGCTGTCATTTTCGGGTTCAGTCTTGGCATACACCACCAGTGTGTCAGCGTCCGGCCCGTTGGTGATCCACATCTTGCTGCCGTTGAGCAGGTAGTAGCCGCCCTTGTCCTCGGCCTTGAGCTTCATGCTGATCACGTCGCTGCCTGCGCCCGTCTCGCTCATGGCCAGCGCACCGACGTGTTCGCCGCTGATGAGTTTGGGCAGGTACTTCTGGCGCTGCTCTTCAGTGCCGTTGCGCTTGATCTGGTTGACGCACAGGTTGCTGTGCGCGCCGTAAGACAGGCCCACCGAGGCGCTGGCGCGGCTGATCTCTTCCATCGCGATCATGTGCGCCAGGTACCCCATGCCGGCGCCGCCGTACTCCTCGCCGACCGTGATGCCCAGCACGCCCAGGCTGCCCATTTTTTGCCACAGATCCATCGGGAACTGGTCGTTGGCGTCAATCGCGGCGGCACGCGGTGCAATCTCGGCTTGGGAAAATTCGCGCACGGCGTCGCGCAGCGCGTCGATGTCTTCGCCGAGCTGGAAGTTGAGTCCGGGCAGGTTGTTCATGGCTTGTCCTCTTTGTCGATTCTGTTTTTGCTCAATTTTTCACATCGTCACGGCCGGTGATGGTTATCAGCGTGGCGCCCATGGTGGCGATCAGTTTTTCGCGCCCGTCGTCGATGGCGTAGGCCCGGCCTTCGGTCACGGTGACCGTCCGGCCGGGCTTGATGACCTGGCCGACCATGCGAAAACGCTGGCCTTTCGCCGGTGCCAGCAGATTGATCTTGAACTCAATGGTCAGCACGCCGGCGCCGGCCGGCATGAGTGTGAAGCCCGCATAGCCGCAAGCCGAGTCAAGGGCGGTGGCCACCATGCCGGCATGCAGGAAGCCGTGCTGCTGGCTCAGCCCGGCGGCCCAGGCCAGCTCGATGACCACCCGGCCGGGGACGATGTCGCCCAGCGAGGCGCCGATGGTCGCCATCGCGCCCTGGCGTGCAAAGCTGTCCCGCACCCGGTCGGCATAACGCTCGTCTTTGGGCTTGAACTCAGGCTGGTCCATGGGCGTTTCCTGGCTTTTTGATTGACGTTTACGTAAACGTCAATTATGGCCTATTTTGCTTTTTTGCCGGTCCTGGCCAGCAGCGCGCGGGCTTCCTTCTCGTGCACCTTGACCTCTTCCAGGTTGGCCTGCAGGTCGGCCATCTGCTCTTCGAGCTGCTGGCGATGTTGGCCCAACACCGCCAGAAATTTGGTCAGCTGCGGGCCGGTATCCCGCGGGCTGTCGTAGGTGTCGATGATTTCCCGCGCCTCGGTCAGGCTCAGGCCCAGGCGCTTGGCGCGCAGGGTCAGCTTGAGCCGGGTGCGGTCGCGGGCGGTGTAGACGCGGCTGCGCCCGCCCGGCCCCTCGCGCTGCGGCTGCAGCAAGCCCAAGTCTTCATAGAACCGGATGGCGCGCGTGGTCAGGTCAAACTCCCTGGCCAGGTCGCTGATGGAATACGTGGTGCTTGCCATGGGAGTGAAACCCTGGTGATAGGGACTAGGGCCTGTTAACACTATTTTCAGGAGTGCGAACGCGGTGAAAACTGTGCCAATCAAGGCGTGCGACGACGGTCAGGCTGGTGCCTGACCTAGGAGTGCAACGCAGAGTGGCGCTGTTTTCACCCCGTTCCCTGCGGGTTGTGATCAAAAAGGCCGTGCGCGGCGTTGCAAAGCCTTGCCGGGGTTCACCCCGGCGGCGTTTTGCGCCTTGCTCACAGCCTTTTTGACTCACAACGCATCCCCTCAAAATAGTGTTACCAGGCCCTAGGTGAAGCCGGGCGCTAAATCAGGTGTAATGGACCATCAGTTTACGTTAACGTAAACGTCAATGAACCTTGATCTTACAAGATGAATGCACAGGAAGCGCAACTCGATTACCCCTTTGGCGATGCCCTGCCGCTGGCTGGCAGCACACTGGACGTGGCGCCGGGCGTCAAGTGGATACGCATGGGCCTGCCGTTTGCGCTGGACCACATCAACCTGTGGCTGCTCCGGGATGCGCTGGATGGCCCGCAGGGCAAGGTACGCGGCTGGACCGTGGTCGATTGTTGTGTAAGCCGGGATGAATCCAAGGCGCAATGGGAGCAGATTTTTTCGGGCGAACTCGACGGCCTGCCGGTACTGAGGGTCATCGTCACCCACATGCATCCCGACCACATCGGGCTGGCCCACTGGTTGTGCGAGCGCTGGAAAGCGCCGCTGTGGATCAGCGCCACCGACTACAACACGGCCAGCCTGAGCATTCGCGGCAGCACCGGTTTTGGTGGGACAAATTCAGCCGATTTTTTTGCCTCGCACGGCCTGACCAACGCCGGCTACCTTGAGCAGATCCGGGGCCGCAGCAACTACTACCCCGGACTGGTTCCGGCGGTGCCGGCCAGCTTTCACCGCATGATGGACGGGCAAGTGATCGCCATAGGCGGGCGCGACTGGACCTGCATCAGCGGTTATGGCCATGCGCCCGAACACATTGCGCTGTCCTGCGCCGATATCTCCTTGGCCCCCACGGTGCCTGCGGCACCTGCCCCCCGAGGGGGCGCAGCCGGCCTTGGGGCGGCCCGGCGGCCGGCTGGCCTGTTGATCAGCGGCGACATGGTCCTGCCGCGTATCTCCACCAACATCAGCGTCTACGACGTCGAGCCAGAATCCAACCCGCTCACGCTGTTCTTGCAGTCCATCGACAAGTTCAAGGCGCTGCACCCGGACACGCTGGTGCTGCCGTCCCATGGCAAACCCTTTCGCGGTTTGCACACGCGCATTGACCAGTTGCATGCGCACCACCGGGACCGCCTGGCCGAAGTGATGGATGCCTGCGCGGCCAGCCCCTGCAGCGCCGCCGACATCCTGCCCGTCATGTTCAAGCGCACGCTGGATCTGCACCAAACCACGTTTGCGATGGGAGAAGCGGTGGCCCACCTGCACACCTTGTGGTTTGATGGAAAGCTCCGGCGGCTTCTGGGCGACGACGGGGTTTACCGTTTTCAGCCCGTCTGATCATGTTAGAAATGGGACAAAGGGGTTTACACACCCCGAAAACCCACCCTCTCAACGCCACAGGCGGTTGGCACCTTCCAGGGCGGTGACATAGCCTTGCAGCCAGTCAAAGTTGATGGGCTTCTCGTGGTGACGCGCGTTGGCAGGAAGACCGCCCCTTTCCCGGATGGTGTCGGCCGACACACCGCTGATCACCAGAATCTGCATGGCTGCAAGCTGCTGGTTGCGTTTCATGACGCGCAGCATCTCGATGCCATCCACCCCTGGCATGTTCAGGTCCGTGATCAACAGGTCTGGCCGCATGCCGGCATTGTCTATCAAGGCTTCCATGGCGGACGGCATGAAGGTGCAGTCCATCGCAATGTCCCACTCATCGAAATTAGCCTGGTACAGCGCCAGGGTGGCTTCGTCGTCTTCCACCACCAAAACGTTCAACCGGTGCTGCACGTTCGGGTCGGCTGGGGCCACTTGCGGGTTGCCCCTGTTGAGGTAATCGTTGATAGAACGCAGGGACAGGCGGCGGTGCCCACCCAGCGTTTTCCATGCCTCAATCTCCCCCTTTTCCACCAGTGACTGCACGGTAGCTACTGACAGTCCCAGCAACTTTGCGGCATAACTGGTGCCGCAGTAATCGCCGCTGGAGAAGTCTTTTGCGGCAATAGCGCTTTCGAATGACGGTGATTCACGCGTCACGGGCAGATCCAGACAAAGAAGGAACCAGACAAACGCCCTTTTGATGAACTTCAAGCATATACATAATTATTTCAGCATTTTCTGTGCTTTTTCTGCAATTTTACGACCGAGGGCCATTTAGCGGGCATTCAAATCAAGGGGGGGCTCAATGACACACCATTTCAACGGCTTTCCGGGGCGCGGCCACGCTGGCCGGACCGCGTCGCTGCAGCTTCTCGCGACTTGTCCGCTGCGTGGCGCCCACGTCAATGATCAGCGCTACATTGCCGTCCCCAAGAATCGTCGCCGCAGAGATTCCCGGCACCTTCTTGTAATTGGTTTCCAGGTTCTTGACCACCACCTGGTGCTGACCCAGCAGCTGGTCCACCAGCAACGCAAAACGCGTTCCCTCGGCCTGCACAATGACTGCGATGCACTGCATCGGATCATGGATCGCATCGGGCACCTCGAACAGCTTGTGCAATTCGATCAGTGCCAGGTATTCACCGCGCACATGCATCACATGCTCATCGCTGGTGATGGAATGGACATCCTTGGCCATTGGCTGCAGAGATTCGATGACGTAATTGAGCGGCAAGATGTAAACCTCCTTGCCTACCTTGATCGACATGCCGTTGAGGATGGCCAGTGTCAGCGGCAACACAATCCTGATGGTGGTGCCCTGTCCGCGCGCGGAAGCAATTTCAACGTGGCCCCCCATCTCATGGATGTTGCGTTTCACCACGTCCATGCCGACACCGCGACCGGAAACGTCGGTTACCTCTTCTGCCGTTGAAAAGCCGGGCGCAAAAATCAACTGCCAGACGTCCTCATCGGGCATGCTTTCGCTGACCACCATGCCCTGCTGGGTCGCCTTGGCCAGGATTTTTTCACGGGCCAGCCCGCCACCGTCGTCCTTGACCTCGATCACGATGCTGCCGCCCTGGTGCTGGGCAGACAGGGTCAGGCAGCCTACCGGATCCTTGCCGGCGGACACCCGCCGCTCAGGGACTTCAATGCCGTGGTCCAGGCTGTTACGCACCAGATGGGTCAGCGGATCGATGATGCGCTCGATCAGGCCCTTGTCCAGCTCGGTTTCCTTGCCTATCGTCACCAGTTGCACCTGTTTGCCGAGCTTGGCCGACAAGTCGCGTATCAGCCGCGGGAAACGGCTGAACACATAGTCCATCGGCATCATCCGGATCGACATCACGGACTCCTGCAAATCGCGCGCATTGCGCTCCAGATGACCCATGCCGTTGAGCAGGCGCTCGTGCAGCACCGGATCCAGCGCAGACGCGGTTTGCGTCAGCATGGACTGGGTGATCACCAGCTCCCCCACCAGATTGATGATCTGGTCGACCTTCTCGACGTCGACCCTGATCGAGCCCGAATCCTTGGGTGCAGAGGCGGGCGCCAGCGTGGCCGCAGCGGCGGATGCGGCCGTAACGCCTGCCGCTGCCGCTGCCGCTGCCGCTGCCGCGAGCGCGGGCGCGGTCCGGTCGGCATCGGGTGCGCTTGCCTGCGGGAGTGCGTCGATTTTTTCCACTTGCGGCTGCGGGCTTGCGGCCGTTTCGCGACTGATTTCAATCTGCTCGGCTTCGATGATGAAGCAGCACACCGAAACAGTGTCATTGGCGTCACAGCTGGTATCCAGCCACAGCGTCAGGCTGTCTTCCGTCTGGGTCTGGGCCGTGACATGACCGAGATTGCCCATTTCTTCGCCCAGCAGCTTGCGGTCATTCTCGGAAACCTTGAGAAAGCGCACCTTCATGGGCGCCGGGGCAGGTGGAAGGGCGGCCTGCGCCGGCAGCGGTTCAAGCGCAGTGGCGGGAAGCATCGCAGGCGTGGCCACAGGTGCAATCGCAATCGGCGCAGCAGCGCTGTCCGGGCTGGACGCCAGTGCCAGTTGCCGCAGCACGGAACAGATATGCATGACCATCTCGGGCTCAGGCTCGCCACCGGTGCGATATGCACCCATTTGCTTTTGCAACACGTCCTTGGTCTCCAGAAAAGCATCCATCATTTGGGTCGTCAGCTTCAAGTCACCGTGTCGGGCCCGATCAAGCAGGTTTTCCAGCAGGTGCGTGGTGTCGGTCAAGGCCACGAAGCCAAAGGTCGCAGCCCCGCCCTTGATCGAGTGCGCAGCCCGGAAAATCGCGTTCAGGTGTTCGCTGTCCGGCGCCTCCAGGTCAAGCCCCAGGAGCAACAGTTCCATCTCTGCCAACAACTCGTCGGCTTCTTCAAAAAAGGCCTGGTAAAACTGGGTAATGTCCATCTTTTTTCGTTCCTGGTTGCAGTTTCTGCTGCCAGCCTGTATTGGCAGACGACTGGCTGGCTTGATCCTGAATACACTTGGCCTACCAAGCTGCGGTATCTCCCGGGCAGGGTGCTGGCACCGCCGCTACCGCAGCCCCATCGTGAGCAGGCTGCCGATCACGTCCAGCAGCGTTTCCGGCTGAACCGGCTTGCTCAGCCAGCCATTGGCCCCGGCTTTTCCGGCTTCCGATTTCCCGGCGTCGCTGCTGATGGTGCTCAGCACCACCACAGGCACATGGGCATAGGCTGGCAGCAGGCGCAGCTGGCGGGTCAATTCGCCGCCGTCCATGGGAATCATGGTCCAGTCCGTCAGCACCAGATCGACCGGCTCCTTCTGCAGATGCGCCAGGGCAGGCTGCCCGCCATCGGCCAGCAGCACCCGATAGCCGCGTTCCTCAAGGATGGCCGAAATCATTTGCCGCATGACTGCGGAGTCATCGACCACAAGAATGGTTTTGCTCGTCATTAAATTTTGGCTCCGGCTGGTTCAATGGGGAGTTTTGGCGCGGGCTTGGCAGCGCCGCCCGGTTGCGTCGCTGGCGGCTTGCTACCAGCCTTGGCGGGGGCCGGGTTGTTGCCTTCAATTTGCGCCTGGGTCTGTTGATTGAGAACCACAATGCTGATGCGGCGATTCGTCGCCGCGTAAGGGTCTTCCCGATTCAGGTGCATGCTGGAGGCCACGCCCATAACCCGCAACACCTTGCCCTCCTCCATGCCGCCGCCGACCAACTCGCGCCGCGAAGCGTTGGCTCTGTCGGAGGACAACTCCCAATTGCTGTAGGACTTGTCGCCCTGCGCGTATTGCGTCGCGTCGGTATGCCCGGACAGAGTGATTTTGTTGGGTTGCGCGTTAAGCACCGGGCCAATCTCACTCAGGATGGTGCGCATGTAAGACACGACAACTGCACTGGAGCGGTCAAACATGGGCCGGTTGTTGCTATCGACGATCTGAATCCGCAAACCTTCTGGTGTGATGTCGATCAGCAGTTGCGGCCGGAACTGCTTGAGCACCGGGCTCGCTTCGATCATGGCGTCCAGGCGCTCTTTCAGATCCTCCAGCCGCTTGCCGTCGGCGTCACTGGAAGTGTCGCCTTCGGGCGCAGAAGCGTCGCCGGCCGGACGGCTTGGATCAGCACCACCGCCAGGAATCACACTGGTGTTGTTACTGGCTGCCGGTCCGCCGGCCAGCGCCACCTTCAGTGGCATTTTGAAATGTTCTGCAATGCCGGCCAGCTGCTTGGGCGATGAAGACGACAAAAGCCACATCACCAGGAAAAACGCAAACATCGCCGTCATGAAGTCGGCGAAGGCAATCTTCCAGGCGCCACCATGATGGCCCGCCGCCCTGATGGGGCGTTTGATGATGATGATCCGGCGTTCAGCTTCGCTCATGACAATTCAGGCCTGGCTTGGGATTCAGCGGTTCTTGACTTCACGGACGTGCCCGTCAAGTTCGGAAAACGAGGGGCGCTCGGTCGAATACAGGACTTTCCGGCCGAATTCCACCGCCAATTGCGGTGCATAGCCGTTCATGCTGGCCAGCAAGGTCACCTTGACGCACTGATAAACCTTCAGGGAGTGACCCACCCTGTGCTCGATCAACTGCGCCAGCGGAGAGACGAAGCCATAGGCCAGCAATATGCCGAGGAAGGTTCCCACCATCGCGTGGGCAATCAGCGCGCCCATGACCGCGGGCGGCAAGTCGGCGGACGCCAGTGCGTTCACCACACCCAACACGGCCGCGACAATGCCGAGGGCCGGCAGCGCGTCGCCGACCTTGGTCAGACAGTGCGCCGGCAGTTCAGCCTCATGCTTGTAGGTATCAAGCTCGTGCTCCATCAGCTGGTCGATTTCGAACGGATCCGTATTGCCGCTCACAATCAGGCGCAGGTAATCCGTCAAAAACTCCATGACATGTACTTCAGCCAGAATGACCGGGTAGAGCGAGAAAATGGGACTTTTCTCCGGATCGTCGATGTCCGACTCCAGCGCCAGCATGCCGTCCTTGCGGCCTTTGGCGAGCAGCACGTACATCAAGGCAAGCAGCTCCATGTAGAGCGCCTTGTCGCGTTTTTTTGTACCTTTAAACAGCGTTGGCAGCGCCTTCAGCGTGGCACTGATGGCATGGGCATCGTTGCCGACGATAAACGCGCCCACCGCAGCACCGCCAATGATCAGCAATTCGAGAGGCTGATACAGCGCGCCGAAATTCCCGCCCATCAGCGCATACCCGCCAAATACGGACCCCAGTACCACCACGTAGCCAACAATTACCAGCACGGCGGTCTCCAGCGCAAGGGTCTGCAGGGTGAACAGGGCATAACAAAGGCCGGCGTTCCGTCAGGCACGCGCAGCACGCATCACTTCGGCGAGCCACTGCGAGGACGAAGGCGCGGGCGATGGCGTGATGCGATCCGCAAGCGCCATCGGCACTATCGGGGAAGCGGGCGGCAGGCCAGCGGCGACCTTGCGCGTCTTTCCGGCACGTGATGGTGGCCGGCACAGGACGCACACGTAGCTGCCCTGGGGGTCGTGCGCATGTGCAACAAACAGGCCGGTGCAGCGCGTGCAGGTGCTCAGCTGCAGCATGTCGCTGTCGAAAAATCGCACCAGCGTCCATGCCCGCGTGAAGTCCAGCACCACTTCACCCCCCTGCTGCCCCACCTGCTCCAGGTAGAGCTGGTAACTTTTGACCAATGCGTTGATGCGTGTGCAGCCGCCGTGGGTCACCATGAATCGGTAGATGTTGTAGAACATCGAGGAGTGGATGTTGGACATCCATGTCATGAACCAGTCGGTTGAAAATGGCAACAGCCCCTTGGGTGGCGATACGCCCTTGATTTCCTTGTACAGCTTGATCAGCCGGTCCCGGCTCAGGCTGGTTTCCGCCTCGAGAAACTGCAGGCGGGCGCCCAGCCTGATCAGGTCCATGGCCAAATGGATATCGTCAGCTTCACGAATGACGCTTTTAACTGCCATGACGACCCCGGCGAGCGGCAAAGCGGCAGAACGTGGCAGGGTTGTGGACGGCAGGGATCATTGGGTCGTCCCCATTTGCTGACCCGAAAGAAGGATGGCCGTGTGTGCTTGCTGCAAGGACAGATTCTTTCCGTCGTGGGTCAATGCCGAGACAATCGGATGATCGTCAAACCTGAAGCGGCACAGCAACAGGCTGGAAGACGCCAGTTTCACAATTTGCGACAGGGAAAGATTGCCGAGCAGGTCGGCGAGCTCCTTGCTCATGCCCAGACGCAACATGGCCACAGGCGCATCTTCTTTAACGAGCCGCTGGGCGAGCAGCAAATAGGTCAGGTTCAAATCACCAATTTCATTGTTTTTGTCAATTTCAATCACCGAAAGCTCCAGTTCCATAAGTTTGGTAGGCCCGACATCACCGTACGATAACGCTGCGTCTCTGGCCAGTTAACACGGATTCGGCAACAAATCTGTAGGCCGTGATCCATGTATCAATTTTTAACATGTCTTTCAATATTTACGGCATTTTTTAATAATTTTAATTATTCGTATGTTTTACGCATCTATAGTGATAATTTATCAAATAATTGATATTAATCAAGAAATTGACTGAATTGACATCGAATTGACATCCTTCATGGGCGATTCGTCGCTGCATCAGCCTCTAGCTGGTGTAGCCAGGAAAGCAACTCGCCTACTGCGGCGTAAAGTTGTGGCGGGACCCGTTCATCCAGATCGACATTCATCAGCAGTTTGACCAGATCGGGTGAGGCGTGTACGTACAAACCGTGGGCACGCGCCCGTTCGACAATCAATTCGGCGACGACACCATATCCCTTGGCTATCACCACAGGACTGCTGTCGGCGCTCGCCGAAGAAAGTGCCACAGCGATGGGGCGACCAGTCGGCTTTTTCTTCATGTGTCCGTCATGCACGATGCACCTCAGCTTTTCGGCAGGCCGGTACCGTCTTCGGCTTCGGACATGCCCACCTGCAAGTTCGTCAACTGCAGCCCCAGGGGGCCAAAACGCCTGGAAAGCGCCTGACGACCTTCATGAAGGACAGCCAGCGTGGCGTCCTCATCACAGACCAGTCGAACCTGCAAGGTGTCGCCCTCAAGGGTCAGGCGCGCCGCCACGGATTTGAGCGTGGGCAGCGTCATCGTCAGGTTCGTGGTCCAGGCAGGCTGCGTCGCTTCACCCCCGGAAGTGGCCGCATCTTCTGCCTGCTCCTCCTGGATGTCCCACTCCATCGGTGTGCCTGGCCAGGCTTCCCCGCACCAGCGAAACACCGGCACCGAAAGCAATTCAAGCTGCTGGCGTACCAGCGCCATGGCATCCGGGTGAATCGCGGCGGCAACCGTGTTGCTTTTGTCCGGGCTGCCCGCAGGGCCTGCAAGCGGTGTTTTTGCATCAGGCTCCTGCCCGGAGATTTCGTGAAACGCTGCGGGGCTGTTTTCGGGCCTTCCGTCGCGGCCGTAGACGGCGGCAAGTGGAGCGGAGTCGCTACGCACAGCCTGCGCATCAGCCCCTGGCACCGCCGCAGAGGCGGCGACGGCCAGCCCAGCGCCAGACGCTGCAGCGGCCTCGCCAGCGCCCGGTCTTGCCGCCGAAAGCAGAGCAACAGCTGCGTCCGTTGACGCTGCCGGCAAAGAGGGAAGCGCCAGGCCCGCCTGGGGTTCCCGGACCATCTGCTCCAGCGAGCGCAAACCGGCAGCAAACTGCTGCAGGTGGGACTCGTAAAACAGTCCCGAGTGAGTCACGGTTTGGGCCAGTCGTGCCGCCAGCACCTGCCCAGGCGGTGGCGGCGAATGGGGCCACAGCGGCTCGGAGCCGCGGATTTTCAGCGCAGGGCCCATCTGGGGGTGCAGGATCGCGCTGACCGCGCGCGCCACAGCGCTCAGGATGACACCCGACCCGGAATCCGACGGCGGCGAACCTGGTCGGCCGTGGCCGCTGCCCGACACACCCACACCCAGCTGCTGCTCAAGCGCCGCGCGTGAAGGCAGGCGGACGTCATTGGCGATTTTTTCAACCCGCGTCGCAGCGGCCGGACCGGCAATTTCGACCTGAGGCTTGAGCGGGACGAGGTCCAGGCGCTGCGCCAGCCGCGTGGCCAGAAGGGTGTCCACGAGGGGTGTGACTCCGCTCATAAATTGACGTCGTCGGTCTGGCCATAGGCCTGATGAAGGTCTTGTTGCTGCTCCAGGCTCCGCAAGATGGCTGTCAGCCGGGTCAGTTGCGGCATGACCATCGCATGGATCGCGGCGTGGTTGGACGTGATCCGCTGCAGGAGCTGGAATTTTCGCGCCGACTGCGCTTCGCTGAGCACTTCCAGAGGCTCAATGAGTTTTAACCGGTCGACGGTGTCACTGTACTGCGCTTCCAGCAGCGGCAGCACGGCCCACTGCCCGGTGCGTGCCAACAGCAGCATGCGCTCCGTGAGCGGCGCGATCTGTTCGTAGCAGTGCATGACTTCGCTTTGAGAGCACATCTCAAGCGCCTGCGTCAACACGGCCAGCAGAGGCGTGGGGCGGATCAGGAACAAGTCCCGCCTTCTGGGGCCCGATGTCGCGCCATGCCGAACTGATGCTGTCCAGCAGCCGGTCGGCCTCGGCCAGCAGCGCGGGGTCGTTGCGCAGGTTGGCGTAGAGCAGGCGCTGGCTGACATAGTCATAAAGCGCGGAAAGATTGGCCACCAGTTCAGCGCCGGCCATGCCACCCACCTCGGTGTCAAGACTGGCCTTGAGCCCGTTGTCGACGATGTTGATGGCTTTGGAAATAGCCTGGCCTTTGGCACTGATGTCGTTGTTGGCCATGTGGTGGCGCGCCATGCTGATCGCCGTTTTGGCGCCATCGAACAGCATGGTGATCAGCTGATGGGGAGAAGCGCTCATCGCGCCGCTTTCCCTGCCGACGGTGGCATAGGCACTGGCGCCGGTGTTGTAAGCATGGGGTGGGGTGTACATGGAGTTTCCTAGTTATTTGCTGCCATTCATGGCATTGAACTGCTGCGTCAGGTAGCTGGTGGTCGAATTCATGCGGGCCATCATCAAGTCGAGCTGGGTAAACTGCGCGCGAAAACGCGCGACTTTGGCCTGCACGCTCACCTCAGTCGCCACAAACTGCGTGTCCAGCGATTTCAGCGTGGTATTGACGCCTGCGGTGGCGTTGCTAAGCTTGCCGTCCGTGCCAGTGAAGGTGCCGACCAGCGCGGACACCTGGACGCCGTAGCCCGTGTTGCCCCCGGTGCCGGCAAACAGTTCCACCACGGCCTCGCGGTTGCCGGCAAAAGCCGACTTCAGCTTGGTCGCATCAAAGACGAGCGCGCCATCCTTCTGAAGGCTCACACCGACTGTCGACAGTACCTTGAGAGTCCCGGCCTGCGGTGTATTCAGCGCGGTGCGAATGCCCGTCTGGATGCTGCGCAGCGTCGAGTCGCCCACCAGCGCTGCGCCGCTTTTCTTCGACACGTCATACCGGCTCAACTGGCTGGCCGTGCTTTGCAGGCTGTTGTAGGCGTTGACGAAAGCACTCACCGCGCTTTCGACCGGGGCGGTGTCGCGGCTGACCGTCAGGGTGCTGGAGCCGATCTTGGCCAGTGCCATGGTCACGCCCTGGACCGAGGACGCCATCGTGTTGGTCGCACTGGTCACGGCAATGCCATTGACCGTGAGGGCTGCGTCGGTAGCCGTGATGGTCTGTTTCAGATTTTGCGTCCCGGTGGGGTCGTTGGCCAACAACGAGCCCACCGCAGCGTCGCCGCTCACGCTGATGCGCATGCTCGACTTCTCACCCGTTGTGGTCGAAGTCAGAACCAGCCGGTTGCTGGTTCCGTCGTTGACGATGCTGGCGCTCACGCCAATGCCGGTGGTCTTGTTGACCGCATCCCGGATGCCGGCCAGGGTAGTGTTGGTGTTGTCGATGGTCAGAGAAACCGGCGGTCGCGCGGCATCGGCAGTAAAGGTCGCACCGGAGTTGTAGGCCCCGGTGGTGGTATCCAGGGTGCCGACGATGCTTCCGAAATCGACGGTGACGGTCGTCGCGGCGCCCGCGCCTATGGCCGAGGTGGCGCTGGCCACACCGCTGGACACCAGCGACTGGGCCTGCGCCAGTTGCGTGACGCTGACGGCATAGGTGCCGGCCACAGCGGCGCTGTCCGCACTGGCACTGAGCACGTCCGTCGCAGTCGAGGCGACTGTCGCGCCCTTGAACACGGTGGCATCAGCCAATTTACTCGCGGCCGCCTGAAAGCTGGTCAACGCATTTTGCAGCGTACCGTAGGCCGACAACTTGGCGGTGTAGCTGACCTGCTGCTTCTGCAGAGCCACCAGTGGCTGGCTCTCTGCAGCGGCGAGCCTGTCGAGCAAGCCGCTCAAGTCGAGGTTAGACCCCACTCCCAAACTTGAAATTGCCATGCCAACTCCTTGAATTCTTTAAACCGTCACCGGCCGAAAGCATCAGCTTCCTGGCCTGGCGAATCCGTCGCCACCCACGGGCTGCTCCAGCGCATTGGCGCGGGCGCCTGCGAGTGGCCTGCCAACTGTGCTTTACGGCAAATCTCCTGGTGCACCAGCAGATCATGCAATTTTCCCAGCGCTTTGGAGAGTTGCATCACTTCTTCAGAAGTCATTTGACGCATCAGCTTTCCCGTTTCCGCGTTCACTACCTTGGCGATGATCTTGTCGGACCCTTCGTCGAACTCAAACTGCACGCCGATGGAGGTCATTTTCAAGTTCTCGTTGATTTCAGCCAGCGCGGCAAAACGCTGACGCTCTGAGGGTGCGAACTGGTCGAGCAAGCCTCTTAAAGCGAGGTTGGACCCGACCTCTACACCTGGATTTGAAATGGACGACATACTGACTCCTTGATCTATTTCAACTAGATCTTCTGACTCAGCAGAAGACCCTGCAACCTGTCCAGAGCTTTTGAGACCTGCACCATTGCCTCAGAAGGCATCTGGCGAATCACCTGGCCAGTCTCGACATCCACCACCTTGGCGATCACTTTGTCGGTTTCCTTGTCGAACTCGAACCGTACCCCGACCGACGCCAGTTGAAAGCTCCGGTTGATTTCAGCCAGCGCGGCATTCGTTTGCTCAGGCGTGGACTCAGCCGTTTTTTTCTCGCGCTCAAGGGGGACGGCCTCACGCATCCGCTCGGCCTGCTTGGGTGCCTGTGGCGTGGCTGGCACGACCATTGCCGGCTCGCGGCGCGGGCTGGCGCTTAGGGCACTTACGGAAACTGTCATGGCTTAATCTCCTAGGGGAATCGCTAGGCAGTCACGCCTGAAACTTTCCAAGCAGGACTGCGTAACGCAGGTTTGCGCTTCGTAACTTCGTAGGTCGGGTTAGCCCAAAAGGCGTAACCCGACATCTTCTTCTCTACGTTGCGCAAACCTGACTTCTACGATTGCTGCGGTGTCTGTCGGGTTACGCTGCGCTAACCCGACCTACGCCGACGCCTGATTAACGCAGCAGGGACAACACGCCCTGGGTCGTCTGGTTGGCCTGGGCCAGCACCGAGGTACCGGCCTGCTGCAGGATCTGCGCGCGGCTCATGTTCGACACCTCGGTCGCGTAGTCCGCATCTTCAATGCGTGAACGTGAAGAAGTCAGGTTGTTGATGGTGGTACCCAAATTGGAGATCACCGAGTCAAAACGGTTTTGCACCGCGCCCAGGTTTCCGCGCAGGTCATCCACCGTTTTCAACGCAGCATCGATCGCTGCCAGCGGATTGGCAGTAGCAGTCAGGCCCGCAGCGGCGTCCGTGTTGTAGGCTGCCGACTGGACGGCCAGTCCTGCAACGGTGGGAGTCGTGAAGTCGGCGACGACACCGGTGGCGGGGGTGACGGTGGAACCGCCGCCGACTTTGTACAGGTTGCCGGCCTTGTCCGAGATGGCATAGTTGGCATAGGTTTCGGTGGCCGCCGTGTAGGTGCCATAACCATGCAGCGTCAAGTCAGCGCTGGTGGTGCCGGCAGACATGTCGGTCACGGTTACAGCCGAGAGGTCAACTGCGGCCTTTGTGGTCACGCCGCCAGTGGTGGAGGAAAAGCTCGTGATGGGTGCGGACAGACCCGACACGCTAAAGCCCGTCAGGCCCAGCTTGCTGGAGTCGATTTGCTTGAGCGCGATCGAAATGCTTTCGCCGTCGTTGGCGCCGACCTGGATCGACAGGTTTTTGTCGGCAGCCAGCACCTTGACGCCGTTGAAGTCGGTTTGTGCGGAGGTGCGGTTGATTTCGGACAGGCGCTGGGTAATTTCAGCCTGGATGGAGGCCTTGTCGGCAGCGGAGTTGCTTCCATTGGCGGACTGCACAGCCAGTTCACGGATGCGCTGCAGGTTGTTGTTGACTTCGGACAAGGCACCTTCGGTCGTTTGTGCCAGCGAAATACCGTCGTTGGCATTGCGTTGCGCCTGGGTCAGGCCCTTGATATTGGCGGTGAAACGATTGGCGATGGCCTGGCCGGCAGCATCGTCCTTGGCGCTGTTGATGCGCATGCCGGACGACAGGCGCTCGATCGCGTTGTTCAGCGCACCTTGCGACTTGTTGAGGTTGTTCTGCGTGAGCAGAGAAAGCGAATTGGTGTTGATGACTTGGCCCATGAGGAACTCCTGAATTTCAAAGTTGGTGTACTCCGGCTTCTTGCCGTCACGCTGGCCTTGCTTGCCTGGACACTGCGCAAGCCACCGTTATTCAGGTTATCGGCCAGCGGGTGAAAAACCTTTAGGGTCACACGTAAAAAATCCTCCTTTTTCTGAACATTTATCCATGCAGAGCAGCGAAACACCCTTCATCAAGCCTGCATGTTCATGATTTCCTGATACGCCGCCACGACCTTATTGCGCACCTGCAGGCCCATCTGGAAGCCGATGCCGGCCTTCTGCATGTCTACCATCACGTCGTTCAGCGCCACGCCAGGCTTGCCCAGCTCAAAGGCCTGGGCCTGGCTGGACGCTTGCTGCTGCGCGTCGCTGATGCGATCCAGCGACTTTTTCAGCTCGCCCGCAAAACCACCGCCGACCGCTTCGCTGCCCGACGCGGCGCTGCTGCGCTCGCCCGCCTGCGTAGCCTGGGAAATGGCCCGCATTTGCTGCAGCACGGATTCAATCGACGATATCGCCATGGTGTGTTTTCCTTGGGACAGCCTAGGCGTCCGTTGCTTCATTGAGGGCTCCAAGCGTAGCAGCCGGTCAGGCCAAGCATCGTGCCAAAAGATGGCAAAACCCCCGGCTATTCGGCAGATCAAACGCCGCCCGGCACTCTGACAATTGATCACGAGGCCGGATTCCCCTGGCCAACCAGCAGCCCCATCCTTCCCCAGAACCACGGCCGTATGCCATCAGTCGCCATCGCTTCCTCTTTGCACAACCGCCCCGGCCTGCGCCGGACGGTAGCCGGGTGAACGCATGAGTTCTACCGCAAGCACCGTCCCCGGCACAGCCGCAGCAGAGGCCAAAGCTCTGCCCGTGCTTGACCAGTTGCGCGCCAACCCTCGTCTGCCCGCGGCGATCGGGATATCCGCCGTCGTGGCCGTCATTGCGGCCCTGTGGCTCTGGAACCGGGCACCCGATTACGGCGTGCTCTACAGCAACCTGTCAGACCGCGATGGCGGCGCCATCATCGCCTCGCTGCAGCAGATGAATATTCCCTACAAGTTCACCGATGGCGGCGCTGCCCTGCTGGTAGCCGCCAACAAGGTTCCTGAAGCGCGCCTGAAGCTGGCCTCCCAGGGCCTGCCCAAAGGCGGGGCCGTCGGTTTTGAACTGATGGACAACCAGAAGTTCGGCACCAGCCAGTTTGCCGAGCAGGTCAACTACCAGCGCGCCCTGGAAGGGGAGCTGGCACGCTCAATCAATTCCATCTCCGCGGTGGAGTCGGCGCGGGTTCACCTCGCGCTGCCCAAGCCTTCGCTGTTTGTGCGCGACCAGAAGAAGCCAAGCGCCTCTGTGGTCCTGACCCTGCATCGCGGTCGCAGCATTGATGAAGGCCAGGTCAGCGCGGTGGTTCACCTGATTTCCAGCAGCGTGCCCGAGCTGTCGGCAAAAAGCATTACCGTGGTAGACCAGGCCGGCAACCTGCTGTCGGCAGCCAACGCCGGCACACGCGGGCTGGATGTGAGCCAGCTCAAATACTCGCAAGAGATCGAGCAGGCGTATGTCCGCCGCATCGAAGCCATTTTGCAGCCCATCGTCGGTGCTTCCAATGTGCGTGCCCAGGTCACGGCGGACATCGATTTTTCGACGGCGGAGAACACCGAAGAAAAATACCGACCGAACCAGGAGCCCGGCAGCACTGCCATCCGCAGCCAGCAATCCAGCGAGTCCACCCAGCTGGGCGTGATCCCGGCAGGCGGGGTGCCGGGCGCCTTGACGAACCAGCCGCCAGCCAACCCCGTCGCGCCCATCGTCACCGATCCCCCGGGACAGAAGAAGCCCGAAGCCCAGACCCCGGGCCAGCTCAAGATGAGCACGGAAATCAGTGGCATCGGCGTCCCCCGTAGCACCAGCACCGGCAACGGACGAAAAGACACCACCACCAACTATGAGCTGGATCGCTCGATCCGCCATGTGCAGCAGGGCGCAGGCGGCATCAAGCGGCTGTCGGTGGCCGTGGTGGTCAACTACCGCGGCATCCAGAGCGCCCAGGGCAAGCGCACGACGCAGGCGCTGACGGTCACCGAGCTGGAACAGATACAAAACCTGGTCAAGGAAGCCATGGGCTACAGCCGCGAACGCGGCGACTCGCTCAATGTCGTCAACAGCCCTTTCGCGACAGAAACCATCGATACACCCGAGTTGCCGCTGTGGCGCCAGCCTGACAACATCGAAATGGCCAAGGTCGCGGGCAAATACCTGCTGCTCGGAATGCTCGCCCTGTACCTGTGGTTTGCCGTGCTCCGGCCCCTGCTGCGCAGGTACCTCCAACCAGCGCTCGCACAGCCTCTCGCCGCCACGGCACCGGATGCCATGGCAGGCAACAGCAGCGAGCCGGGCATGCAGGCGCAGGACCGGGAAAACCAGCGTCATCTGGACAACACCCAGTACGCGCGGGAAACCGCCGTCAAGGACCCCCGGATGGTGGCCATGCTGATCAAGCACTGGATGGAGCAGAAGAATGGATGAAGGCACACGAAAAAGCGCCATCCTGCTGATGTCGCTTGGTGAGGAGGCTGCTGGCAGCGTACTCCAGCACCTGTCGCAAGCCCAGATCGAGGCCATGGGTGAGGCCATGGCCAGCCTGAAACAGGTCAAACGCGACGAAGTCAGTGCGGTACTGGAGGAGTTCCGCATCGAGACCGAGCAGTACTCGGCCCTGCATGTGGACTCCGGCAGCTACCTGCGCACGGTCTTGAACAAGGCCTTGGGCAGCGACCGCGCGGCCGACCTTCTCGAAAGCATCCTGGAGTCGAACGACTCCAGCGGCATCGGCCGCCTCAATCAGCTGGAGGCCACCGAGGTTGCAGAACTCATCCGGGACGAGCATCCGCAGATCATCGCCACACTGCTGGTCCATCTGGACCGGAACAAGGCGGCCGGGGTGCTGGAGCAGCTGCCCGAGCGAGTGCGCCACGATGCCGTCCTGCGCGTAGCCACCTTCGGCGGTGTTCAGCCCGCCGCCCTCAAGGAGTTGACCGAGGTGCTCAACGACATGCTGGGTGGCGAAGTCAAGCGCAGCCGCCTGGGCGGCATCCGGGTTGCCGCCGAAATCGTCAACATGATGGGCAGCACCGAGGAAGAAAGCGTGATCAAGCACATCAGGGAGCACGACGAAACGCTGGCACAAAAGATGATTGACGAAATGTTCCTGTTCGAGAACCTGCTCGGACTCGAAGACCGCAGCGTCCAGTTGTTGCTCAAGGAAATCGAATCCGAGTCGCTGATCATTGCACTGAAGGGTGCGCCGAAGGAACTGCTCGAAAAATTCCTGAAAAACATGTCGCAACGTGCGGCAGAAACACTGCGCGAAGACATCGAGGCGCGCGGTCCGGTGCGGGTGTCGCAGGTCGAGGCCGAGCAGAAGGCCATCCTGCTGATCGTGCGCCGTCTCGCGGAGGCCGGGGAAATTGTGCTCGGTGGTCAGGGCGACGAGTCCTATGTATAAAAACCCTTCCGCGTCACGTTCGTCTGATGCCGACAGGTTCGGGAGGGTTGGCCATCCTGAACCGTGTGTCATGGACCCCAAGGACAGGATTGCGGCATGGAAGCGATGGGAAATGACCTCCTTCGCCGAGGGGTTGCCAGCCCTCGCCCATCAGACTGCCGCATCTGAGATCGCGCCGGAACCGGCTGAAACAGGCGCGCGGATGAGTGAAGCCGAACTGGACGTCCTTCGGCGGGAGGCCCAGATGGCCGGCGAAAAAGCAGGGTATCAACAAGGCTACGCGCAGGGCCATGCGCTAGGGCAGACCGAAGGGCATGCGGCAGCGATGGCCGCAGTGCACGAACAGGCCAGGCGGCTGCAAGCCCTGGCCCTGTCTTTGCCCTCGGCCCTGCGCCTGGCCGAAGCCAGTGTGGCTGACGATTTGCTGGCGCTGGCCATGGACCTGGCGCGTCAGGTGCTGGGCCAAGCGCTGAGCGCTGATCCGCAGGCCATGCTGGCTGTGGTGCATGAACTGCTCCAGGCCGAGCCAGCACTGGTCGGCACGCCCCAACTCTTTTTACACCCGGACGATGCCACACTGGTAAGCGAGCATCTGCCCGAGGATTTGCAGGCGGTTGGCTGGCGCATACGCAGCGATGCCGCCATTCAGCGCGGCGGCTGCCGGGTCACGGCGAACAGCGGCGAGCGCGATGCAAGCCTGGAAACCCGCTGGGCACGAGTTGCAGCCGCGCTGGCACAACACACACCCGTTGCCACAGCGCCCGTGCCATGACGGAAATGCCCGCAGCCGGCGTAGCAAGCCCGCACCTGCAGGCCTGGAAAGCCGCCTTGGCCCTGGCCCGCACGGCTGCGGGCAAAAGCGCGCCCGTGCAAACCTACGGCCGGTTGACGCGGGCCGTCGGTTTGGTCCTCGAAGCCGTCGGCCTGCGCCTGCCGGTGGGCAGCGACTGTCTGATTGAACTGCCGCCCGGCTACCCGCAGAAAACGGCAGAAGCAGAAGTGGTCGGCTTCGCCGGTGGCCGCATCCTCCTGATGCCCCTGAGTGCCGTGGACGGATTGCTGCCGGGTGCCCGGGTTTATGCGCTGGACTCGCCTGCCGGGACGGGCAGCGGCACAGGCCCCAGAACCAAGCGCCTGCCGGTGGGCGAAGGCATGCTGGGCCGGGTGGTCGACGCAGCCGGCAGGCCGCTCGACGGACTGGGGCCGCTCAATTTCACCCGGGAAGTACCGCTGGCCGCAGAACCCATCAACCCGCTGATGCGCGCGCCGATCGACCAGGTGCTTGACGTCGGCGTTCGCGCCATCAACGCCATGCTGACTGTGGGACGCGGCCAGCGCATGGGTCTGTTCGCAGGTTCCGGCGTCGGTAAAAGTGTCCTGCTCGGCATGATGGCCCGCTACACCAGCGCCGACGTGATCGTGGTCGGCCTGATCGGCGAGCGCGGGCGGGAGGTCAAGGACTTCATCGAGAACACGCTGGGCGAAGAGGGCATGGCACGTGCCGTCCTGGTGGCCGCCCCGGCCGACACCTCGCCGCTGCTTCGGCTGCAGGGTGCCGCCTATGCCACTTGCCTGGCAGAGTACTTTCGCGACCAGGGCAAAAACGTCCTGCTGATCATGGACTCGCTGACGCGTTATGCCATGGCCCAGCGTGAAATCGCGCTGGCTGTGGGCGAACCGCCCGCGACCAAGGGCTACCCGCCATCGGTCTTCGCGAAATTGCCGGCACTGGTCGAACGCGCCGGCAACGGGGCCTGCGACGCGGACGGCAAGGGCGGCTCCATCACGGCGTTCTACACCGTCCTGACCGAAGGCGACGACCAGCAGGACCCGATTGCTGACGCGGCGCGCGCCATCCTGGACGGCCATGTCGTGCTGTCCCGCAGCCTGGCCGAATCCGGCCACTACCCGGCCATCGACATCGAGGCCTCCATCAGCCGCGCCATGACCGCGCTAATCGAACCAGCCCAGTTTGAAGCGGTGCGTGGCGTCAAACAGATGCTGTCCCGCTATCAGCGCAACCGCGACCTGATCAGCGTGGGCGCCTATGCGCCAGGCCATGACGCCCAGCTGGACCGGGCCATCGAGATCTATCCAAGGATAGAAGCGTTTCTGCAGCAACCCATGCACGAGCGCACCGACTACGCCGCCGCCGTCAGCCAGCTGCAGGGCCTGACCGCTGCCAATTGACAAACCCCGCCACACCTACCGGAGAAACCATGTCCAACAAGTTACCGCTGACAACCCTGATTGAACTGGCGCAGGGCAAGACCGACGAGGCCACCCGCCGGCTCGGCCAGTTGCAAAGCGCCCATACCAGCGCTGCAGGAAAGCTGGAAATGCTGCTGCAGTACCGCCAGGAATACATGAACCAGATGCAAGCGCAGATGCAGGGCGGCCTGCCTTCGGCCCAGTTGCGCAATTTCCAGAACTTCATTGGCACACTGGATGGCGCCATCGAGCAGCAGCGCGCGCTGACCCAGCAGGCCGACAGCCGTCTGATGCACGGCCGGACCGACTGGCAATTTTCCAAGCGCCGCCTGAGCTCCTTCGACACCCTCGCCGACCGCGTTCGCCAGCAGGACCTGCGAGTCCTCAACAAGCGGGACCAGCAGGACAGTGACGAGCGGGCGGCCCGGCAGTTCTACGTGCGTTCTGCTCCTCTGGCGCTGGATTTACCGGAATAAGCCATGTCTTTAGCCCTTTCCCCGCTCAGTATCGCACCGGCCGTGCAGCCATCCGCCCGGCCCGCAGAACGCGGCAGCGACCCCGAAACTCCGGTGACCGGTAGTTTTGGAGAAGCCCTCTCGCGCGCCAGCCAATCCGCAGACGAGCCCGCCGCGAAACCTCGGGACAAGGCCACCGCCCATCCCACCACACGGCGCCAGGGCGGACCCACGAAAGACTCGGAGGAGCCTGCCGATCCGGCCATTGTCGCCGGTCTGGCCCTGATGGCGCTGTACGGCAGGACGCCCCCGCCGCCCCTCGGCGGCGCTGCGGCCGCAGCCTTGCGGAGTGACTCCCTGCCAACGCAAGATGCCGCCGCCCTGCCCGGCGCAGACACCGACGTGACCGTCCCGATTGAACCCGCAGGGGTAGTGGCAGTTGCTGCCCCGGGCGTCATGGAACGCGGCCAGCTCACTCTGAATACAAGGAAGGAAACCACCCCCCTTGTCGCCGCACCGGACGCCGCGCAAACCGCTGTCCCGCGCATGACGCTGGACGCCCCGACGGCAGAGTCAGATGCCGCCGCCCTGTCCGGCGCAGCCACCGACGTGACTGTCCCGACTGAACCCGCAGGGGTGGTGGCACTTGCTGCCCAAAGCGCCCGGGAACGCGGCCAGCCCCTTCTGAATACGAGGAAGGACACCAGCCTCCCCGTCGGCGCATCGGATAGCGCGCAAACCACCGTCCCGCGCATGGCGCTGGACGCCCCGACGACCGAGTCGCCCGCGCTGCGCAGTCCCGAACGCCCGGCCGCTGTCGCGCCCGAACAGAAAGCCGCGCCCGGAACCATCGCCGCCCTGCCGGCCAGCGGTTTCGCCGAACCCGCTGCCGGCGCCGAAGCGAGCTCAGTGACAGGTCCCGCCATGATGGCTCCTGCAGCACAAGGACCGGCGAACATCGGCGGCTCTGTCCTTCCAGCAGCCGTCCTCGCGCCCTCCCTGTCCCAGGACGTGGGCAGCAGCGAGTGGGACCAGGCGCTGGGCCAGCAGTTGCTGCACATGGGCCGGGCCGACCAGAAGACGGCCGAGCTCCAGCTCAACCCGCCTGGCCTGGGCCCGCTGAAAGTCACCCTGAGCATGAACGAGCATCAGATTCAGGTCGCCTTTGTTTCCGCCCACGCTTCGGTACGCGCGGCGGTCGAGGCCGCCCTGCCGCAATTGCGCGCTGCGATGGCTGACGGCGGGATCAGCCTGGGGGAGGCCTCGGTCGGCTCCGAAAGCCGGCAACCGGCCGATGCCGGGTATGGCCAGGAAGGGCGCTCCGGCCAGCGCAGTTATCCGGGCAGCAGCGCGAGGGAGCTGGCCAGCGGCCCGGAGCGAGTCGCCGCGGAGCCGCGCAGGCAGCGCAGCGGGGCAGGCGTCGACATCTACGCCTGACGGTTTTCGCCACGGGCAGCATGGATTACGCCAGCAGCAAATGCCGGAGTTGAAGCGTTTTCCGCCTGCTGATCCAGCGATGCAGTGCGGCCCTTCTGTCCAACAATTCATCTTCCATCTCACTGAACACAACCATGGCAACAACCAACGTCCCGGTGCCCCCTCCCGAAATTCCTCCCGCAGGTCGCAAGCGGCGTCTGATCCTGATCGTCCTGCTGATACTGGTGGTTGCCGCCGGTGCAGCGGGCGCAGGCTACTACTACTTCTACCTGCGCGGCAGCAAGGAAGCGGCGATCGCCGTCAAGCCGCCCGAGATTCCCATTTTTATCGCGTTGGAACCTTTCACTGTCAACCTGCAGCCGAACAGCCGCAGCCGTTTTCTGCATGTCGCGGTCACGCTCAAGGTCAGCAACATCAAGTCCCAGGCCCAGCTGGTCCAATACCTGCCCGAGGTGCGCAGCCGGGTGCTCACCACGCTGTCCAACCGGACCGCCGAGTCGCTGCTCACGACGGAGGAAAAAGACGTGCTGGCCGCTGAAATCCTGAGCGTGTTGAAACAGCCCTTCGCGGTGAACCTGCTTCCTGCCGGAATATCCAGCGTGATGTTCACCACCTTCATGCTGCAATAAGCACGCTCCATGAGACCCGCCCATGGCCTATGAAGAGCAACTCTCCCAGGACGAGGTCGATGCCCTGCTGCAGGGTGTTACCGGAGACAGCGATGTGGCAAGCGCGCCGCCACCCGCCCAGGCCGGGTTGCCGGTCTACAACTTCGGCAAGGACGAACATGTGGTGCGCGGCCGGATGCACACGCTGGAAGTCATCAACGAGCGTTTTGCCCGGCACCTGCGCACCTCGCTGTTGACCTTCATGCGCCGCAGCGCCGACATTTCAGTCGGAGCGGTGCAGATCCAGAAGTACGGCGAATTTATCCGGAATCTGCCCGTGCCGGCCAATATCAACCTGATGCAGATGAAACCCCTGCGCGGTACGGCCCTGTTCGTGTTCGACCCCAAGCTGGTGTTTCTGGTGGTGGACAACCTGTTCGGCAGTGATGGCCGTTACCACGTCCGGGTAGAAGGCCGGGACTTCACGCAGACCGAGCAACGCATCATCAAGCAGCTGCTGAACCTGACACTGGACAGCTACGGCCAGGCCTGGCGGCCGGTCTATCCGCTCGATTTCGAGTATGTGCGCGCCGAGATGCATGCCCGGCTCGCCAACATCGTGACCCCCAACGAAGTGGTGATCAACACCACCTTTCAAATCGAGTTCGGCCCAATAGGCGGCGCACTCACTGTCTGCATCCCCTATTCGATGATCGAGCCGATACGCGACCTCCTGTCGAACCCGCTGCAAGGCGAGGTCGAAGTGGACAAACGCTGGGTCAAGCAACTGACGCAGCAGGTCAAAAGCGCCGACGTGGAGCTCAAGGCCCGGTTTCTGAGCTTTCAGTCCACCATCGGCCAATTGCTCAAGCTCCAGATCGGCGATGTGCTGCCCATCGAGATTCCGGAAACGATTGTTGCCGAGGTCAATGGCGTTCCCGTCATGGAATGCGGCTACGGCACATCCAACAAGCACTATGCCCTGCGGGTACACAAGATGATCAATTACCAAGACAGAGATTCAGGCAAGGAACGCGACCATGAGTGAAGACAGCAAGGACGACCCGGTGGCAGACGCCGTTGACGATTGGGGCAGCGCGCTTGCCGAGCAGGCGCAGGCAACAGCCGCGCCCGCCGCGCCAGCGCCGCCGCCGGCAGCGCCGGCACAGGTGTCACCGGTGTTTCAGCCCCTGCAAGGCGACAGCCGGTCAGGCGTTACCCAGGGCGACATCGACAGGATCCTGGATGTACCGGTCCAGCTGACGGCCGAACTGGGGCGCACCCGCATCACCCTGAAAAACCTGCTGCAGCTGTCACAAGGCTCGGTCGTTGAACTGGACGGCCCGGCGGGTGGACCCATGGATGTCTTCATCAATGGCTACCTGATTGCGCAAGGGGAGGTGGTGGTGGTCAACGAGAAGTACGGCATCCGCCTGACCGACATCATCACGCCTTCTGAACGTATCCAGAAACTGAACCGATGATGCACCGGCAACTTCCCCGCCTGGCAGCTTCGCTGCTCGTGTGGTTCAGCCTGGCGGCTGGCGCGGTACTGCCTACTGTGCCCACGCCGGCCGCCGAACCCGTGCGCTCTTTCGGCATGGCCGGCCTGCTGCAGGCCGCTTTCGGACTGGCCGTGGTGCTGGCGCTGATTTTCCTGTGCGGCTGGGCAGCCAGGCGCCTCGGTCTGCGGCAGCCCGGCAGCGGACGGATGCTCAAGGTCGTCTCCAGCGCGATGGTCGGCCAGCGTGAACGCGTGGTGGTCGTAGAAATTGGCGGCTCCTGGCTGGTGCTCGGTGTCGCCGCAGGGCAGGTGCGTGCATTGCACACCCTGCCGGCGCAAAGCCTGCCTGCGGCCCCGGCAGCGGCGCTGACGGGAACAACGCCAGTCGGCGCTTTCTCGCAAAAACTGCTTGAATCCCTGGGCAAGCTCAATCAGCTGAAGAAGCGGGCCTGATGAACGTGATCTCCTGCCGCCAGCGTCCACGTCCGGCGTTCCTGCCGCTGCTCGCGCTCGTGGTGCTTGGCCTGCTGGTACTGGCGGCGTGGCCTGCGGCAGCTTCGGCCCAGAGCCTGCCGGGCATTGTCAGCACCCCCGGCCCAAGGGGCAGCCAGACTTATTCGCTCAGCGTCCAAACCCTGGTACTGCTGACCTCGCTGTCCTTCCTGCCGGCTTTGCTGCTGTCCATGACCAGCTTCACGCGCATCCTCATCGTCCTCGGCCTATTGCGTACGGCCATCGGCACCCCGTCTTCCCCGCCCAACCAGATTCTGGTGGGCCTGTCGCTGTTCCTCACCTTCTTCGTGATGTCGCCGGTGTTCGACAAAGTCCACAGCGAAGCCTACAAGCCTTTCTCGGAAAACAAGATCAGTGCGGAGCAGGCGATCGAACGCGGGGTTCAACCCTTCAAGCAGTTCATGCTCAAGCAGACCCGTGAAGCCGACCTGGCGCTGTTTGCAAAGCTTGCCAACATTGAAAAAATGGACGGGCCAGAACAGGTGCCCCTGCGGATCCTGTTACCGGCTTTTGTCATCAGCGAACTGAAAACCGCCTTTCAGATCGGCTTCACCATCTTTCTTCCTTTCCTGATCATCGACCTCGTGGTGGCCAGCGTGCTGATGTCCATGGGCATGATGATGGTGCCACCGGCCACTATTGCGCTGCCATTCAAACTGATGCTTTTTGTTCTTGTCGATGGCTGGCAGCTGCTGATCGGTGCGCTCGCCCAGAGCTTTTACACCTGACGCGGCCATGAGCAAAACCAGCAGGAAGGACAAACCGGCATGACCCCAGAGTCAGTCATGACCATGGGCTACGAAGCCATGAAGCTTTCGCTGCTGCTCGGTGCGCCGCTGCTGCTGGTGGCCCTCGTCACCGGCCTGCTCATCAGCCTGTTCCAGGCGGCCACGCAAATCAATGAGATGACCCTGTCCTTTATTCCCAAGCTGCTGGCCGTTTTCGCCGCCCTGGTGATTGCCGGGCCGTGGATGCTGGGCATCACCCTGGACTACATGCGCGCCCTGTTTTCATCGATTCCGCAACTGGTAGGCTGATGCCTCCCGTTTTTTCGGTCACCTCAGAGCAACTGGGCGTGTGGATGGTGGCTTTTCTCTGGCCGTTTGTGCGCATGCTGGCGCTCATCAGCACGGCACCCGTGTTCAGTGAGCGCTCGGTGCCGCGCTCCGTCAAAATCGGCCTGGCCATCCTGCTGGCGATCACCATCGCGCCGACCCTCGGGCCCTTGCCCGCTGTTCCCCTGGTGTCCGCAGCCGGCTTCTGGATTCTGGTCCAGCAAATCCTGATCGGCGCGGCGATGGGGTTTTCGATGCGGATGGTTTTTGCCGTTGTCCAGGCAGCCGGTGAATATGCTGGCCTGCAGATGGGTCTGTCATTTGCCACGTTTTTCGATCCCACCAGTGGCGGCCAGACCATGGTGCTGGCACGCCTGCTCAATGTAATGGCCATCCTGATTTTTCTGGCAGTCGATGGCCACCTGATGCTGATCATGGTACTGGCAGAAAGCTTTCACACTCTGCCGATTGCCGACGGGCCGCTGGTGGCAGATGGCTGGTTTTTGCTGGTGTCGGCAGGCGGTCAGATTTTTGCTGGCGGGCTCATGCTGGCGCTGCCGCTGATCGCCGCCCTGCTGACCCTCAACCTGGCCATGGGCATCCTGAACCGCGCTTCACCCCAGTTCAGCATTTTTGCGGTGGGCTTCCCGATCACGCTGCTGGCGGGCATGGCCATGCTGCAGGTGCTGATGCAATACCTGGCACCCTTCCTGGAGCCGCGCTTTGCCTCCGGTTTTGCCTCGCTGATGGGATTTTTAAATGGTTTACGGCCCTAGCCCTTATCCCATAAGCGTAAGTAGCTATCAAATAAATAGCACTTTTTGCCTTGGCCGGTGCGCTGCGGGCTGGGCCTACAGATAGTTGAACAGCGCGGTCTGCTGGATGCGGACAAAGGTTTGCTGGCTCGCCTGCAGCGCGGTCTGGCGCTGGTAGAACTCGGCAATGGCGGTGGCGTAATCCAGGTCCTGCAGGTCGGACAGGTAGCTTTTGTCCGTTAGCGTCCGGTTGTCCCCGGTGACGGCCAGCGCGTCCAGCTCATTGAGGCGGGAGCCGACCGAAGAGCGCACGCTCAATACGTTGTCGTGCGCATTGGTGATTTTCCGGTTGGCCGTGCTCAGGGCATTGAGCACCTTCGCCTGGCCTTCCGGCCCCCCGCCGTCAATTTTGGTATTGAGGGCCTTGATCACGTCGCCGATAACCGCAAAAACGTCTGTGCCCGCATTTCTGGCCGTAGCCACCTTGAACGTGTCCCCGGCAGCTGGCGCACCGCTGATTGAAATCTGCAAGCCGCCCAGGGTAATGGGGCTGCCTGCGGCGTAGGCCATGGGCGCGGGTGCCGGTGACAGCGGTGGCACCGTGTCCGCCGTGTAGGACGTGGCGGACGAGAAGCTGATGACCCATTCCTTGCCGTAGTCCGGATCGGCCATGTTCACCACCGTCGTCGCACCAAACACACCGCTGCCGGTATTGCCTGGCGCGGATGAACTGACGTAACCGGCACCGCCCTGCACCGTCTGGAAAATGCTGCGCCCATCATCGGTTCCGGCCATCTGGCGCGAAACATCGACCTGCATGAGGCGTTTGCCCTGGTCACCGGCGTAGAGGATGCTGCCATCAGCCTGCCGCACAAACGGGGCGCTGCCGCTCTTGAACCCGGCAAACAGAAACTGGCCGTTGCCGTCATCGGTATTGGCCAAGCCCTGCAGCTGATCCAGGTTGCTTTGCAGGGTGGTGGCAACGGTAGCGCGGTCGGCATCGGCCAGGGTCCCGTTGCCCGCCTGCACCAGCAGGCCCTTGATGTTTTGCAGGACCGTGGTGACGCTTTGCAGGGCATTTTCCTCCATGGTCAGTGTCTGCGTGGCCTGACCCCGACTGGCCGAATATTGGGCGCCCAGCGCGATCGACTGGGACACGGCAAGCGCGCGGGTCGAGCCCAGCGGATCGTCTGACGGGGCCAGAATCTTGGTGCCGGCGCCAAGCTGCTGTTGCACGCGCAGCAGGCTGCTCTGCTGCGAGCCCATGGCGGTCTTGCTCTGCTCATAAAAGGTCTGGGTGCTGATGCGCATCACGAACTCCGGGTTTTATAAATGCCTGTCAACGGCCAATGCCCAACACCGCATCAAACATGGTTGACGCGGTCTGGATCACCTTGGCGTTGGCCTGGTACATCTGCTGAAACATCAGCAGGTTGGCGGTTTCCTCGTCCTGGTTGACGCCCGACACCGACTGCTGGATCCCCCGGATCTGTGTGGTCAGGCTGGTCTGCGCTGTGCCGGCAATCTCCACCTGGCGGGCCTTGTTTCCCACGTTGCTGACCAGTTGCCCGTAGGCGTCATTGAAGCTGGCGGTCCCGTTGCCCATTGTTTTCTTGTTCTGCAACGCGCCGAGCAGCAATGCATTGCTGCCATCGGAAACACCGCCGGTATTTTTCCCGATGGTGAAGGTGTCGCCGTTCGACGGCGTACCACTGAGGCTCACCGTCATGCCCCCGAAGGTCATGGAAGCGCCTGCGGTGTAGCTCAGCGTGCTGCCGTCCGGAAACCCCGACAATTCATTGGTGACGCTGTTGTAAGTCAGCGTCACCGTCGCGCTCAGGGGCGTTGCGAGATAAGCTGCATCCACCGAGCCGGCGCTGATCGCTGCGTTGCCCTGGTTGCCTGCGGTGTTGCCGGTGATGATGGGTGAAGCTGCCGCCACCTTGGCCGGATCGGTGAGGGTCACGAGCAGATCGCGTCCACCTGTGCGGGTGGGCTGGATCAGGAAGGAGTCGCCCGCCGCCGCAGTCCCTGCAAACGCAAGGGCCACGCCATCGAAGCTGTCGGCGGGCACCGCAGCCGCCAGATCGGCGGCGCTGAAAACCTTGTTGTCGGACAGCCGGGTAACCGAAAAGCTCAGGTCCGCCTTGACATCAAGCCGATAGTCGCTGGTGGTCAAGGCCCCGACATCAGAAAACGATGCCGTCACATTCAGGCTGCCGGTGTTGCGACTGTGCGAGGCAACACCGGGAAGGGCTCGCGAGAAAAAGTCCCCGCCCAGCACCCCGTTGAGATCGACACCCAGCCGCTGCTGGGCATTGAAGCTGTCGGCCAGCGCAATGGCCATGCGGCCCAGCGAGTTCTGCGTCGTCGCCAAGGTCTCGCTGCGAAATTGCAGCAAACCACCCAGCGAGCCGCCGGAAATCACGCTTTCCTGCAACTCCACCTTGTTGCCTGATGTGTTGACCATCGCCAGCGCAGTGCGTCCCGAGTCGCTCGCGGCAACGACGGTGGTCAGCGGGGTCGCCCTGTCACCCAGCACCAGGGTCTGGCCGTTGCCGATAAAGACGTTGTACTGGCCGCCGTCCTGCACGACGAGCTTGGTGCTCACCAGCTTGCCCAGTTCATTGACCAGCTGGTCACGCTGATCCAGCAGGTCGTTGGGCGCCTGGCCACCGGTTCCGTTGCTGAGCATGGCGACCTGCTTGTTGAGGCTGGCGATCTGCCCGGCATAAGCGTTGATCTGCTCGACATGCCCGGCCACCTGGTCGTTGACACTGGCATTAAGGCTGCTCAAATAGTTGTCCATGCTGCGGAACTGGTTGGCCAGCGCCTGGCTGGAGCTGATCAGTTGCTGGCGCGCCGACGTGTCGGCCGGCGTGTTCGCGACCGCCTGCACATGGGTAAACAGGGTCTGCAGTTGCGGCGCCAGCCCAGCTTTCTGGTTGGCCAGCAGGTTGTCGATCTGGCTGATCTGTGTGTAGTAAGTGCTCAAGGCCTGGTTCGAAGACTGGGCCTGGTTCAACTGCGACGAAAGATACTGGTCATAACTGCGGGAGACATCCACCACCTTCGCGCCGTTGCCGAAGAAACCAACGCCAGCCCTGTAGGCACCGCCCGCAGACGCGACCTGCGCCGACTGTCGGCTGTAACCCGGCGTATTGACATTGGCTGTGTTGTGCCCGGTGGTCACCAGGGCGGCCTGCGCCGCATTCAGTCCGCTTAACCCGGTATAAAACATGTTGTTCGACATAAACCTTGTCTTTCTAGAGCGATGGCCTGCCCACCACATGTTTCATGACGGCCGCCTCTTGTTGTTTAACGGCAGGCCGGGGACCAACTTGAAGGCGCTTGTACCCTGCGTCGGCAAGTCCCGCCTGCGCGGGCTCTGCCGTCAAAACTCTTTCCAGTCGCCGCCAGCGCCTGCTACTGCGAGCTGCCTGGGCTGAACCGGTGGGGCTGGCTTGCGCTGCGGCGCGGGAATCGCCCGTTTGGCGGCAGGCGGCTGCATGGGCGCGCCTTGATGCGCAGTTGCGTCGCGCTGCGG
>NZ_JBDNGU010000014.1:0-1880 GCF_041689105.1 Polaromonas sp. | reverse complement strand
GGTTGCCAATGCGCTGGGCATGCTGGCGGCCTTTGGCCTGTCGCTGCTGGCGGGCAAGGCGCTGTACCTGGGCGTTGAAGCCCGGCGTCGGCCGGCGCCTGCGGTGCCCAGGATGGGTGCCATCGCGCCGTGATCGTGACAGCCAGCGTTTGACGGCGGCCGCATGACCACCGGACTTTGGCGTGATGCTATTGAGGAGGCGCTGGTGTCCGGTCTTGCGATCACAGATTTTTCAGTCGCTCGGCATTTCGATCTTTTTTGCTGCTGGATTACAACGCCTGACCCTTCTTCTTTTGTACAGCTCTGCGCTATAGGGTCATAGCTGTTCTCATACTCACCGGTGCACTGCTGCAGCAAAGACTCAACCGCAAATGAAATTTGATGCGCTGATTGTCGACTGGCGTGATCTGCACATCCCACAAGTCTTCAGGAAAAAGCAAAAGAAGCAAGAATTATTTGCAAGTGTATTTAATGTCTGTATCATAGACATGAAATGATAAATCAACCACGCCCATACCGTCAGGCCGCACGGGCTGAAGCCGCTGTCGCAACCACCTGTGCTGTCAAGGCAGCGGCTTTGCAGCTCCTGATGCAACGCTGGTATGACGATATTTCGCTGGACGATATCGCCCGGGAGGCGGGGGTTTCGAGCAAGACTGTACAACGCCAGTTCGGTTCCAAGGAAAACCTGGCCAGAACTGTGTTGCTGGAGTATGGTGCCGAAAATTCCGCCTGGCGTGACCATATCGAGGCTGGAAATCTTGAGGTTGCCATCGTTGCGATTGTGGGAATGTACGAAGCAATTGGAGACTCGCTCATGCGCTTCCTGGCGCTGGAGCACAAGCTTCCTCTCGCTGCGGAAGTCATCAGCATGGGACGTGTGATCCACAAGCGTTGGGTCGAACGCGTATTCGGCCCGCTGCTGGGAGTGCTCCCAAAAAGACAGTCCATAGCGCTGCTGGTGGTGGCCACTGATGTTTACGTCTGGAAGTTGCTGAGACGCGACGCAGGTTTGTCCCAATCATTGACCGTGACATCGATGCGCTCACTCGCGCTTTTAGCCATTAAACAGGTGAAGGAACAACCATGACTGCTGTTTTGAAACCACCGCGCGCCCTTAAGATCGCTCTTGCCACGCACGGCACCCGGGGTGATGTTCAACCGTTCGTCAGTTTGGCGCTGGCCTTGATGGCGCGTGGCCATGACGTGACATTAGGTGCGCCGGTGAATCTGCTTTCGTTTGTCGAGAAATGTGGTGTGCGAACGTCCAAAATTGCGATCAACTCGCAAGCCTTCATGGAATCGCCGCAGGGCCGAAGCTGGCTGAGTGCGGGCAACATGCAAAAATTCATGAAAGAAATGGGCGATATCACGCATGCCCATCGGGATGAATTGATCGAAGACTTTGAGCGCTTGTGCCAAGGAGCCGATGTGCTGGTCACCGGGCTGCTGACCGAGGAATACCTGTCGGCGCTCGCAGAGGCACGCAGGCTGCCCACTTTGGCGGTGCATTTCAACCCCATGCGCCCAAACAGTCGCTACGCCAACGGCCTCGTGTCGATCCGTGCGATGCCCGGGATACTGAACCGCGCCACCCATAAGTTGGCCGAGTTCGTTTGGTGGATGGGTTTTCGGGACGACGTTAACTTCTTCCGCAAAAAACTAGGATTGCCGCCAACGAAAAAGACAACCCCCCGAAGGTTTGCAGAATTGGGTACCCAGACGGTACACGCCTTCAGTCCGGCCATCGTGCCGCCACCGCGGGAATACAAGGATGCAATGCCAATTCTGGGAGCGATCCACTTCCCGGCGTCGGCGCGCCAGCGCTTGGGCGAATCCGAACGGGATGCGGATCTGATGGCATGGCTCGCGGCGGGTCC
>NZ_JBDNGU010000013.1:0-16052 GCF_041689105.1 Polaromonas sp. | reverse complement strand
TACCAGCGAGCGCACACCAGCATGACTTCCAACGGATAGTGCAGCCGCTTGAGCACCTTGCGTAGCTCGCCAATCATCGCCATCTGGGTCGTCTCTGTCATGCCGATATTGTCAGGCATGGCTTATTGCGACAAAACCTCATTCATTCGCCTCGCTGGCGCCGCAAGTCATTCCGCGCCGCGCTATAACTCGACACACAGAACGGCACCACAAAATTCAATCCCACCTGCCACAGGTTGATGCTGTGCTGATTCCACAGCTTCTCACCGCTGTTAATCAGGTTCAGGATGCTTCCTACGACCAGAGCGACCTTAAGCGCAGGAACGACGATTCTCGGCTGCGATAACAATCGCAGCAGTGGGCTACGCGATGGCTCGGAATCCGTGGGCTTGGGAGCGATGGAAGGTTTGTTGATGGACATGCGGGAAATTATGAATGAAAGGTGTACGCGGCATCCGGATACTCGCCTCAGTGCTCACGCACCAGCTACGCCGGACGCTCCCGCACCACAGGTGAAAACTTGCTTGTCTTGTTCATTGCTCAATCTTCCGAGACTTGAGTCCCTGACCATACGTGACAGTCCAATTCTCATTTAACGAGTGCAAATTGGGCCTTAACCTCGGCTTCAAAAGCCAGAAGTTTTTGCACGCTTGGACGCATTTCCACTCGCTGCATGTGAGCTACGCAATGGGTGAAGCGCGCCAAATCAGGCTTAAGAAATCCGCTACGACGGAATATCCAATAGAAATACACATCAGCACAACTGAATTGGTCCAAGAACCACTCGCGTCCGGCAAGCATCGTATCGGCAATTGCCAGCATTTCAAATAGCGACTCCGAGCCGAGCGCTTTGACACTATCGGCCGTGCCTTCAATCGCACAATATCGCTCAGGACGGGCCTGCTGGGTGATCTTTGGATGTAGTCCAGCCGCACACCACGACATGATTGAAATCGCCTTAGCCTGCTCGAGCGGGTCTTGTGGTAGCAATCCAGCCTGCGGGAATGTGCGGGAAATCCAGATTTGGATTGCCACGTTTTCGGTCAACGGATACCCGTCGATGATCAACGTAGGTATCTTTCCTTTGGGGTTGATGCGCAAATACTCTGGGCTGTGGTGCTCGTCACGACTCATGTCGATATTGAGGGTATCGAACTCCGCACCGGCTTCGGTGAGCAGAACGTAGGGCACCAGCGAGCAGACAACTGGGCTAAAGGCGAGTGTGAGTTTCATTGGGTTACCTAGAAGATATTGCTGTTAAATGGACAAAGACTGCAGGTTTCAAACGCGTGCCCGAGGTACCGAGTTAGCGAAAGACAAAAATGCGTGTAACTGAGTATTAGCCAACCTTTCCTAACGCACGCAGCACCTTTTCCGGCGTGATTGGTTGGGACCAGACATGGGCTTCAAAAGGTGTAAGGGCGTCGTTTATTGCATTCATCACCGCAGCTGGAGCACCGGCAGTACCAGCCTCTCCGGCGCCTTTGGCGCCGAGCTGACTGCTTTGCGTTGGCGTTTGTACGTGGGCCACTTCGATGTCGGGCATCTCGGCGCTCATCGGCACCAGGTAGTCGGCCATGCTGGCATTACGCATCAGTCCTTCGTCGTCGTATAGGCACTCTTCAAGCAACGCGCCCCCAATACCCTGAACGATGGCACCGCGAATCTGCTCGTCCACCAGCTTGGGGTTGATGACACGACCACAGTCCTCAACCGCCCAATGCTTAAGCAGCTTGACAAACCCCGTCTCAGGATCGACCTCGACATATGACGCCTGCACGCCGTTGGTGAAAATGAACGGGTAGGCGCGTTGGGCATAGTGACGGGTGACCACCAACTCCGGCGAGAACTCCGGTGGCAGCAGATCAGAGCGGTAGTAGGCAATGCGTCCAAGTTCGGCTAGCGACAGCAAGTTGGCCTTGCTGCTCGCGTCGATCACTTCCCCGCGGCGTACGTCCAGTTCAATCGCGTCGCGCTTGAGAATAACGGCTGCCACCTTCAGGATGTTTGCGCGCAGGGCCTTGCCAGACTGCAGCACGGCCTCGCCACCAATGCCCGCGCCTCGTGAAGCCCAGGTGCCACCGCCGTAGGGCGTGACATCCGTGTCGCCCGTGATCACACGAACCTTGGTCAGGTCCACGCCGACAGCGTCTGCCGTCACCTGTCGGTAAATGCCTTCGGTGCCTTGCCCCTGTTCTCCGACACTGACCAGCACCGTCACGGTGCCGGACGGATCCAGGCGCGTGGTCGCGCCGTCCTGCGAAGCAATACGTGCGCCACCGACGCCATAAAAGGACGCGCTGGGGTTGGTCAACTCGATCAGCGCCGCAAAGCCGATGCCGCGGTAAATGCCGCGCTCGCGCAAAGCGGCCTGTTCGGCCCGCAGCGCCGGGTAGTCCATCAGCAATTCAATCTTGTCGAGACAGGCCTGATGCGACAGCGACTCCATCCTGATGCCGCTGGCACCCGTCGCAGGATAGGCATCGTCGGGAATCACATTGCGACGGCGAAATGCCAACGGGTCCATACCAATGCGCTGCGCCGCCAGGTCCACCAGCCCCTCGGTCACAGCACAGGCGATCGGATGACCCACACCACGGTACTGACAAGTCGGCGTCTTGTTCTGGAACACCACATCCAGCTTGGCGCGGTAGTGCTGATGCTTGTAAGGGCCACCGACCAGATTGACGACCTGATTGCCTTCGATCGCACTGGTACGCGGAAACATCGAGTAGGGGCCGACCCCTGTCAGGTCTTCCATGTCGAACGCCAGAATGTCCCCATCACGCGTGGTGGCCAGACGAGCCTTGACACGATGATGGCGCGCATGGATATCGCTGGTAAACGACTCCAGGCGGTCGGCAACAAATTTCACGGGCCTGCGGCACATCATCGACAGGGCCACGGTGGCAAAGTCATCCGGATAGGCATGCACCTTGATGCCGAACGAACCGCCAACATCCTTGCACAGCACGCGCACCGCGGTCTCGGACAAGGAGAATTGCCGCGCGTACAGGTCCTGCATCATGTGCGGCGCCTGGCAGGAGTGGTAGACGGTCAGGCGCTGGTCCGCATTGTTCCAATCGGCGATCTGACTGCGTGGCTCCAGGGTCACACCAGTATGACGCCCGAACTCGAAGGTGATGTCCACCACTTCGTCTGCCCGCGCGAAGGCTTCGTCCACACCGCCGGTATCCAGGCTGCGTGAAAAACACAGGTTATCACCCAACTCGTCATGAATCAGCGGCTCATCCGGGCTCAGGGCTGTCTCGATATTGACCACGGGCGGCAGGCGCTCGAAGTCGACCATCACGAACTGCAATGCATCTTCGGCCTGCTCACGCGTTTCGGCGACGATGGCCACGACCGCCTCGCCCTGCCAGCATGCGCGTTCAATGGCCAGTGGGTACTGCGGCGCAGATTTCATGCCTTTTAGATGTTCCAGGGTGGCCACCCAGGGCTTGCAGACTTTGGCAATATCACTACCGTCGGCCACCATGATCACGCCGGGCATGGATTTGGCCGCATCGGCATCGATAGAGAGTATGCGGCAGTGCGCCACCGGGCTGCGCCAGAACACCACGTGGGCCATGCGGGGTAGCTCGATGTCATCGACATAGGTCCCCTGCCCCTGAACCAGACGGCGAATGCCAGGACGCTCGGAGCTCGCACCAATGTAGCGTTGATCAGTGGTCACCGGGCTGAGAAGATCAGCTACTTTGGCGGGACGTTCGCGGGTCTCGACGGCGTTGACAGCCTGCGGATGGATGGTCGTCGTGCTCATGCGGCGCTCCCTGCGGTCACACGACCGGCGCGGATGGCAAGCGTTTCACAAATGGCATCCACTATGGAGTGATAACCCGTGCAACGGCAATAGTTGCCGCTGATCCACTCGCGCACTTCAGACCGTGTGGCATCAGGCTTGCTCTCCAGCAGCTCTTTGGCGGCCATGACCATTCCTGATGTGCAAAAACCGCACTGCAAGGCGTTGTGCCGCACAAAGGCCTCTTGCAGGTCCTGCACGTCACCGTCCTGGCTCAGGCCTTCAATGGTTCTGACCTTGCAACCGTTGGTCTGTACCGCCAGGGCCAGGCAACCGCGCACGATCTTCCCTTCGACCTCAACAGTGCAGGCACCGCAAACCCCGTGCTCACAGCCCAGGTGTGACCCCTTGAGCCCCAGTTCATTGCGCACGAAGTCAACCAGATGCTGGCGCGGTTGGACACTGCACCTGTGGGCCTGGCCATTCACGGTCAGGTCAATCGTCTGAAGATCAGCCATCGGAGTTTCCTAAAGTCTGTGGTGTGGGTGGATCAGGCGCGGAGCGCCATGCGACTGTGGTGCGCGGCCGTGAGCAGCCGGGTGACCAGCACGGTGGCAAGGTGCAGCTTGGTGCCACCCTCGTTGTGCAGATCAGCCATCGGGTTCAGCTCTTGCTTGAGCGAAACGACAGCTGAAGCCAGCGCGGCGTCGTCAAGTTGCCCGCCCTCAAGCAAGGCCTCGGTCGCAGGAGCACGCAACGGGGTAGCGCCAAGACCCAGAAAGCTAAGGCGAATTCGCGTCAGTGTGCTGCCCTCGAAGCGGGCCGCGATGGCCAGGCCTGCGATGGCGTAATCACCATGGCGGCGCGCCAGTTCGTCAAACCCGAACCAGTCGGCCGTACTCGTGACAGGCACATCCGCGCTGACAATGATTTCGTCGGGCTGAAGATCGGTGGTGTACAAGTCCCGGAAAAAGTCCTTCGCTCCGACGCGCCGCTGGCCCTGGGGTCCCTGCAACACCACCACACCGTCGAGCGCAACCAGGCAACAGGGCCATTCCGCTGCGGGGTCACCATAAGCAATGGAGCCGCCCCACGTACCGGCGTTGCGGATCGCGCGGTGAGCGATGTGCGGTGCTGCAGCGCTCAGCATGGGCGCATGCTCTGCCACGAGATCCGACGACTCAATGCTGCTGTGGGTGACCAGCGCACCGATATGCAGACGGTCACCACGCACCTCGATGCGACGCAGCGCATCAATGCCGCTGATGTCAATCAGCAGAGTCGGCTCCGACAAACGCATGTTGAGCGTCGCCAGCAAAGTCTGGCCACCGGCCAGAATGCGGGCATCATCACCATGCTCGCCTAGCAGCGCCAGGGCGGTAGCGACACTGTCCACCTTCACATAGTCAAATTGAGCAGATTTCATGGCGTCCTTGCGGGTCTGATGTGCGGTGAACCGGGATTAAAAGAGCCGGGCGCCAAGCCACACGCCCAGAGAGGTGGAGGCGCAGCCCAATGCGAACCACAGCACCCGGCTGAACTCACCAGATCCGGAGGTGGGGGCCAGCGTCACCGGCGAAGCCCGGTTCACTGCCACGGCATGCTTGGATGCGGTGGCCGCAGCCGCACCGTCAACCGCCCTTTCTGTGCCAGCTGGCGCCTCGGCAACCGGTTTAGCCTGCGGCTCCAGTTGAAGTCGCAAAGCGCCAAAAAACTGATCCGCCAGCTGCTTGGCGGAGGCGTCCATCATGCGTCCACCGATCTGACCGAGCTTTCCACCCACAGAAGCCTTGACGGTGTAGGTCAGGCGGGTGCCATCCGGCGACTCGAGCAAGGCAATCTGGGAGCGGCCGGACGCCATGCCAGCAGCACCACCAGAGCCTTCAAAGCTCATGACACAGCCTACGTTGGGCACGACCTCTGACAGAGTGACCTTGCCGCTGAAACGAGCGCGAACTGGGCCCACTTTGATCATGACCCGGGCCTTGCGAACTGTGTCGGACTCTTCGATGACCTCCTCGCAGCCGGGGACACAGGCTTGAAGCACTTGCGCATCGTTGAGGGCGGACCAGACTCGCTCTCGCGAGGCGTTAATTGCAACTTCTCCAGCTAATTCCATGGGATGCCTGCACAATCTGTGTATAAAAACCGGCCCGCTTGCGGGTTTGCACTGATGGCCGTATTAACCAACCGTTAAACAATGATATCCATGATTGACAATTTGGTAAATAGAGAAAGCACCCGTGGTAACCCTGAAACCGCGCCCGATTTGAACGATGTGGCCGCCAATGAGGTCCCCGCGCCTGCCAAAAGGCGGCGAATGTCGGTGGAAGATCGCGAGCGCTACATCGTGGACGGCGCCATCACCTTCTTCTCTGAACATGGCTTTGACGCACAGATGCGCGAGCTGGCCACGGCCATCGGCGTGACCCACACCCTCGTGTACCACTACTTTCCTACCAAGCAGGCCCTGATAGACCGGGTATACCTAGAAGTGTTCGTTGGTCGGTGGAAACCCGAGTGGTTAGACCTGCTCAGCTCCAGAAATCTGAGTGTCGAAGAGAAGCTGATTCGCTTTTATGTGGACTACTCGCGCACAGTACTGGTGCGGGAATTTGTCCGCATTCTGATCTTTTCGGGACTGACCGACCGCAGCATCACCGACCGCTTTTTCCAGATGCTTGGCGACGAACTGTTTCCCCGAATCATTCGTGAGACCAGGAGCCATAGAAAATGCAAAAGCCGAAGCAAAACCACTGTTCGCGAACATGAACTACTGATGGGCCTACATGGAGGCATTTTCTACGGTGGCTTGCGTCGGTTCGTCTACGGCCAAGCTATGCACAGCGACAGTCCGGCGATGGACGACGAAACCATCATCGCCGACCGTGTGCGCAGCTATCTGCAAGCGAGTCTTGAGCTCGAACCCCGCGCAAGCGAAGACACCTAACACCCCCCCCTATGAACCTGGTCATCAACCACTTTTCCATTCGCACCACCAACCTGCAGGCCACACAGCAGTTCTATGAGCAGGTGCTGAGCCTGACTGTCGGACCACGTCCTGAGTTCCCGTTTCCCGGGGTGTGGATGTACAGCGGCGACCATGGCGACATCGCGAACGCGGTAGTGCACGTCATCGGCATCGATCCCTTTGACACAGCGGGGCTCGCCAACTACCTGGGCGACCGGAACACTTCGACCCTGCACGGCACGGGCTGCATCGATCACGTGGCTTTTAGCGCCACGGGGCTGGAAGTCATGCTCAAACACCTCGCGCACCTGGACATTGAAGTGCGTGAACGCACTGTTCCCAGCCTGGGACTGCACCAGGTGTTCCTGGACGACCCGAATGGCGTCGTGGTAGAGCTGAACTACCCGGCCAGCGAAAAACTTAGCGCTGCAGCCTGAAGGCGCTGCATGGCACACGTTCTCATTGCAGGCGGGTCCCTAGGCGGACTCATGTGCGCCAACCTGCTGGCGCGCGCCGGACACCAGGTCTCGGTGTTTGAAAAGGCCGCCAGCGCGCTGGATGGTCGGGGCGCCGGCATCGTCACCCACAGCGCGCTGATCCAAGGACTGTATCGTTGCGGCATGCCCATAGGCACCGAGTTAGGGGTTTCTGTCCCGTCGCGCATCACCCTCGGGCAGCAGGGCGATGTTCTGGGCGAGCTGAATATGCCGCAGGTGCTGACCTCTTGGAGCCGGCTCTACCAGATCCTGCACGGGCTCTTGAATGAAGCGCCCGGGGCCACGCTGCATCGCGGGGTCGTCGTCTACGGATTCACTGAGACCGGCACGGGAGTCAATCTGCAAACCAGCACCGGCGACAGCACCGGCGACCTGCTGATCGGTTGCGATGGCCTGCGCTCGTCAATCCGGCGACAACTCTGGCCTTCAAGCTCGCCAGTCTATGCAGGCTACGTGGCCTGGCGTGGGGTGTGCCCCGAGAGCTTGTTATCACACGAGTGCCTAAATACCGTGTTTGAGCGGTTCGGTTTTTGCCTGCCAGCCGGTGAACAGCTGATCGGCTATCCGGTTGCAGGACCGGGCAACCAATGTGCCGCGGGTCAGCGGGCCTGGAACTTTGTCTGGTACCGCGCAGCCGCTTCCGCCCGTCAGTTGGAAACGCTGCTGACCGACGACAACGGACAGCACCATCCCGAGGGCATCGCGCCGCACAAAGTGTCGCGCCAGCAAGTCGAGCAGATGCGAAATGACGCAAGAAACCTGCTTGCACCTGTGTTCGCAGAGATTGTTGAGAAGACCCTGGAACCCTTTTTGCAACCCATCAGTGACCTGGCAACGCCGCACATGGTTCAGGGTCGGGTGGCCCTCCTGGGTGACGCCGCTTACGTGGCAAGGCCCCATGTGGGCATGGGCGTCACCAAGGCGATGCAGGATGCGCTTGCGCTGGAAGCCGCTTTCAGCGAGCACGGCGCAACGCCAGCAGCGTTAGCCGCCTATTCCAAAGCGAGGACTTCGATCAATCGCCAACTCGTGGATCGCGGCCGTTACCTGGGCGCCTATATGCAAAGCTCAGCGCTGGAAGGATCAACGTTGCCTCCTCGAGCAGCAGCCAAAGTGATGTCAGAGACTGCCATCGACCTCGATTCTCCTGTTTTCACAATGATTTGAACCAAATAAAAGGGCGGTGAATGCGCTGTCGCATTCACCGCCCCGTGGTCATCATTCAATCAGCACAGCGGCTGGCCGTTGTAAGTCACCTGCACCACCGGTGGCAGCGCCGCCTTCAGCGCGGCATGCAAGTAGCACGTCTGAGCACCCATCACCAGCAGGCGCTGCATCACCTCGTCCGGTTCGTCGCCGTTCAGGAACAGGTGCGTGTCAGCAGGTGCCGCCATGCCCACCGTGGCGCCTTGCGCATCATGACAAACACCAAACGGGTTGTACTGCACCATACGAATTGACCGCACCTTGTACTTGAGATATTCGGCATAGCGCAGCAACTGCGTCATGTAGCAAAACGATACGCCCGCCGATAGCAGCGCAAGACCAGATGGGGCGGCGGCGCCCGTCATGCTCAGCTCGTCGGTCTGAAAGCCAAAGTGGCTTCCGGCCGGCGCCTTCAACCAGGTCTGCACATCGACCAGTCCCCTGGCGATGTCACTCAGTCGTGACTGTCCCATCACCCGCAGGTCGAATTTGGCACCAGCCGACGGCATGACCTCGGTCTCGACGGGTGGCTGAGGCACCTTGGTGATGATGCCCTCCCGATCTGCGCCATCGGCCAATGGCGCTGGTGCGCGGCTGTAGGCTTTGAGCGGATCACGGGCATAGGCGACCGATGGCAGAGCCTGGAGCACGCTGCGCCGGATGCCATTGACATACAGCGCAAAGGTGCAGTCCAGCGGCGTCGTCATGGCCGCCAAGGCGGGCGACGATTGAACGGCCTGCTTGACCAGCGATGCGACTTCAGCAGGCGGCGCATCGCCATTGAGCGTCAAGCGAACCTGTGCCGACTCAGCGCTCCCCTTGCCGTCGCCTTTGAAGAAGGAACCGCTGAAAGAAAACACATTGTCCAGTTCAAGGTCCACCGAAGCAATCCGGGTGCCCTGACGGTTGGCGAGCCGACTTATCTGACCGAGCAGATCGGCCTGCAGGCCCGCATTGAAAAATCCCAGCGGAAACGGTGCCATGTCGCTGCCCTTGAGGTAAGGGCCTTCGTCGCTGACCAGGCGCCAAGCCTGTCCGTTACCCGACTCATGGACGAGCGCCTCCTTTTGATGGGCCCCCATCGCCCTGGCATCCACTCGCAAGGTAGCCTGACCGGCCTGCGCGTCAAATATTCCGGGACGCTGGCCTTGACGGTCAAAGCAAAAACCCAGTGGCAGGCCGGAGCCTTCAATGCTGTCGAGAGTTTCAATCATGCGCGGCAACTTTTCTTATGGGTATAAAGCGATGACTACTTATTGAACGGCATACTCGACCGGTGGCACCCAACCCTCGGCCTTCAAGTGCTTGATGTAAGCCTTGAGCACGTTGGACGCTGGCAGACCCGTCTTGTCCATGTCCTTGGCCACCTTGTTCGGCCAGTCCTTGATGCCAGTGGCCCAGTCCTTGCGGGCAGCCGGTGTAATTTCAGTGATCTTGGCGCCGGCGGCCTTGAGCTTTTCCAGGCCCTGGGAGTTGCTCACATCAAGTGACTTGGCCACTCGCAGTTCGTACTCGCGACCCACGTCAACGACGATCTTTTGCACGTCCTTCGGCAGCTTGTTCAGGCTCCGCGTGTTGACGGTCATCATCATCACCGCCACCGCACCGAGGTCAATCTTCTTGTAGTTAGGTGCCGGCTCATAGAACTTGAAACCGTTGTAGGCCGAAGGAAACATCAGGAAGCCTTCGAAAATGCCCGACTTCAACGCGTTGTAAGCCTCAGGCAGCGTGGTGGACACACCCACTGCACCCGAGCCCTGCAGCCACGGCAGGTTCGGGCCAGCGGCACCCACTTTGCGACCTTTGAGGTCCGTCAGCTTCTCCCACTCGAAGGTGGAGCCGATGTGGTAGTTGTCAAAACCAGCCAGACCTAACATCTTCTGGCTGTGCTTTTTCTCAAGGTGGTCGGTCAGCTGCGGGAACTCGTCATACACCTTGCGTGCAGCTCGAATAGCCACCTCGGCCTTGGCCGGACCGAAGGGGACCCAGTAGGGGAAGTTATTCAGCGGAACACGGGACAACTCAAAGCACACACACCAGATGCCGATATCCAGCAATCCGGTTTCGACCGCGGCCAGCGTTTCGTTGGGCTTGGCCACGCTGCCGCCATAGGCTTCGGTGAACGTGATCGTATGCCCAGTCTTTTCCTTAACCTGCTTGATGACTTCAGGAACGAAGAATTTTTCGACTTCATACACATAAGGTGACGGCGCGCTGGGAAAGCCGCTGCCGATCCGCAGATTGAACGTGTCAGCGCTGGCGCTGCCATGGATGGCGAAAAGCGTCGCACCAACGCACAATGCGCTCAAAGTTTTCTTGTAGAACATGATTTGTCTCCTCAGTAAGGGTTAAAGTTCAGAGAATCGCCGGAAGCCAAGCCGCCAAAGAGGGCACGAAATACACGCAAAGAGCCAGCAAGAGCAGCATCATCCAGTAGGGTGATGCGCCCCAGAAAACCTGACCTAAAGTCACCGCAGGGTCATTGATGCACCCCTTGACGGTGAACACCACGAGCCCGAAAGGCGGGGTGATTATGCCCGCCTCGATCGACAGAATTCCAATCAGCGCAAAGGCGTAAGGGTCAATCCCAAAGGAGTTGGCCAGTGGTACAAAAATCGGCACCGTCAGCAAAATGATCGACACCGAGTCAATAAACATGCCCAGCACAAACCAGACGAGGACCATGGCCAGCAGCACCACGCCAGGAGTCATGTTCAGACCCATCACAAAGGTCTGAACCGTGCCCCCGACGCCGCTGAGGGCCAGCAGGCGAGAGTACATCTGGGCAAAGATCAAGAGACACATGATGGGCGCTGCCGCCTTGCCGGTCTCGCGAATGACCTCGACGAATCCTTCCCAGCGTACGCCTTTGATGAGCGCCAGAACCAGGGCCAGCAACGCGCCGATGCCGGCACCTTCAGTCGGCGTAAACATGCCCGACCAGATGCCGCCCAGCACCAGGGCAATCATCACCAGACAGCCTCCGGTGCCGATCAGTTCTGATTTCGACAGCGGCGGCAAGTCGGCATCCCTGGACGCTGTCCCTGCATCTGCACCTGCAAGTTCAGGCTTGCGGCCAAAGGCCTCGGGTTTGATGATTGCGTACACGACGCAAAACAGCGCAAACATCAGCGCCAGGGCGATACCCGGCAATACCCCTGCCAGAAAAAGCTTGCTGATGGATTGCTGGGTCAGCACCCCCCACACAATCATCAGAATGGACGGCGGAATCAGCATGCCCAGCGAGGCACTGCCGGCAATACAACCCAGGGACACTGACTTGTCGTAGCCTGCCTTGCACATGGCCGGGTAGGCAATGCGACTGAAGGCAGCCGCGGACGCCACACTGACGCCAACGATGGCGCCGAAAACGGCATTGCCCAGCACCGTGGCCACCGCCAGGCGCCCGGGCACACGGCGCATCAACCGGTTGATCGAGTTGTACAGGTCCAGCGCCGCGCCGGATCGGGCCACGAACTCGCCCATCAGGATGAACAGAGGAATCACGGCGAACACGTAATCTCGAAGTGCTTCGAAGGCGGTGGACGACAAAATGGAGATCGCCACGTCCGAGCTACCCGTGAGCAGGCCAACGCCAAGCACGCTGGTCAGACCGAGCGACACAACCACCGGCACACCCAAAGTGAGCAGCAGCATCAGCACACCAAAACCAAACAGAATCAAAGTGGTGTTAGCCATGTGCGACATCCCCGCGAGCCAGATAGAAGTTACTGGCGCTCATGAACAGAAAGTTCACCGCCGCGATGATGCTCATGACCACCAGTAAGGTACGAATGGGCGCCAGAGGAATTTCGATGGTGGACACATTGCCAGCGAATTCAGAAATGGTCCACGCCTCAATCATCGGTCCCCATGCGCTGTACGCGACAGCCAGGAAGAGCACCGCTCCAAGAATGCAGGCAAAACCTTGCAGTCGATCAATGGAACGGCGGGACAGGTAAATATCCAGTATCTCGGCGCGCAACATGCCGCCATTGCGAATTGCGGAGGGCAACTGAAGAAACACGATCGAGACCACCGAATTGGCAACGATCTCGGCCGTTCCGGAAAACGGCGCATTGAGCAATGCCCTCGAGCAGACGTCCAGCGCAATGACAACCGCTATCGCAAACAACCAGAACGCGGCCGTCATGTGCGCCACATAGTTGAACGTGACCAGACCACGGTCCAGCGACTTGAAAACCTCACGCATGGCTCGACATCTCTGACATGAGGACACCCAAAGACCAGCTCAACGAGGGGCACTTAACTTTGATCACTCGCTCTTCAACCGTCTGTGGCAAAACGCTGCTCCTTCGAGAATAAAAGACTCTTGATAAAGACATCATCAAAGCCCAACCAAGCTTCACCAAGATTCATCGCAAGTTGTTATTTACCAATATGTAAACCGCTTTTTGAATTGTTGAACAAGCGGTAAACAATAACATCCGGACAAACCCTTGGGGTTTGCCAGAAAAGCCTAGCCATCAAAAAGCCGCAGAAAAATACGTGCACTGGTGTGTAGAGATATGTGATTGTGGGAAGTCGCGTGACGGCGGCGATGTGGGCGGCGCGTTACATCGCCGATCCGCGCAGCCCGCTGCTTATCAAGCAATGTGTGGCTGTATTCTTTTTGCGAACCGGTGCGAAAGACCGAGGACAGGGCGTCCCAAATCTCTAAATGATCGGACTTGCACATTTCCTGGGTCGGATGAGCGGCTTTTCTGAGCAGGCTACGCGGTCCGCGTTCTCGCTGCCCTCCCCAGCCCACAAGCTTATGTGCATGAACCTTGCCCAGTTGAGGGCAGGCTCAGGACTGGATCGGGAAGCCATTAATGAAGCTTGCTCTAAGGTGCTGGACGAGCAAGGTGACCGCGCGAGACACATGCAGCGAATACGGGCGAATCGCGAATATCCTGTCCGCAAAAGTGTCCACGGGTCGCCAGTTCGGTAGGACTTCGACTAGGCTGCCGTCCCCAATCGCACCCTGCACGCTGAAGTCCGGTAGCAAGGCGATGCCCAATCCCGCCTGAGAGGCTTCACGTAAAGCCTCGCTATTGTTTGCACCGAACGGCCCGCTGGTTGGGACCGTGACCCTCCCGTGGGACTTTCCGCGTCCGGACCTTGGTTCCATGGACCAGACGTTAGACTCTTGGCCCCTGGGGTAGTGCAGGCAGTCGTGCCCGGTAAGTGACTCTGGTCGGACGGGTATGCCCTTTCGTTGGAGATAGGCGGGACTGGCCACCAGCAGTGACCGAGTTTTGCACAAGGGCCAAGCAACGTGGGTCTCGGGCGGCGAGGTTGTATGCCGGATGGCGAGGTCAAATCCTTCAATAGAAAGCGAGCTGAGCCGGTCAGAAAATTCCATTTCGACCCGGACCGAAGGATTTTTCAGCAGGAATACGGCGATTCGGTGAACGAGTTGCTGACGTCCCAGCGCCACCGGTGCAGTCAGCCGTATCAGCCCGCCGGGTTCTCCCGCGATGTCGCGCGCGCTGTTGAAGCTTGTTGCAATCTGTTCAAACGCGCCGCAGGTCTCGTCGACGAGTTGCTGGCCGGCTTCGGTTAAACGCATGCTTCGTGTCGTGCGTCGCACCAAAGGGACCCCGACGGCCTTCTCCAGTTCGGAAATGTGCTGACTCATGGCGGCTTTGCTCACACCCAGCCGCCTCGCCGCGGCGGTATAGCTACCGTTTTCAGCCAGCACCGTCAGCCCATGGAGATGGGACCACATGGATTCAACTTTTTTTGAAATCATCTGCGTATTGTTCACCAAACTGAACAAACAATTCAACGCTTAGACGTAGCCAAGGCTCGCACACCTTCCTAAACTGGTTCCAGGCCGCCATTCTCTTGACTATCCACTGGACCACATATGACTTCCCAAACCCTAGCCATCCCAGAAATTGCGCACCACATCGGCGGCATAAATGCCCCGGGCCGATCTACACGCAGCCAGGACGTTTTCAACCCCGCCACCGGCGCCGTGACCGGCCGCGCGGCCCTTGCCAATGCCGCAGAGGTTGGCGCCGCCGTCGCTGCCGGTGTAGCCGCCTTCCCCGCCTGGGCCGACACCCCGCCAATCCGCCGTGCCCGCGTCATGTTCAAGTTCCTCGAACTGCTTAACCAGAACAAGGACACCCTGGCCCACATAATCACAGCCGAACACGGCAAGGTCTTCACAGATGCTCGCGGCGAAGTGGCACGCGGCATTGACATCGTCGAATTTGCCTGCGGCATCCCGCAGCTGCTCAAAGGCGACTTCACCGACCAGGTCTCCACCGGGATTGACAACTGGACCCTGCGCCAGCCCCTCGGTGTGGTGGCCGGCATCACGCCGTTTAACTTCCCGGTGATGGTGCCGATGTGGATGTTCCCCGTGGCCATTGCCGCCGGCAACTGCTTTGTGCTCAAGCCCAGCCCGATTGACCCCAGCGCCAGTCTGTTCATGGCCGATCTGTTCCGGCAGGCTGGCCTGCCTGATGGTGTCTTCAACGTGGTGCAGGGAGACAAGGAAGCCGTCGATGCGCTGCTGGTGCACCCGGACGTCAAAGCTGTCTCATTTGTGGGCTCCACCCCGATTGCCAACTACATTTATGAAACCGGGGCCCACCACGGCAAACGCGTTCAGGCGCTGGGCGGGGCCAAGAACCATATGGTGGTCATGCCCGACGCGGACATTGACCAGGCGGTAGACGCGCTGATAGGCGCCGGTTACGGCTCAGCCGGCGAGCGCTGCATGGCGATCAGTGTCGCGGTGCTGGTGGGCGACGTTGCTGACAGGTTGATCCCCAAGCTGGTGGAGCGCACCAAAACCCTCAAAGTGCTGAACGGCGAGAACCTGGCGGCCGAGATGGGGCCCATCGTGACCCAGACCGCCCATGACCGCATCACCGGCTACATTGATGCGGGTGTGAAAGAGGGCGCGAAGTTGCTGGTCGATGGGCGAGGCTTTACCGGCAAGAGCGCCGGCGCAGGTTGCGAGCAGGGCTTCTGGATGGGCGGAACCCTCTTTGACAATGTCACCGCCGATATGAAGATCTACAAGGAAGAGATCTTCGGGCCGGTGCTGTCGTGTGTGCGGGTCAAAGACTTTGCGGAGGCGGTCAACCTGATCAATGACCACGAGTTCGGCAACGGGGTCTCCTGCTTCACGCGAGACGGCAACGTAGCGCGTGAGTTCAGCCGGCGCATTCAGGTGGGCATGGTGGGCATCAATGTTCCGATTCCTGTGCCTATGGCCTGGCATGGCTTTGGGGGCTGGAAGAAGTCTCTTTTTGGCGACATGCATGCTTACGGGGAAGAAGGCGTTCGGTTCTATACCAAGCAGAAGTCCATCATGCAGCGATGGCCCGAGAGTATTGGCAAGGGGGCGGAGTTTGTGATGCCTACGGCCAAGTAGTCTGAATTGCGTGCTGGGCTGCTTCCGGTTCCATGGACACCGACCTAAGCTTCTTGGGTTCTGTCGCAATAGGGTTCTGTCGCAATAGTGAACAAGGGGCGGAGAAAGGTGGCGACGGCGCTTCGAGATCAGAAAGCCAAGCTGTAGAACTGGTCAGCTGCAGACATGGCTTGTCCACCGGGGCAGTGCAACTGCCCCTTCTTGATCATGTGC
>NZ_JBDNGU010000012.1:0-26010 GCF_041689105.1 Polaromonas sp. | reverse complement strand
TGTCCAAAACAGACCTTATGCAAAGTGGCCTTCGCTGGAGACGGTCACACAGCCGTCGGCGCTCCCCGGTCGCGGGTACACGCCCTACGCGCCGCCGTCTGCGCGCCCTTGTGGTGTGCCTGCACCGTGGCATCAGTCCGGCGCTGCGCGCAGTGTGCTTAGTCAGTGGCCTGCGGCCAGTCATGTTGTGTCTGCCCCCGCCAGCCCGTTGGCCTCGCCGCTGCGCGGCTTTGGCCCCGGCGCTGAACTGCCCGTCCGCCCCCGAGGGGGCTCCCTCAGTCAGCGCAAAACCGGGGGCAGCGGCGCTGACGCGCCGCCTTGATGCCAAACCAACGCGACCCAACGGCACGAAATACCGTAAATCGTCTTACATCTACCCTTACATCGCTCAAAAAGCAAAAGACCCTGCTACTTATTCAATAGCAAGGTCTTCAATATCTATATGGGGTGGCTGATGGGGCTCGAACCCACGACAACAGGAATCACAATCCTGGACTCTACCAACTGAGCTACAGCCACCGGAGCCTCTGATTATAACGGGAACTGCCCGCCCCATGCGGGTGGCGCGCGGCTTTATGCGCCAGTTTTCTGCTCGGCGGGACGGCTCACCTTGATGTCGACCTTGAAGCGCTCTTTGAGGATGTTGTAGTAGGCCAGGCTTTCCGCCGATGTCCACCACTGGGCGTACTGCGCCTGCTCCTGCTGGGCCAGCGCCGCTGCCGGGGCTTCACGCGGCAACACCTTGAGCACCTTGACCACCGCATAACCCTGGGTGCCGAGGTCCACGCCGAGCAGCGCTGGCAAGGCAGTGGTCTCGGCGCTGAGCGCAGCCTTGAGCGCCGCCGCAGGCAACTGCTGCGCCTGCTCCCGCGAGACAACCACTGCTGGCGGCATGCTGGCAGCGGCGGGGTTGGCTTTCCAGGCGGCAAGTTTTTCGGCACCTTCCTTGCGCGCCGCCTCGGCGCCGCGCTGCTGCTGTAGCCGCTCACGCACGCGATCCTTGACTTCAGCCAAGGGCAAAGGCCGCGCCGGTGTGTGCTGCGTGACGCGCCCTGAAACGAGCTGACTGCCGCCCAGGTCTATTGCCTCGGTGTTGCGTTTTTGCCCCACCGCGTCTGTCGAGAAGAGGGCTTCGAGAAACTTGGGGTTGACCAGTGGGCCGGTGCCGCCAAGGGCCGGCGTGCGGTTCAAGTTGCTGGCAGTTTTGACTTCCAGTTTCAGGCGCTCGGCAATCGGACGCAAACTGTCCGACTGCTCGTAAACCGCATTGCTGAAGGTCTCGGCCGTTTCTGCGAATTTTTTCTGGGACTGCTGCTGACGCAGTTCAGCCTCAAGTGCGGGCCGCATCTCCTCAAAGGTTTTCTGCGTGGATGTCTTGATATCCGTCAGCTTGATGATGTGGTAGCCGAATTCGGTCTCCACAAGCTCGCTGATATCGCCTTTTTTCATGGAAAAAGCGGCGTCAGCAAAGGGTTTGACCATGGCCTTGCGGGCAAAGAAATCCAGGTCTCCGCCGTTGGCAGCGGAACCGGTGTCGCTGGAGTTTTTCCGAGCCAGGTCGGCAAACGAATCCGGCGCTTTTTTCACAGCCGCCAACAGCTGGTCGGCTTTTTCTTTGGCTTTTTGGCGGTCTGCAGCCGGTGCTGAGGCCGGCGCTTCGATCAGGATGTGGCTGGCGCGACGCTCTTCATTGCCTGCGAGCTGCGCAGCATTTTGCTCGTAATAGGTTTTCAGATCCTGCTCATTGAGCGTGATGCCTTTGGTCACGGCGTCCATGTTGAGGACCACGTACTCAATCGCCACCTGCTCGGGCGCCTGGAACAAAGCCTGGTTGTCCTTGTAAAACTGCTCCAGCTCGGCGTCGCTGGGGGTCACGCGGGCTGCGTAGTCCGCAGTGTTGAAACGTGCGACCTGGACCTCGCGTTTCTCGAAAAAGGCATTGAGCGACACATCGGCGGCCGCCTTGGCCGCGAAGCCGCTGCTGGCAACGCCCAGCATCACCTGACGCGTGGCAAGGTCTGCGCGCAGGCTGGCCTCATATGCTTCCGGCGTCATCTGGGTCTGGGCCATGAAGCCTGCGCGGTCGAATTTGCCGTCGGGCAAACGGAAGCTGGCGAGCGCCTTGTCTTCGGCGTACAGGCGCTGCAGTTTCTGGTCGGGAACGACCAGGCCGCTCTGGATGACCGCTGCGGCAAACACGCGGTCACGCACCATGCGCTCCAGCGAGCCGTACTTCGCCTCGGGCGAGTCAAGCAATTTCGCGTCGAGGGTGGGCATGGACGCGCGCAGACGATTGACCTCGTTCTGGTGTGCAAAATCCCATTCGGACTGCGTGATGTCCTGGCCATCCACCCTTGCGACCACAGCGGTGTCCCGGCCAGAGCGGTTGTAGCCGTCCAGGCCGAACAACACAAACGACGGAACAATGAGCAGGAACAGCAAGCCCATGGTGACCTTGGTGTGCTTGCGAATGAATTCAAACATCTCGAACTTCCTGTGCGGCTGTCAATCGGCCATTGAGAACAAATTTTTACTTTATAGCCATCAATGAAAAAGGCGAACCCTTCGTTCGCCTTTGTCCAGTTTATGGTGGGTGCTGACGGGCTCGAACCGCCGACCTACGCCGTGTAAGGGCGCTGCTCTACCAACTGAGCTAAGCACCCCACCTCAACTTTTACTTCATCTGCATCAGTTCAGGGCTTCCTTGAGTGCTTTGCCTGGACGGAACTTGGGCACCTTGGCTGCCTTGATTTTAATCGCATCGCCGGTACGCGGGTTGCGGCCGGTGCGGGCGGCACGTTTGCCCACTGCAAAAGTGCCAAAACCCACCAGAGACACAGAGCCTCCTTTTTTCAGGGTTGATTTGACAGCGCCTATGGTCGACTCCAATGCGCGCGTCGCGGCAGCTTTGGAAATGTCAGCATGTTTGGCAATGTGCTCGATCAGTTCAGTCTTGTTCACAAGGAGCCCCTCGTTGGTGAAGTTAATCTGGTTGTCTCTTGAAATATCTCCCCTGGACAGCTGTGAAAAGATGGCAGCGGGAGGCAGCAGGTGCAGATCGTCTGCTGATACCAATTAGAGCCATGGACTCCAACCGTGTCAATACAACATTAGATTTTTACAACGTGCGGTGGCGGATTCTAGTCTTTTTTTTCACGCTTTCGCCGCATATTGATCTGCACACCCGCCCATCGGGAAACACTGGAGACAGACCCGATTCACTTCACGCCAGGGCAGCGGCAATGGCCTTGCCCACATCCGTGCCTGTGGCCGTACCGCCCAGATCCGGCGTCCTGGGTGCACCGCTTTGGGGGCTGAGCACTTTTTCAATCGCGGCAAGCACCGCGTCGTGCGCATTCTTGTGGCCCAGAAACTCCAGCATCATCGCGCCGCACCAGATCTGCCCGATAGGGTTGGCGATGTTGCGTCCTGCGATGTCCGGGGCCGAGCCATGCACCGGTTCAAACAGTGACGGGAATTTGCGCTCGGGGTTCAGGTTGGCGCTGGGCGCAATGCCGATGGTGCCAGTGCAAGCCGGGCCGAGGTCGCTGAGGATGTCGCCAAACAGGTTGCTGGCCACCACCACATCAAAAAAATCCGGGCGCTGGACAAAATGCGCGGTCAGGATATCGATGTGGAACTTGTCGAGCTGAAGGTCCGGGTAGCCCTTGGCCATCTCCACTACACGTTCATCCCAATAAGGCATGGTGATTGCAATGCCGTTGGATTTGGTCGCACTTGTCAGGTGTTTTTTCGGACGTGACTGCGCGAGCTCGAAGGCGAACTTCAGCACGCGATCAACGCCGATGCGTGAAAACACACTTTCCTGCATCACGATCTCGCGCTCGGTGCCGGCGTACATGCGACCGCCGATGCTGGAGTATTCGCCCTCGGTGTTTTCGCGCACGATGTACATGTCAATCTCGCCCGGCTGCCGCGCACTGCCGTCGCGCCGCACCACCGGCGCGATGATGCCAGGCATCAGGCGCGCAGGCCGCAGGTTGATGTACTGGTCGAACTCGCGCCGGAACAACAGCAGCGAGCCCCAGAGCGACACATGGTCGGCAATTTTCTCGGGCCAGCCCACGGCGCCAAAATAAATCGCGTCGTGTCCGCCAATCTGGTCCTTCCAGTTGTCCGGCATCATCTTGCCGTGTTGCTCGAAGTAGTCCCAGCTGGAAAAGTCGAAATGATCGAACTGCAGGTCGATGCCAAATTTTGAAGCCGCAGCCTCCATCACGCGGATGCCCTCGGGCATGGTTTCCTTGCCGATGCCATCGCCGGCGATGACCGCGATTCTTTTTTTGCCAGTGTTCTTGCTCATGATGATCCTTGGGTTCAAGTGGTGAAAAAATTCAGGGCTTCGTCCAGCAACAGGGCTGGCGCCTCCTCTGCAATGTAGTGACCGCAGGGCAGGCTGCGGCCCGACACGTCGTCCGCACGTTCACGCCACAGCGCCAGCACATCAAAACACTGGCCCACGGCGCCGTGTTCACCCCACAGGACACGCAGCGGCTGGTCCAGCTTCAGGCTGGCGGCCACATCGGCGCGGTCGTGGTCCAGATCGATGGTGGCGGAGGCGCGGTAGTCTTCGCAGATGCTTTTGGCGGTCCCCGGTATCTGCGCACAACGCTCGTACTCGGCCAATGCCGCCGGCGCAAAAGCCGCGAGGCCGGCATGGCGCTTGCCCATCACGCTGTGCAGATAACGCACTGGGTCCGCGTCGAGGAGGGCCTCGGGTAACGGCGGTGGCTGGATCAGGAAGAACCAGTGCCAGTAGGCGCGGGCAAACGCTTCCGAGGTACGGCTGTACATGGCCAGCGTGGGGGCAATGTCCAGCAGCAGCATGCGCCGAACGGCCGCTGGATGGTCCGCTGCAAGGCGATGCGCCACACGTGCGCCGCGGTCATGCGCCAGCACCTGGAAGCGCTCAAAGCCGTGATGTCGCATGACGGCGATCGCATCCAGCGCCATGGCGCGTTTTGAATAGGGGCTGTGCGCCAGGTCGCTGGCTGGCCTGGCCGAGTCGCCATAACCGCGTAAATCCATCATCACGACGGTGAACTGCCGGGCGAGATCGTTGGCGACACAGTGCCACATCACATGCGTTTGCGGATGGCCGTGCAGCAGCAGTAACGGCGCGCCCTGTCCGCCGCGCAGCGTGTGCACAACACCAGCGGGACCCGGGACATCGCAAGCAACAAAGCCTTCAAACATCAGACCGTCCGCACGTTGTCCATGGTTTTCTCTGGTGGTTCACAGGTACTGATTCTGCAGAAGTGCGAGCCCCGATTCAAGCAATAATGAGGCAATTGATTATTGCTTTAAAGGAATCAATGGAACGCAGCGACCTGGAACTTGTTGTCGCCGTGCAAGAGCATGGAAGCCTGAGCGCGGCCGCCCTCAGCCTGGATGTGGCGCCGCCCGTCGTCAGCAAACGCCTGGCCGCGCTGGAGGCCCGGCTGGGCCAGTCGCTGTTTCAGCGCACGACGCGACGCGTCAGCCCGACGGCCGAAGGCGAGACAGTGTGCGAACGCGCCCGCGTGTTGCTGCGCGGCTTCAACGAACTGGAGGCCGAGCTGCAGGAGCGCAAGGCCGAGCCCACAGGCCTGATCCGGCTCGCAGCGACCTTCGGCTTCGGCAGGCTCTGGCTGGGGCCGGCGCTGGCTGCATTTCAAGAGCGCTATCCACGCATTGACATCCAGCTGCAACTCACCGAGCAGTTGCCCGACCTGGCCGCCGACGGCTTTGACGGCGCCATCTGGCTGTGGCAGGTGGAAAGCCGGCGTGCGGCGCAATGGGTGTCGCGGCGGCTGGCGCGCAACCAGCGCGTCATGGTGGCTTCGCCCCGCTACATCCGCCAGCACGGCGCACCGTCCGGCCTGGACGACCTGCAGAACCATGCCTGCCTGATCGTGCGGGAAAACGGCAGCGGCACAGCACAGCGCTTTGATGTCTGGCCCCTGCACAGGGAGCGCGACAAGGTGCCGGCGCGGGTACGGGTCCATGGGCCGCTGTCGAGCAACTCCGGTGAACTGGTGCGCGACTGGTGCGTCGCCGGGCGCGGCATCATGCTGCGCAGCCTCTGGGACATCGCGCCGCAGCTGGCCAGCGGTGAGCTGGTCCGTGTCCTGCCGGGCTACGCCATGCCGGACGCCGACATCCACTGGCTGGCACCCTACCGTGCGGACTCACCACGGCGCATCCGCCTGCTGATTGATTTTTTACTCACGCAGTTCCAGGGCGCGCCCTGGAAAACTACGCCGCCGTCTTCACGGGCCGCACCACGAGGCTCACGCCCAGCGCAGTGAGCGCCGTGCCCAACACCGTGACAACGGTGATGGATTCGCCGAACAGCAGCCAGGCCATCAGCGCGGTGGTCGGGGGAACCAGATACAGCAGGCTGGTCACGGCCGTGGTCGCACCGCGCTGGATCAGCATGTACAGCAGCGAGCTGCCGCCCAGTGTCAGGCCCAGCACCGACCAGGCCAGCGCACCCATGAAGCCGCCGGTCCACTGCACCGGTTCGGTCTCCAGCCAGGCGAAAGGCAGGGTCACCAGCAGCGCGGCGCCCAGCTGGATCGCATTGGCGCTGCGCACATCGGCGGACCGCACAAAACGTTTCTGGTACAGGGTGCCGGCGGTGATGCTGAACAAGGCAAAGACGGCGAAACCCAGGGTGTACAGCGTGGCTTCATTGCCCGCACCGAATTTGCGCGAGACTACCAGCAGCAGGCCGGCCAGGCCCAACACCAGGCCCAGCCACTGCCTGACGCTGACACGGCTGGTTCCCTGGCTGGATTCGCCCATTTGTGATACCCACACCGCCGTCAATACCGGCTGCAGGCCGACCATCAGCGCAGTCAGGCCCGACCCCATGCCGCCCTTGATGGCGGTCCAGACCCCGCTCAGGTAACCCGCGTGGATCAGGATGCCGGTAACGCCCAGGTGCAGCCACTGCGCGCGGCTGGCGGGCCAGGCCACGCGTGCCACGGCAATCCACACCACAAAACACAGCAGCGACAAGGCGTAGCGAATCGAAAGAAAGCTCAACGGCGGTGCGTAAGGCAAGCCGTATTTGGCAACGATGAAGCCCGTGCTCCAGATCAGCACAAACACAGCGGGCATCGCCTTGATCAAGGCGCCGTTTTGCGCGGGCGTGCTCATTTGGCGCGGGCGCGGATTTCGGGGATGGCTTTTTTCAGGTAATAAATCATGGACCAGACGGTCAGGATGGCGGACAGCCAGATCAGCCAGGTGCCCCAGAGATTGGTGTCGATCAAGCCAAAAAGATGGCCGTCGTAGAGCAGGAAGGGAATGGCCACCATCTGCACCGTGGTCTTGACCTTGCCCAGCATGTGCACCGCGACGCTTTTGGTCGCGCCGATCAGCGCCATCCATTCGCGCAGGGCGGAAATCGCAATCTCGCGGCCAATGATGATGAGCGCCACAAACACATCAATGCGGTCCAGGTGCACCAGCACCAGCAGCGAGGCGCACACCAGGAACTTGTCGGCCACCGGATCGAGAAAGGCACCAAAGGACGAGGTCTGGTTCAGCTTGCGGGCCAGGTAGCCGTCGAGCCAGTCGGTGGCGGCAAACACCACGAACATCACCGTGGCAATCAGGTTGGCCCGTTCCGGCGCGATCTTGATGTAGAAAATCCCCACAATCAGCGGAATCGCAAAGATGCGGGTCCAGGTCATCAACGTGGGTATGGTCAGAAACATCGCCCGATTTTGGCATGAGCCAGCGAGCAGAGGCTGCCCGGGACCTCATCGCCCCTGAAATGCCGCGCATTTCGCCCCGCGCCATTGTTCAAAAGGCCTCCGGCCCAAAGGCCCACTTCATCACACCGTCAATGCAGGGCGCGGTAAATTTCATCCGCCAGCTCGCGCGAAATCCCCTCGACAGTCGCAATGTCTTCGGCACTGGCCGAACTCACCCCGCGGATGCCGCCAAAACGCTGCAACAGGCTGGCGCGCCGCTTCGGGCCGATGCCGGCAATGTCTTCGAGCCGGCTGGCACCGACCCGCACCTTGGCGCGTTTGGCGCGCATACCGGTGATCGCGAAGCGGTGCGCCTCGTCGCGAATCTGGGCAATCAACATCAGCGCGGCCGAATCGCGGCCCAAGTAGACCTTTTCGCGGCCGTCGGCAAACACCAGCTCTTCCAGCCCGACCTTGCGGCCCTCGCCTTTCTCGACCCCGGCAATCAGGCCGAGGTCCAGACCCAGCTCCCCGAACACCTCGCGCGCCATGGACACCTGGCCTTTGCCACCGTCGATCAGCACCAGGTCCGGCAATCGGGCGGTGTTGTTGCGCGCCGCTTCCGCCAGCTTGCTGTAGCGGCGCATCAGCACCTGGCGCATCGCCGCGTAGTCGTCGCCGGGCGTGATGCCATCGATGTTGTAACGCCGGTATTCGGCGCTTTGCATCTTGTGCCCGTGAAACACCACACACGAGGCCTGGGTCGATTCACCCGCCGTGTGCGAGATGTCAAAACATTCGATACGCAGCGCATCGAGATTGTCCAGCGAAAGCTCCAGCGCCTCGGCCAGCGCCCGCGTTCGGGCCTGCTGCGAGCCCTGTTCGGCCAGCAGGCGGGCAAGCTGGATGCCGGCATTTTTCTGCGCCATCTCCAGCCAGATGCGGCGCTGCTCGCGCGGCTGGTGGATCGCTGTGACCTTGTTGCCGGTCTGCATGATCAGCGCGGCGATCAGCGCCTTGTCAACCGGCTCGCTGCACACCAGCACCGGGGGCACCGGCACATCGACGTAGTGCTGGGCGATGAACGCTTCAAGCACCAGCGCTTCCAGGCTTTTGATTTTGGCGCCGGGAACCGGGTCCCCGCCCTCCACGCTGTCTTCGTCCAGCCCCGCCAGGTCGGCCGCGTGCTCGACATGCGTCGGAAAATACGGCCGGTCACCCAGATGCCGGCCGCCGCGCACCATCGCCAGGTTCACGCAGGCCTTGCCGCCAGTCACCTTGACGGCCAGGATGTCCACATCCTTGTCACCACCGGTTTCCATGGACTGCTGGTGCAGCACCTTGGACAGCGCGGCTATCTGGTTGCGCAGTTCGGCAGCCTGCTCAAACTCCAGTTTTTCGGCATGTCCGCGCATCTGTCTTTCGAGCTCGGTGACTATCTCGTCGGCCTGCCCCTGCAGAAAGCGCTCGGCATTGGCCACATCCTGCGCGTACTGCTCTGGGGTCACATGGCCAACGCAAGGCGCCGAGCAGCGCTTGATCTGGTAGAGCAGGCAGGGGCGGGTGCGGTTGTTGAACACCGTGTCTTCGCAGGTGCGCAGCTTGAACACCTTTTGCAGCAGCAAGATGGTTTCCTTGACCGCCCAGGCGCTGGGGTAAGGACCGAAGTAGCGGTGTTTTTTTTCCACGGCGCCGCGGTAGTAGGCCACGCGCGGAAAGCTGTGAGAGGCCAGCTTGAGGTAGGGGTAACTCTTGTCGTCACGAAACAGGATGTTGAACTTCGGGTTCAGCGTCTTGATCAGGTTGTTTTCCAGTAGCAGCGCCTCGGCCTCGGAGCGCACCACGGTGGTTTCCATCCGTGCGATTTTGGTCACCATGTAGCCGATGCGGGTGCCGCCGTGATTCTTCTGGAAGTAGGTGGAGACGCGTTTTTTCAGGTCGCGCGCCTTGCCGACGTAAAGCACCGCGCCTTCTGCATCAAAGTAGCGGTAAACGCCCGGCATCGCCGGCAGGGCCGCGACTTCGCTGAGCAGTTGGGGATCGAATTCGTGGGCGAGGGTCATGCTTGTATCCAGGTACCGGTATTGTGGACAATCCTGAAATGAATCGCAGTCTGCAGTGGGACATTTTTTGCAAGGTCATCGACAACCATGGCGACATCGGGGTCTGCTGGCGGCTCTGTGCCGACCTGGCATCGCGCGGACAACAGGTGCGACTGTGGGTCGATGATGCCTCAGCCCTCAGCTGGATGGCGCCCGCAGGCCACGACGGTGTGGCCGTGTTGCCCTGGACCGAGCCGCTCGATTTGAACCTGCTGCGGCTCGACAGCGCGCCCTGCGAGGTGCTGGTGGGGGCGTTCGGCTGCCAGGTCGCTCCTGAATTCATAGCAGCTTGCGCAGTTCAGGAAAGGGCTGACGGCTCAAAACTCGTCTGGATCAACCTCGAATACCTGTCGGCCGAGTCTTATGTGGAACGCAGCCACGCCCTGCCCTCGCCGGTGCAGCACGGCCCCGCTGCGGGCTGGACCCAATGGTTTTTTTACCCCGGCTTCACACCGGCCACAGGGGGCTTGCTGCGCGAGCCCGGGCTGCTGAAGCGGCAAGCGCTTTTTGACCGGGCAGCCTGGCTGGCGGAGCGCGGCATCCCCTGGCGCGGTGAGAAGCTGGTTGGCCTGTTCTGTTACGAGCCGCCTGCGCTTGCAACGCTGCTGGCGCGCTTTGCGCAGGAGGGCCTGGACGGCCAGCCCGTGCGGTTGCTGGTGGCCGCTGGTCGCGCCCAGGTCGCCGTCCAGGCGATTGTTGAGCATGAAAAGTGGCTGCTGCCCTTTCCGGGCGGGCGTGAGAAGCTATCGATTTCATACTTGCCCCTGCTCAGCCAAGCCGATTTTGACCACCTGCTGTGGGCCTGCGACCTGAACTTCGTGCGCGGCGAGGACTCGGTGGTGCGCGCCTTGTGGGCCGGCAAGCCCCTGGTCTGGCAGATTTACCCGCAGGACGACCAGGCGCACCGGGCCAAGCTACAGGCGTTTCTCGACATGCTGGATGCGCCGGCCTCGCTGCGCGCCTTCCATCTGGCCTGGAACGGCCCGGACCAGGACTTGCAGGGAATCGACATGGCCCCCTGGTCCGTCGCTATACACGCGGCCCGGCAGCGGCTGCTCGGTCAGCCGGACCTCGGCACCCAGCTGCTCGAATTTGTGGCAAAAAAAAGCTAAAATCGGGAGCTTTGCGGAGAGTCCCGATCGGGCCGGCCGCACAACCTGCCGCAGAACCAGCAGCCCCAACGGGCGTTTCGCGGCCCAGACTCAAGTAGAACCTTTATGAAAATCGCTCAAGAAATACGCGCTGGCAATGTCATCATGCACGGCAAGGACCCGATGGTGGTGCTCAAGACCGAATACAGCCGCGGCGGCCGCAACTCTGCCACCGTGCGCATGAAGCTCAAAAGCCTGATCGCCAACTTCAATACCGAGCAGGTGTTCCGCGCCGACGACAAGGTGGACCAGGTCATTCTCGACAAGAAAGACTGCACCTACTCCTACTTTGCCGACCCCATGTACATCTGCATGGACGCTGACTACAACCAGTACGAAGTCGAAGCCGAAAACATGGGTGATTCGCTGAACTACCTGCAGGATGGCATGGAACTTGAAGTAGTGTTTTACGACGGCAAGGCCATCTCGGTGGAAGTACCCACCAGCGTACAGCGCGAGATCACCTGGACCGAACCCGCCGTCAAGGGCGACACCTCCGGCAAGGTGCTCAAGCCCGCCAAGCTGGCCACCGGCTTTGAAGTCGGTGTGCCGATCTTTGTGGCCCAGGGCGACATCGTCGAAATCGACACTCGTACCGGCGAGTACCGCAAGCGGGTCTGAGCCGCAGCCCTCGCAAGAAGCAAGAAGGCTCCCCTGTGGAGCCTTTTTATTTGCCCCCGCTGGCGATGCGGGTCACGCCCACATCAGCCCTTGCAGTTCATACACAATGAAGCCATGCATAACACCCAAAACCTGAACGAAAACCGCCTGGCCGACGCCTGGGCTGAACTGCAGTCGCATGCCGACCAGGGTAACCCGCTACAGGCGGACGCCTATCGGCTGGCTTTTGCCGACCCGGAGTTTTTGCTGCGCCGGGAGACGCGCGGCATCCGCTTTCAGCTTGAGATGCTCAAGCCCGACATGGAGCAGCTGGCCCAGGGCATAGAAAACACCATCGTGGTGTTTGGCAGCGCACGCTTTCCGGCGCCTGAGCAGGCCGAACAGGCTTTGAAACTGGCCCGCGAAAGCGGCGACAAGCAGGCCATGTCCCTGGCAGAGCGTCATGTCCGCAATGCGCGTTATTACGAGCAGGCACGCCTTTTCGGGCGCTTGGTCGCGACCCACAGCAAACACCGTCCGCCGGCTGAGCAGTTGTTCATCTGCACGGGTGGCGGCCCCGGCATCATGGAGGCGGCCAACCGCGGCGCGCACGAGATGGGCGTGCCCACCGTGGGACTGAACATTGCGCTTCCGCATGAGCAAAGCTCCAACCCCTACGTCACGCCCTCACTGAGCTTCAAGTTTCATTACTTTGCGCTGCGCAAGATGCATTTCATGATGCGGGCCAAGGCACTGGTGGCCTTTCCGGGTGGCTTTGGCACCCTTGATGAACTGTTCGAGGTCATCACGCTGGTGCAGACCCGCAAGGCCAAACCGGTGCCGATCATTCTGTTCGGCTCAGACTACTGGAAGCGACTGCTCAACTTCGACGTGATGATCGAGGAAGGCGCGATCTCGCCCGAAGACCTGAATCTGATTGAGTATATTGATGACCCCCAGGTAGCCTGGGACGCGATCAAGACTTTCTACGAGCTCTGAACAGACCCCGACGGTTGCTCACTGCGTCTCGCTCAGTCCCGAAGCAGCCACGCGGCGCGCGCGCCAGCGCCGACCACCGCGCCGGTGGCCCAGAACACGCCGGCAATACCGATCACGGCGCCCATCGTGCCAAACAGCATGGGCATCACCACACTTGACGCGTTGATGGCCATCAGGCGCAGGCCCAGCGCCTCGCCATGACGCTCCGCAGGCGTGATCTGGTGCAGCATGCTCATGATCATCGGCTGGACCGTGCCCAGCGCGAAACCCAGCAGTACCGAACACACGCCCATGCCCAGCGCTGTGCCCATAAACGGGTAGACGCCAAACAGCACGGCCGTCATGAGCATGGCACCCACCAGCACGCGCCATTCGCGCAGGTGCGCGGCCAACAGCGGCATGACCATGCGGATGGCGGCGGCGGCCAAGGCAAAAGCCCCCAGGATGGAACCAATGACCGAGGCGCTGATGCCTTTTTCAAAACCCAACACCGGCACCACAAAGGTATGCACGTCCCAGCAGGATGACAAAAACCAGTTCACCAGCATCAGCCGGCGAAAGGTCGGCTCCCGCAGCAAGTCCCAGGCACTGGGCGGTATGCTGCCCGGCGCTGCGAGCACGGACGGCATGGGCGGCAATTCTCTGGTCGGCCGCACCAGCAGCCAGGAGGCCAGCGGCAGCACCGCCATCAGAAAAAATGCGGCCCGGTAGCCGGTCGTGCTGTTGGGCAAGGCGCCCGCATGGTCAATCAGCAGGCCCGCCGCGAACGGTCCGATGAAATTGGAGACCGCCGGCCCGATCGACAGCCAGCTGAAGACGCGCCGCAGCGCCAACGCGCCCACCGCCGCGCGCCCGACATGGCGCTGCAGCGAAATCACGGCGGCACCAGTGGCCCCGCCGGTCAGCAGCGCGGCCACGCAAAGCACCCCAAAAACCGGAAAGGCCACGGCCAGGCCCGCTCCCAGTGTGGCGGCCACCACGCTGTAACCGATAGGTCGCTTGAGGCCATGGCGGTCGGCAAAACGACCCGCTGGCAGCGCGAGGAACACCTGCGTCAGGGCAAACAGCGCCAGCAGCACGCCCACAGCCGCCGGGCTGTAACCCTCGCGCAGCGCCAGCAGCGGCGCCGCCATGCGCGTGCCCGCCATACAGGCGTGCAGGCAGACTTGGGCGAGGATCAACCGGGCCAGCTCACGCGTCATAAATAGTGATTAAATCAGGCGCCAGCCCTTATTTGGCGGGCGCAAGCAGCTATAAATAACGTAGCATATTTCGCACCGGCGTCAGTCATCCAGCGCGTCGGTGTCAACCGCCGGCGGCAGCACCACCTGGGACTCGGCGTCAGGCAAAGCCTCGACCTTGCGCAAGGCCAGTCGCATCTGCTTGGCGCGGGTATCGGCCTTGTCCAGCGTGTCCGAGGCCTTGGCCACCTGCTCCTTGATGCGGGCGACCCATTCGCCGTAACGCTCGAACTCGGTCTTGACCGCGCCCAGCACCTTCCAGACCTCGGACGCCTGCTGCTCCAGCGCCAGCGTGCGAAAACCCATGTGCAAGCTGTTGAGCATGGCCAGCAGCGTGGTCGGGCCGGCCAGCGTCACGCGGTGCTGGCGCTGGATGGCGTCCATCAGCCCGGGCCGACGCAACACTTCCGCGTAAAGACTTTCGACCGGCAGGAAAAGAATGGCGAAGTCGGTGGTGTGTGGTGCGGCCAGGTAATTCTCGGCAATCGACTTGGCCTCGCTGCGAATGCGCGCTTCCAGCGCCTTGCCGGCGAGCTCCACCGCGCCGGGATCGATGCGTTCATGCGCATCGAGCAAACGCTCATAGTCGTCGCGCGGAAATTTCGCATCTATCGGCAACCACACCGGCGCGCCGTCGTCGCCACGGCCCGGGAACCGGATCGCAAAATCCACACGCTGGCCGCTGCGCGGCTTGGTCTCCACCTGCTTGGCGTACTGGTCGGTGGTCAGTACCTGCTCCAGCAGCGCTTCGAGCTGCACCTCGCCAAACACGCCACGGGTCTTGACGTTGGTCAGCACCCTCTGCAGGTTGCCCACACCCACCGCCAGCGACTGCATTTCGCCCAGGCCCTTGTGCACCTGCTCGAGCCGGTCGGCCACCTGTTTGAAACTTTCGCCCAGGCGTGTTTCCAGCGTGGTCTGCAGCTTTTCGTCCACGGTCTTGCGCATCTCGTCGAGCTTGGCGGAGTTGGTCTGCTGCAGCTGTGCGAGCTGCTGCTCCAGCGTCTCGCGCACTTCAACCATGCGCCTGGCATTTGACTCGCTGACCGACTGCAACTGGGTGGTCAGCGTGTCAGACAGGGTTTTCTGCAGCAGGGTTAGTTGCTGGGAAAACGCATCGATCTGCGTGTTCTGCGTGCGGATGGCTTCGGCGCTTTGCTGCACCAGGGTCTGCTGAAAGGTGGCAAAGCTGGTCGCCAGCTCCTGGCGGCTGTTGCGCGCGCTGTCGCCGATCTCGCGGCGCAGCTCCCGCTCCAGCTTGTCATTGCCCGCCGCCAGCCCGGCCAGCAATTGCGCACCCTGCCCGCTGTCGGCTGGTTTTCGCAGCAGCAGCCAGAGCAGCAACAGCAGGTTGGTCAGCAACAAGGACAAGGCCAGCCAGGCCTGAAAGTCGGTCATGGCAGGGCTTTACTTCGCTGCCAGCACTGCGGGGTTGAGCGGTGTCAGCGGCTTGTTGTCCTTGAAGAAGCCGATCAGGTTGTCCACCGCCAGGTTGGCCATGGCCATGCGTGTGGGCACGGTGGCGCTGGCGATATGCGGTGTCAACACGACATTGGGCACGGTGAGCAGGTCGGGGTGGACTTGGGGTTCGCCCTCAAAAACGTCCAGGCCGGCGGCGGAAATTGTCCTGTCGCGCAAGGCTTTGGCCAGCGCCGCATCGTCCACGATGCCGCCACGCGCGATGTTCACCAGCGTGGCCGTCGGTTTCATCATCGCCAGTTCGGTCGCGCCGATAGTGTGGTGCGAGGTGGGCGAGTACGGCAGTACCAGCACCACGTGGTCGGCAGTTTTCAGGAGTTCTTCCTTGCTGACGTAGCTGGCCTTGCACTCGGCTTCCAGCGCGGCGTCCAGGCGCGAGCGGTTGTGGTAAATCACCTTCATGCCGAAGCCGTGCGCGCCGCGTTTGGCAATGCCCTGCCCAATCCGGCCCATGCCCAACACGCCGAGCGTGCTGCCGTGGATGTCCGACCCCGCGAACATGTCGTAGCTCCACTTGCTCCACTTGCCGGCGCGCAGGTAATGCTCGCTTTCGGTGATGCGGCGCGCGGTCGCCATGAGCAGCGCAAAGCCGAAGTCGGCGGTGGTCTCGGTCAACACATCCGGCGCGTTGGTCGCCAGCACACCGGCTGCGGTCATCGCGTCGAGGTCGAAGTTGTTGTAACCCACCGCCATGTTGGCGCAGATCTTGAGCTTGGGACAGGCAGCCAGCACCTCGGCATCGATGCGATCGCCGCCTGTGGTGAAAGCGCCATCCTTGTCCTTCAGCTTCTCCGCCAGCTCAGCCTTGGACCACATGGCGTCAGCCTGGTTGGCTTCAACCTCGAAGCGTTGCTCCAGGCGGGCAATGATTTCGGGAAAGATGGACCGGGCAACGAGGATTTTTGGTTTGCTCATGAATGTGTCTCGGTTATTGGAGAAAAAGAAAACTGGATTATTTGAACCAGATGAAAGTCATCAGGATAAACAGCGGGACCAACACCGCGCCCGACCAGGCCATGTAGCCGAAGAAACTGGGCATCATCACGCCACGGTCTTCGGCAATCGCCTTGACCATCAGGTTGGGCGCGTTGCCAATATACGTGTTGGCGCCCATAAAAACCGCGCCAGCCGAAATCGCCGCCAGCGTCGGCGCCAGTGTTGTCATGAGAACCTGCGGGTCCCCGCCAGCCGTATTGAAAAAGACCAGGTAGGTCGGCGCGTTGTCGAGGAAGGAGCTCAGAATGCCGGTGGCCCAGAAATACATGGCCGGATCGGGCTGGCCGTCGGGCCGGGTCACGGCCGACACCACGGCGCCGAAGGGACCACTCGTGCCCGCCTTGAGCATGGCAATCACCGGAATGATGGTCAGAAAAATCCCGGCGAACAGTTTGGCGACCTCAGCCATGGGACCCCAGGAAAACTGGTTGTCCTGGTGCACCTTGTCAGCGGTTAGCCTGAGCGAAAGCAACGCAATGCCAATCAATCCCACATCGCGCACCAAACCAGGCAGGCCGACCGGGGTGCCGTAGACATCAAACACAACCGGCGATTTCCAGAAACCGCTGAGCAGCACCAGCCCGGCGATAGCGGCCAGCAGCGCGAAGTTGAAAGCCCCGTCGAAACCCAGCCCCGGCGTGTCCGGGGTCGGGTCCACCGGCATCACACCCTCCTTGCGGTAGTACCAGGTGTCCAGCACGTAAAAAATCACCAGCAGGCTGCCGATGAGGAACAGGGCCTCGGAAAAAATGTGCTGAACCGTCCAGAAAAAATCAACGCCTTTCAAAAAACCCAGGAACAGCGGCGGGTCGCCCAATGGCGTGAGGGAACCGCCAGCATTGGAGACGATGAAGATAAAAAACACCACAATGTGGGCGCTGTGATTGCGGTTGTCGTTGGCCCGAATCAAAGGCCGGATCATCAGCATGGAGGCGCCGGTGGTGCCCATGAAGCTGGCCAACACGGCGCCTATCAGCAGCAAGCCGGTGTTGAGCCCGGGGCTGCCATGCAGGTTGCCGCGTATGAAAATGCCGCCAGCAACACTGAACAAGGCGGTCAGCAGAATGATGAAGGGGATGTACTCCGCCACCAGCGCGTGGGCCAGGCTGACGCCAGCAACAGAGGGTCCGAAAATCAGGGCGAATGGAATGAAAAAAGCCAGCGTCCAGGCTGCGGACACCTTGCCGAAATGATGGTGCCAGAACACGGGAACCAGCAAAGGCATCAACGCAACGGACAGCAGCAGCCCGGCAAACGGAATGCCCCAGATGGGGGAGAGCTGGCCGCCGTCAAAGCCCGCCGCCAGGGCCAGGCCGGGCCAGACTAAAAACAAAGCCGCGACGGCGGCCCAGCGTGATTTTTTCATGCGTATCTCCACATTTATTCTGCCGGGACGGCAGCGCCCGGGCTGATGATTATCCCGGGGATGCAATGTCAAAAACCTGACGCAGGTAGGCCAGGTATTTTTCGTCGTCGCACATGTTTTTTGACGGTGTGTCGGAAAGTTTGGCCACCGGCTGGCCATTGCAGCGCACCATCTTGATGACAATTTGCAGTGGCTCGTAACCCAGGTCGTTGGTCAGGTTGGTGCCTATGCCGAAAGCCAGTTGGCAGCGCCCCCGGAACTGCCCATACAGTTCGATGGTGCGCGGCACGGTCAGCCCATCGCTGAAGATCAGGGTTTTGGTTTTGGGATCGACCCGGTTTTTGGCATAGTGCGCCAGCATTCGCTCACCCCACTGGAAAGGGTCGCCGCTGTCATGGCGCGCACCGTCAAACAGCTTGCAGAAAAACATGTCGAAATCGCGCAGGAACGCGCTCATGCCGTACACGTCGCTCAGTGCAATGCCCAAGTCCCCGCGGTACTCCTTGGCCCAGGACTCGAAGCCAAACACCTGGCTGTCGCGCAGCCGCGGCCCCAGGGCCTGGCAGGCCTGCAAGTACTCATGCGCCATGGTGCCCAGCGGCGTCAGCCCGAGCTTCATGGCAAACAGCACGTTGCTGGTACCGGCAAACTGCCCGTTGGGGCCAGTGCCCAACCGGGCACTCAAGGTCCGCAGTACCTCTTCGTGCCAGGCCTTGCCGAAGCGGCGGCGCGTGCCGTAGTCAGCGATCTTCAGCTCGGCCAGACCGTTGGCCTGCAGTAGCCCGATCTTGGTGTCCAGGCGCTTGCGCCCTTGCGTCACGTCAGCAAGTTTTTGCGTGTTCCGGAAATAAACCTCGTTGATGATGGCCAGCACCGGAATCTCGAACAGGATGGTGTGCAGCCACGGGCCTTCGATCACCACCTCGATCTCGCCTGAGGGGAGCGCCTTCACGCTGACGTACTTTTCGTTGAGCCGGAACAGCCCCAGGAAGTCAATGAAGTCGCTTTTGATAAAGCGCATGCCGCGCAGGTAGGCGAGTTCGGCGTCCTGAAATTGCAGGCTGCACAGCAGCCGGATCTCCTCGCGGATCTCGCGCACAAACGGGGCCAGGTCGGACACACCGGCCGCGCCCGCGTTGCGGCACTTGAACCGGTACTCGACCTCCGCCCCGGGAAATTGATGCAACACGACCTGCATCATCGTGAACTTGTACAGGTCGGTGTCGAGCAGGCTGGTAATAATCATGGGCGGGCACCTCCATAAATCCATTTTTTGGGCGAATTGCTTCGTTGCTCGGTGCTCGGCATCCTCATGCACCCCAATGCATTCCGGTGTCCTGCGCGCAATGCGCCTCGCACTTCATCCCAAAAATCTGAATTTCTGGAGGTGTCCGCGCCGACCGGAACCACAGAACACTCAACCCAGAAAATCGACCTCGAACAGCAGCGTGGCATTCGGCGGAATGACGCCGCCAGCGCCACGGGCGCCGTAACCGAGCTCGGCAGGAATAACCAGCCGGCGTGTGCCGCCAACCGACATGCCCTGCACACCTTCGTCCCAGCCCTTGATGACCTGGCCCGCACCCAACGAAAACTCGAACGGATCGCCCCGATCCTTGCTCGAATCGAACTTGGCGCCCTGCACGCTGTCGTTGTAGATCCAGCCGGTGTAATGCACGCGGACATGCTGGCCCGCTTTGGCGATGGCGCCAGTGCCGAGCACGGTGTCTTCGTACTGGAGGCCGGAGGGGGTGGTGGTGAGGCTCATGACGGGTCTTTCAAAAAAAGGAGGAGCGCACTTGCGCCAACCCCTGACTTTACCCGCAAGCGGCCCCGCCGGCCCGCAGGCGCAGCGGCCCCTTGTACCGTGCGAGGGGCAGGGAGTTGCCGCAGGCTCGCAGTGAGCGACCGTGGAGGCAATTCACTCCAGCCAGGTAGTGAATTCCTGCGGGCTCACGCGCGGTGTGCGAAAGGTATTGACCAGCGCGGTATCGTCGGCGTAGCCCAGCGCCATGCCGCAAACCAGCATTTCGCCCTCTCCCGCCCCCACATGCGGCAGGATGATGTTGGCAAAACCGTTCCACGCTGCCTGCGGACAGGTGTGCAGATCATGGCCGCGCGCGGCCACCATGAGGTTTTGCAAAAACATGCCGTAGTCCACCAGGCTGCCTCGCCCCATGATGCGGTCAACCGTGAACATGAGCCCGACCGGTGCATCAAAAAAACTGAAATTGCGCTGGTGCTGGGCATGCATCTTGTCCTTGTCGCCCTTGCCGATGCCCAGCAAGCCATACAGGCCCCAGCCGTTCTCGCGGCGCCGGTCGATGTAAGGCGACACCCATTTTTCCGGGTAATACGCGTATTCCTCGGTGTACTGCGCCGCCAGGTCAGGATGGGCACGGATCGCATCGTGGGCGGCACACACCTTGCCGACCAGGCTGTCGCGGCTGGCACCCTGCAGCACATACACCTTCCACGGCTGCGTATTGGTGCCAGAGGGCGCCCGGCTGGCCATCATCAGCAGATGCTCCAGCGTCTCGCGGGGCACCGGCTTGGGCAAAAAGGCGCGTGTAGACATGCGGCTGTCGATGGCCGCGTCCACGGCGTTCAGGGCTTCGGTCACTTGAGGGTCTCCAGTACGGTCAAAAGTTCAGGGGGCAAGGCGGCTGGTCGGCGCGTCTGCCTGTCCACATAAACGTGGATAAAGTGGCCTTTGGCGGCGGTCAGTTCCTGGGCCGGGTCGCCGGGGCGGTCGGAAAAAAGCCCGACTTCGTAGCGCACGCTGGATGAGCCCACATGCGTCACGCGAATGCCAGCAATCACCGGGTCAGGAAAGGCCAGCGGCGAAAAATAGTTGCACTGCGTCTCGATGACCAGCCCGATCACCGCTCCGGCATGGATGTCAATCGCGCCGGACTCGATCAGGTAGCCGTTCACGGCGGTGTCGAACCAGCCGTAATACACGACGTTGTTGACGTGGCCATAAACATCGTTGTCCATCCAGCGCGTACCGATAGGACGAAATAGCCGGTAGGCACTGCGAGGTTCTGCCTGGGGACGAGTTGGGAATGTCATGGACGGCCATTTTGCCAGCAGGCCAGCGCCATTCTTCAGTCTAGCCGTGGCCGCCGGTCTGGCTTCGCCAGCCCGCAGGCGCAGCGGCCACTTTGGGGGCCAGGGAACTACACGCAGTGAGCGACCGTGGAGGCCATCTTCCAGCGCTGCCAATACGACAGTGCCACGCGGTAGGTGTTCATTTGCACCTGCACGGTCTCGTCGATGTTGATGCCGTAGCCGCCCGCCATCGCAAATGCCAGTGGGATGCGGCGTTGCCAGGCCCAGTCGAAGACACGCCTGTCCCGGGCTTCAAGGCCGTCGTAGCTCAGGCTGAGTCTGCCCAGGCGGTCGCCCTCAAACGGGTCCGCGCCAGCCAGGTAGATCACCAGGCCGGGGACAAAACGCCGGTCCAATTCGTCCAGCGCGTGTTCCAGCGCTTGCAGGTAAGGCGCATCGGTGCAGCCGTCGGGCAGCTCCACGTCCAGGTCACTGGCTTCCTTGTGAAATGGAAAGTTCTTCTGCCCATGCAGTGACAGCGTGAACACACTGGGGTCCTTGCTGAAAATGCTGGCCGTCCCGTTGCCCTGGTGCACATCGAGGTCGATGACTGCAACCTGCAGCGGCTTGCGCTCCCGCCTTGCCCATTCGGCCTGCATCAGGCGCGCGGCGACGGCCGCGTCGTTGAAAACGCAGAACCCGCCGCCCTTGCCGGCCATCGCGTGATGTGTGCCGCCCGCCATGTTGGCGGCCAGCCCTTCTGGCGGGCCTGCGAGCCCCAGCGCGACCCGTGCAGCGGCGACCGTCGCGCCGGTCGAGCGCCGCGAGCGCTCCACCATCTGTGGCGTCCACGGAAAGCCGATCTCCCGCATGGCCGCCTGGCCGAGGCTACCGTCGGCCACTGCCTGAATGTAGACCGGGTCATGCACCAGCGCCAGCTCGCCGTCGCTGGCGCGCGGTGCCACGCTGGTGCGCACGCACGGCAACTCATTCGCCACCCGGTCGCGCAGGCGCTGGTACTTGCTCATCGGAAACCGGTGGCCGTCCGGCAGCGGCAACACGAAGTGGTCAGCATAAAAGGCTTGCATGGCTCGGCGGTATCCGGAAAGCGCGGCGAAATGGCTGCCCTGATTGTCGCCGCACCCAACGGCCCCGCCCTGGAGAACGCCTGCTTTGGCACTGCAGCGGCGCTCTACAACGCCACGTGCTGGATAGAGCTTCGCCCCTAAATTGCTGCAGTGCAGCAAAAAGAGCTTGCAATTGACCGGGTAATCCCTATACTTCAGTTATGTTGCAGTGCAGCAACCGACAAATATGCAAACCAGCAGATTGTCCAGCAGCGCAACTAGTCGAAATCGTTAACCCACTTATATTGGAGATTTGAATATGTTGACCGCTGAACAAGTAATGGCTTCCCACAAAGCAAACGTTGAAACCCTGTTTGGTCTGACCAGCAAGGCTTTCGAAGGCGTTGAGAAACTGGTTGAACTCAATGTCCAGGCCTCCAAGGCTGCCTTGGCTGAAAGCGCCAACCACACCCAATCCCTCATGGGCGTCAAAGACGCGCAAGAGCTGCTGGCCCTGCAAGCTGGCCTGTTCCAGCCCCTGGCTGAAAGGACCGCCGCCTACAGCCGTCATCTGTACGACATCGCCACCGCCACCGGTGCTGAAGTCGGCAAATCGTTTGAAGGCCAAACTGCTGAAGCCCAAGCCAAGTTCATGGGCCTGGTAGACAGTGCCACCAAAAATGCACCGGCCGGTTCCGAAACCGCCGTTGCCGTGATGAAAAGCGCCGTGGCTGCCGCCAACAACGCTGTCGAATCCATGCAAAAAGCCGTCAAGCAAGCCACCGACATGGCCGAAGCCAACTTCACCGCTGTGACCAACACCGCTGTGAACGCTTCCAAGACCGCTTCGAAAAAGCGTTGATTGCCAGGGCTTGAATTCGCCGGAGTGAGCTCCAGTTGATTCAGGTAGGGGCCCCGCTTCAAGCAAGCCGGCCCGCACAAGTTGTCTCCTCGGGTCCTTCCAGAAATCAAGTTTCACGGACCCCTTTAAAGCCTGATTGCAAGATCAGGCTTTTTTTTGCATCAAATCTGCCGCCGGCCCTTTTTGTACGGGCACGAGCAGCTATCAAAACAGAAGCAAAATCAGAAGCGTCAACGAGCCTGCAGGGCCTCCAGCCTGGCCTTGAGCTGCGGCAGCGCCGCTTGCATGGCCGCCCGTCCCGCATCGATGGCACGCTGACGCGCTGAAAAGTCCGCACTTTTCAGGCCCGCCTGGGAGGGCTGAACCAGCACATCTGCGTCCTTGAGTTCGTACTGGTTGATGCTTTTGCCCATGATGGCAAAGGTCTGCAGCAGAATCTGCAGCGTGCCGTCGGCCGGGTTGGCCTCAGGCGGGCTGGAAATGTCTACGGCAATCACCAGGTCCGCGCCCATCTGCCGCGCAAACCGCACCGGCACCGGCGAGACCAGGCCGCCATCCACGTAGTCGCGCCCGTTGATCCTGACCGGCACAAACACCGCCGGCACCGCGCTTGACGCGCGCACCGCCGTGCCGGTGTCCCCACGCTGGAACAGCATGGCCTGCCCGCTGTTCAGGTCGGTCGCCACGATACCCAGCGGGATGACCATGTTTTCCATCTGGCGGCCTGCCACCAGGCTGTTGACATAACGGCCCAGGGCTTCCCCCCGAAACATGCCACGGCCAAAAATCGGCAGCATCCAGTCGGTGATGGCGACTTCTTCCAGGCTCAAGGCTGCCTGCTGCAGTTGCGCGCTGGTTTTGCCGCTGGCATACAGGGCGGCGACCAGGCTGCCAGCCGAGGTGCCGACCACCAGCGCCGGCCTGAAGCCCGCCTCCTCCAGCACCGCAATCACGCCGACATGGGCAAACCCACGCGCTGCACCCCCGCCCAGCGCCAGGCCAATCTTGACCGGCTTGCCGGGTGAGGCTTGCATGACAGGCGTACTGGGCGGCGAGGCCGGGCCCCGGGTGGCGCAGCCCGCCAGCAGCAGGACCACGCAGGACACCCCCGCCCGCCACCCGGCGCGCCCGGTCCAGCCGGTGCCCGCCGGTCGGGCACATGCCCCGTCAGCTGGCGCGGTTTTGCGATTGCGATTAATTCGTATTTGTATTAACATGACGCTTCAGGCACACAGACGTACCCACACTTATCCAACCACTGACCGACAAACTTACATGACTAAAACCGCATCTTCACTGGCCATGATCGCCTTGGCCGCCACCTCCCTGTTTGGCGCTGCAGGCCTGGCCAACGCCCAGGAACAAGTGGTCAACCTCTATTCTGCACGCCACTACGCGACCGATGAAGGCATGTACGAAGCCTTTACCCGTACCACGGGCATCAAGATCAACCGCGTGGACGCCGACGATGCAGGCATCGTCGCACGCCTGAAAGCCGAAGGCGCCGCCTCCCCGGCCGACGTGATCCTGCTGGTGGACGCGGCCCGCCTGGCGTCTGCGGATGCCCAGGGCCTGTTTCAGCCCTTCAAGTCCAAAGTGCTGGACGCGGCCATTCCCGCCAAGCTGCGTGCTGCCGCCACGCCCGAAGGCGTGACCTGGACCGGCTTTTCGACCCGCGCCCGCGTCATCGTGTATGACCCGGCCCGTGTCAAGGCCGCCGACGTGGACACCTATGAAAAACTGGCCGACCCCAAACTCAAGGGCCTGGTCTGCACACGCACCGGCTCGCACCCCTACAACCTGTCCCTGTTCAGCACCGTGGTCGAGCGCCTGGGCGATGCCAAAGGCGAAGAATGGCTCAAGGGCGTGGTCGCCAACATGGCACGCGCCCCCAAAGGCGGCGACACCGACCAGATCAAGGCGGTGGCTTCCGGCGAATGCGGCGTGGCGCTGACCAACAGCTACTACGTGGCGCGCCTGATCAAATCCGACAAGGTGGACGACAAAGCCGTCATGCAAAAGGTCAAGATCATGTTTCCGAACCAGGCCACCTCGGGCACCCACGTGAACATCGCCGGCGCGGCCGTCGCCAAACACGCGAAGAACCCGGCCAACGCCATCAAGTTCCTGGAGTTTCTTGCCAGCCCCTTTGCGCAGGACTACTTTGCCAATGGCAACAATGAATTCCCCGCTGCCAAAGGCGTGAGCGTCAGCAATCCGGCGATTGCCGCGATGGGCGGCGCCAACTTCAAGCAGGAAAACATCCCGCTGGGCGTGGTTGCCAAAAACCAGCTCAAGGTCCAGCAGATGCTGGACCGGGTGGGCTACAAATAAGGCGCGGAGCGAAAGGCGGGGGCCCCGCGCGGCGGGATCACCAGCGCAGCGGCTGGCGAACGAGGCGCCCTCGATGGGTGCCCCGTGAAAGCATCACTTGCAAACAGAACGACAGTCACAAAGCCCGGTCCGCCGGGCTTTTTTTATGCGTGATAATCGGCATTGACGTTGACGTTCACGTCAACCAAAGATCACCCTCCACCCCCCTTTCAAGGAATTTTCAATGGACATCGCAGGCAAAGTATTCATCGTCACCGGCGGCGCTTCGGGACTGGGCGAAGGCACGGCCCGCATGTTGGCGGCCCAGGGCGGCAAGGTCGTTATCGCCGACATGCAGGTTGAAAAAGGCGAGGCGATTGCCAAAGACATAGGCGGCGTATTCGTCAAGTGCGACGTCAGCCAGGAGGCCGACGGCCAGGCCGTGGTGGCCAAAGCCGTGTCCATGGGCAAACTCATGGGCCTGGTCAATTGCGCCGGCATTGCGCCAGCTGAAAAAACCGTCGGCAAAAACGGCGCGCACAACCTGGGCGTGTTCAGCAAGACCATCACCGTCAACCTGGTCGGCAGCTTCAACATGATCCGTCTGGCCGCCGACGCGATGTGCAAAAACGAGCCTGAAGCCACTGGCGAGCGCGGCGTGATGATCTCCACCGCGTCCGTCGCGGCCTACGACGGCCAGATCGGCCAGGCCGCCTACAGCGCCTCCAAAGGCGGCATTGTCGGCATGACGCTGCCGATCGCGCGCGACCTGGCGCGCAACGGCATCCGCAACATGACGATTGCCCCCGGCATCTTCGGCACACCCATGATGTTCGGCATGCCGCAGGAAGTACAGGACTCGCTGGCCGCCTCGGTACCCTTCCCGAGCCGCCTGGGCACGCCGCAGGATTACGCCAAACTGGCGCAGCACATCTTTGAAAACGACATGCTCAACGGCGAAGTGATCCGCCTCGACGGCGCGATCCGCCTGGCGCCGCGCTGACCCTGCAGCACTGAGAGAGTGAGAGTTTTTCTCCAATCTCATTGAACTCACCGCCGACTGGTTTGTCG
>NZ_JBDNGU010000011.1:0-14400 GCF_041689105.1 Polaromonas sp. | reverse complement strand
TCAGAACCAAGGCCAGATTACGCGAGGCCGCCAACGAGCACATGGCGATGCTGAAGCAAAACCCCCAGCGCGTTATGAGCTACTTTCAGGATAGTCGGGTTCGATATGCGGCTTAAGACTTCACAGGGCCGGAGCAATAGTCTACCCCCGGCGCTAGACTCACCCAGCCTTTTGGACATTCATAGATCCTCCAGTGAGCCCCATCAATGCCAAACTTCCCAGCCCGACATGTTGCCAGCTACTTCTTGGATGCAAATTGCATCAACGCACGACAAGGCAATTCGCACATCAACCAACTTGAACGATGGCGTGAAAATAACGTTATCGCAATATTCATGTCATGGACAGCTGCAATTGAAGCGGGTGCGGGTAACACCAAAAGACTCATAAAATCGTACGAGTATTCGACAGTTTCTGAAAGCGCGCCCGAATGCGGGAATTTGGATACACGTAGCCAGATTGAGGCGATTTTGTTTCCGACTGGGGCATGCAATGACAATCAGAGAAATGACGTGGCCATTCTTTACATGGCTGAGCGCCAAAGCTATAGCCTCGTGTCAAATGACGGCGCCTCAAAAACTCAGCCCGGCGGCATGTTGGGTAATGCAAAGGCGCTAGCGAAGATTGGCATTATTGTGTTGACCCCGGAGCAGGCTGTTTGCGAAATAACAGCGCTCATCCGAAATCGTGATTCGGAAGCCCGGGAAATCGCTGCGCGACTAGGTATCTCGCTACCGAAATGGGTCGGTCGGAACGTGCCATCTTTTCAAACTGCATCGTTTCAATCCATAGAATGAGTACGCTTCGGCAGTTTGGGTTGCTGCGCTTTTCTTGCCGTGAGATCAACATGAAAACTACGCTCATTGTTTTTTCTTTGTTATCAAGTAGCCTGTGCGTTGCTCAAGGAACGACTGTCGAGTCCGTTGCTTTGTACATAGCGCAGCAACACAATCAGAATCAAAAAAACATACTCGACGATATGACGGTAACGTCGACGGCTGAGGCGGTCGGTAAGAATGTGCGAATTACTAACATCCTGCGTGTCAAGCGAGGACTGTCACAAGCAAAACGGAACGAGTTTCAAATCGCTTTATACGATGAGCTCGTTCCCAAGGCGTGCAAGACAAACTTGGAGAACGCAGCGTTTGAGAAGGGTCTCTACTACACGTTTCTTTACTTCAATACATATGGCGAGAAGCTGGCAGAATTCATAGTTAACAAACGAGCTTGCGGCAGGGTGTGAAGTTGTTTGTCGCTTCCCAGTCGAGATAACTCCGCGATGGGACGCGTCTTTTTTTGATGGGGTTTTCCGCCAAGAGCTGGTGGTGGCGATTGCCGGGTTGGCGCCGCTGGGCACGATTGGCAGCGGCCTGGCGCAGGCGCTGCGCGACGAGTCGCACCGCGAGGCTGCGCTGATCACCTTTCTGGTCACCCTGTCGGGCGTGACCCTTGCCGGCATCGGTTCGGCCGTCTGGGGTGGGGTGGCCGACGCGATGGCGCTATTTGTACAACAATACCGTCAGCGCCCCGCCCCATCCATCGACTGAACCGCTCATGCATATTCTTTTTGTCGCCGATCCCCTCGCCTGTTTCAAGATCTACAAGGACACCACGTTTGCAATGATGCGCGAGGCGCAGCGGCGCGGCCACACGCTGAGCACCTGCGAGCCCAAAGACATGCGCTGGCAGACCGGCGACAAGGTCGCGGCGACGGCCCAGCGTATCGTGCTGACGGGCGACGCCACCGACTGGTACACGGCCGAACCCGCGCAGAGCCAGCAGCTCTGTGACTTCGACGCCATCGTCATGCGCAAGGACCCGCCCTTTGACAGCGAGTTTTTCTACAGCACCCATTTGCTGGAGCAGGCCGAACGCGAGGGCGCGCGTGTCTTCAACAAGCCGCGCGCGCTGCGTGACCACCCGGAAAAACTCGCCATTCTGGAGTTTGCGAAGTTCAGCGGACCGACCCTGGTCACCCGCAGCGCAGCCGACATCAAGCGCTTCCATGCCGAACACAAGGACATCATCCTCAAGCCGCTGGACGGCATGGGCGGCATGGGGATTTTCCGCGTCAAGGAAGACGGCCTGAACCTGGGCAGCATCACCGAAACCCTGAACAAGGACGGTGCCCAAAGTGTGATGGTGCAAAAATTTTTGCCCGAGATCACCAGGGGTGACAAGCGCGTGCTGGTGATAGGCGGCAAGCCGGTGCCTTTCAGCCTGGCGCGTATTCCGCAGGGCAGCGAGGTGCGCGGCAATCTGGCGGCCGGTGGCTTGGGCGTGGCGCAGAAGCTGTCGGCGCGTGACCAGGAGATCGGGGATGCCCTCGGGCCGGTACTCGCAGCGCGCGGCCTGCTGCTGGCTGGTATTGACGTGATCGGCGACTACGTGACCGAGATCAACGTTACCAGCCCGACCTGCTTCCAGGAAATTTTCGACCAAACGGGTTTTGATGTGGCGGCGATGTTCGTCGATGCGCTTGAGGCTGCTCTGAAGTAAGCATTGAATCGGGTTTTAGCCCTTGTCCCGTGGGCGTAGTCAGCTCCTGAATTCATAGCAATTCAGGTCGATTCGGGATCGACCTGAATCCGTCAACCGCGCAGCGCTCCACCCTCAAAGACTCTGAGCTCACCCGGCGCAAAGGCCTGCCAGGCTTCGTTGGTGGTGAGCGGCGCGGTCACCACCACGGCGACGCGGTCGCCCGGCGCGGTCTGGTCCGCAAAGTTGACGCTGAGGTCTTCGTCGCTGAGCGTGGCATGCGAAAAAGGGTGTTTGCGCTCCACGTGGTACAGGCTGGTCGATGCGTGGGCCCAGAGCGCCAGTCCGTTGCTCAGCAAAAAGTTGAAAGTGCCGTGCGGTGCGATCTGCGCTGCCAGTTCGCGCAGCGTCAAGGTCAGCTCGGCAATGCCGGGCACGCCGGCGTGCGACTTGGCCAGCTCCTGCATGATCCAGCAAAAAGCCCGTTCGCTGTCAGTCGTGCCCACCGGCCGGAAGCTGCCGTGCAGCCGCGGGTTGAAATCCTTCAGGTCGCCGTTGTGTGCAAACACCCAGTAGCGGCCCCACAGCTCGCGCGCAAAAGGGTGGCAGTTCTCCAGCGCGACGCGGCCCTGCGTGGCCTTGCGGATGTGCGCAATCACGTTGCGGCTCTTGATCGGGTAGCGGCGTATCAGCTCGGCCACCGGGGATGCGCTGGCCGACTGGTGGTCCACGAAATGGCGCAGGCCGCGGTCGCTCTCGCTGCAGTCGCCGCCTTCAAAAAAGGCGATGCCCCAGCCGTCGCTATGGTGGTCGGTGTTTCCGCCGCGCTGCGCAAACCCCGTGAAGCTGAAGGTCACGTCAGTCGGCGTGTTGCAGTTCATTCCGAGCAGTTGGCACATGGTGTTAGTTTCCTGCCGACGGGGCTGTCGCGACCTGCGGCCGCAAGCGCCATGCGGCGAACATCGCCAGCACGCACAGTGCCGCCAGCATCAGGAAAGCTTCGTTGAAAGCAGCCAGCCGCGCCGGGCTGGTCGCGGCCTGCGTCAGCGAATCGCCGTGCGCCGCCAGCCGCCACTCGAGCACGATGCCGCACAGGCTGACCCCGATGGCGCCGCCCAGCATGCGCACGAAATTAATGGCGCTGGAACCCTGTGAAATCAGCTCGGGATTCAGGGCGCGCAGCGAGCCGAGGTTGAGCGAAGGCAGGATGAAGCCCAGGCCGATCCGGCCAAGGATCGCCCATAGCACCAGCAACCAGATCGCGGTAGAGAGGGTCACCGTCAGCATCAGCGCAAATGACAGGGCCAGCAGCGCCAGCCCGATGCTGACCAGCAGCCAGGTCGGCCGGCGGTCGGCCAGGCGGCCCACCAGCGCAATCGTGACGGCCAGCACAAAGCCGGCGGGCAGCAGGATGCTCCCGACATAGGAGGCCGACAGGCCCAGGCCCAGCTGCATGTAAACCGGCAGCAGATAGGTCGAGCCGAACAGCGCCGTGCCGTAGATGAAGGCCACGATGCTGCCCATCGCGAACGGCCGGTAGTCGAACAGCACCAGGTTCATCAGCGGCTCGCGGCCGGTGGCCGCCATGCGCCGTTGCCAGGCCAGAAACAGCACGAGCGCCCCCAAGGCGCCCCCCAGCAGCAGCGCGGCGTGGAGCAGGGAGCCGCCATGCCGTTGAGCAGGCACAGCGTGCCGGCGCCGCCCAGCAGCAGGCCGCGCCAGTCCAGCGTGGCGCCTTTGCGGTTGGCCGCCGCGCCCCCCGGCGACGTGACCGGTACATAACGGTAAGCCAGCCACAACGAAGCCAGGCAAAACGGGATGACCATGAAAAAGATTGAACGCCAGCCGAACAGGTCCACCAGCACGCCGCCTATGCTGGGGCCGATGGCCGGCGCCAGCACCACACCCATGCCGAAGATGCCGCTGGCGCGCCCCTGCTCATGGGGCTGGAAAGCCCGCATGATGATGATGGCCGGGATGGGCTGCACCACGCCGGCTGCCAGGCCCTCCGCCACGCGCGCGCCCAGCACCAGCGCAAAGCTGCTGGACAAGCCGCCCACCAAGCCGCCGGCCAGCAACAGCAGCATGGTGCCCACATAGGTGCGGCGGTAGCCGTAGCGCGCCAGCAGCCAGGGTGTGGTCAGCATGGATACCGTCATGGCCACCATGAAGCCGGAGGTCACCCACTGCGCGCGCGCCTGGCCCAGCGCGAAATGCTGGCTCATGTCCGGGATCGCCACGTTGACGATGGTCGAGGACATGATGGACGCCATCGTGCCGACCATGACCGACAGCAGCAGCAGCCAGCGGTAACGCGGGCCGAAACGCGCCTGCAGGTCAGCAAGGGTGGCGGAACGGCTCAAGCGCGGCTTGGGGTCAGGGCGGGACTGGGATCAGTCGCGCGGCTCGGACCAGAGCTTGCCGCCGGTGGCCCAGTTTTCGCGCTTGATGTCTGTGATGATGACATCGACCGACTCCGGCGCGACCGCCAGCACCTCGACGCTGACACGGGTCAGTTCGGCAACCAGCTTTTTCTTCTGGTCCAGGGTACGGCCTTCCATCATTTCGACGTGGTAGGTGGGCATGGGAATCCTTTGGTTCGGTCAATCGGGTCACACATGATAAAAGACCGGCGCGCCATGCGCCGTTCTGTCAGAAAAAACTGACGTCCGGACAAGGCAAGTTGGCGCAGGGTGCACCCGCAAACGTGGCAAACTTGAAGCCAGCCACGCCGACCGGTCTGTCTGCCTGCCATTTGGTCCGTGACCCGAGAGTCTGCATTGTCCACCACTGATTTGCCGCCTGTTCCCGCCCCCACCGTTGCCGCCAGCCTGGCGGGGCGCGCCTACCGCTGCCAGTGCGGCCGTCCGGTGTTTTTCCGAAACAGCACCTGCCTGGCCTGTGGGACGCCGCTGGGTTATGACACCGTCCAGGCGCGTCTCCTGCCCCTGATGCCTGGCCAGGATCCGGACACCTGGGTGGAGTGGCAGGCCGGGGGCACCACCGGGGGGGGCAGCAGCGATGCGCCGACCGCCGCCTATTTGCGCTGCGCCAACCTGCAGACGCCAGCGGCCTGCAACTGGCTGCTTCCGGTGCATGAGGGCGAGCCCCAGGCGGTGCTGTGCCGGGCCTGCCGGCTCAACCGCACCATTCCCGACCTGAATGATCCCGAACATCCGGACAACGGCGAACTTTGGGGTCGGGTCGAGCTGGCCAAGCGGCGCCTGGTGTCAGCCTTGCTGGCACTTGGCTTGCCACTGTCCTCGCGGGTGAGTGAGGACCCCGAAGGCGGGCTGATGTTTGACTTCCTGCGCTCACCTGACTTCGGGCCGCACATCATGACCGGGCACGACACCGGCCTGATCACGCTGAATATCAACGAAGCCGACGATGCCACGCGTGAGACCGTCCGCAAGGCAATGCATGAGCCCTACCGTACGCTTTTGGGCCACTTTCGCCACGAGGTCGGCCACTATTACTGGGACCGGCTGATCGCCGGCACCGACTGGCTGCAGGGTTTTCGGGGGCTTTTCGGCGACGAAACCCAGAACTATGCCGCCAGCCTGCAAACCAATTATTCGCAGGGCCCTCGCCCGGACTGGGCGCTGCATTACGTCAGCGCCTATGCCAGCGTCCACCCCTGGGAGGATTGGGCCGAATGCTGGGCGCACTACCTGCACATCCGGGACACGGTGGACACCGCGCTCAGTTTTGGCCTGGCCACCGACACGGCCCAGCTGGAGTTCACGCCGTTCACGCTCGACACGCTGTACCAGCCCGAACACCCTGGCGCCGAAAACTTTCTGTCTTTCCTGAACTGCTGGACGCGGTTGACCATGCTGCTCAACGAGATGTCGCGCGCCATGGGACAGTCCGATTTTTATCCTTTTGTGTTACCGCATGAGGTGGTGCCCAAGCTCCATTTCATTCACCTGGTCGTGAGTTTGGTCAACGAGCCGCCTGGCGATCGGCCGCTTTACGGGCAGAACCAGGATCAGAACCAGGACCGAAGCGACAGCCCGGAGCTGGAAGAAGAGCAGGCCCAATCGCAAAATGGCCAGCAGGCCAGGCAAATGATGGGCCAGAGCAACTTTTAGTCTGTTTCAAGCGGGCTCTTCGCCCAGGTTTTTCATCTCCCAGGCAATACGCACCAGCTCGGCCTTGAGTTGCAGGCGCGCCTCGCCGTCCAGCCCCGCCATGCTTTTGGCCAGGCTCATGCGGCGCGGCGAGATGGCTTGGCCCCGGGAGGCAAACATAATGCTGTTGCTTTTCTCCACCGCCAACACCTCCACCGCATTGCCGCTGAAACTGCGGGTGATGCGGCCCACCAGGGTCGCATGCTCGGCGTGGTCGCCGTGCAGGTTGACCACCAGCACGCCGTCGGCTGAAAGTGCCCCAAAACAGTCGTCGTAAAAGCGCTGCGAACAAAGCGCGGCTGGCTGGCCCTCATGGTCGAAGCCGTCGACCAGCAAAACATCGAAGCCGGGCGCTTCCTCGCGCAAAAAAAGCGCCCCATCGGCAGCGATCACCTGGAAGCGCTCGTCGTCGTCGGGCACCTGGAATAGACGGCGCAACGCGATCACATGCGGGTTGATCTCCAGCACGGTCATCCTGCTGGCGCGCAGTTGCCGGTGGCAGAACTTGGCGATCGAACCGCCGCCCAGACCGACCATGCCGATGTGCGCAGGCGCGGGCTTGAACAGCAGAAAACCCATCATGGTCCGGGTGTAGTCCACGTCGAGGTAGGTGGGCCGGCGCAGCAGCATGCGGCTTTGCAGCTCACCGAGCGTGAAATGAAGGGACCTGGACGCCCCGTCCTCACGCACAAAAGGCTGGGCGTATTGCAGCGACGCGAAGCCGCAGCTGGCGGCCCCGGGCTCTGCATCGGGCGGGGGAGCGGCCAGGCCTGTCACTGCGTTTGCGCCAGCTTGCGCAGGTCGAGCATGATGGCCGGCAGGGCCATCGCCACGAGCAGCAAGGCAAGCGGCAGCGTGGCGCTGAAGCCCACGGTCTTGAAAGCCAGCGCGCCGGCGATGCCGCCGAAAAAAAACAGGCCGAGCAGGCTGGCGTGGATAAACAGCTTGTTGGTGTTGGCGCGCACGATCTGGATGCCGCTGGCTTTTTTGGAATGGTTCCAGTAAATCAGACGGCCCAGCTCCAGGCCCAGGTCGGTGATGACGCCGGTCATGTGGGTGGTGCGTATCTCGGCGTTGGAGATTTTGGTGATGATGGCGTTTTGCAGACCCATGATGAAACACAGCAGCAGCACCGCCGTGGGCACCAGCAGGCTGGTGAAAGACGTCAGATTCGCGCCCACCAGGCCGAAAACCAGCAGCAGCGCCAACGCGTAGCTGCTGCGCAGTCCCTGGCGCCGCGCCCAGCTGATCAGCAAGGTGGTGGTGATGGCCCCGGCCAAAAATGCCGCCAGGGACACCAGACCCGCCAGCGCCAGGCCGATGCTGCCGATGACCAGGTCGTCCGCGACGGACGACACGATGCCCGTCATGTGCGAGGTGTAGCGGTGCACCGCCAGAAAGCCGCCTGCGTTGACGGCGCCGGCGACAAACGCCAGAATGCCGCCGAATTGGCGGTTGCTCCGGCGTGTTCGCTCACTGGCGATGATTTGGAGCAGGAAGGTCAGAAGCATGGCGAGGCTTCATTATCGGCCTGCGCGTCGCGGGACCGCTGAATGACACCATCGCACTATCAATTAAATAGCTGCTTGCGCCCGCCACACAAGGGCTGAAGCTCCGAAGCACTGTGAATCAAATCTCGATCTTGCTGCCTAGCTCCACCACCGAGTTGTTGGGTAATTTGAGGAAATCCGCCGCGCCGCCCGCGTTGTGGTGCATTTGCGCAAACAGCTTTTCGCGCCACGGTGCCATGCCGCCGCCTATGGTCGGAACCACCACGTCGCGCGACAGGAAATAGCTGGTAGTCATGGTCTCCAGCTCGCAGCCGCGCGTGCGCATCTGCTGCAGGGCCTTGGGTACGTCCGGATCGTTCTTGAAGCCGTAGTGGATCACCACCTGCCAGCAGTTATGGCCCAGCGACTCGATCACCAGACGTTTGTCCAGGCCGATCCAGGGCACCTCGTGGTTGTGCACGGTGACGAACAGGTTCTGCTCATGCAGCACCTTGTTGTGCTTGAGGTTGTGCAGCAGCGCATTGGGCACCACGCCGGCTTCGGCGGTCAGGAACACGGCGGTACCTTCGACGCGCACCGGCGGGCTGACAAACACAGCTTCGAGAAAACTCGGCAAGTCGATGGCATCGGCGCGCAGCTTCGCATTGAGCAGCGCGCGCCCCTGCTTCCAGGTCATCATGATGGTAAACATGGTCAGGCCGATCAGCACCGGGAACCAGCCGCCCTCGACAAACTTCAGCACGTTGGAGCTGAAGAACATCAGGTCTACCACAAAAAACAGACCTGTCGCGCCTACGCACAGCGCCAGCGGCAGCTTCCACGCGTAACGGATGACGAAGAAAGTCAGCACGGTGGTGATCAGCATGTCGGTCGTCACCGCGATGCCGTAGGCCGAGGCCAGATTGGTGGAGTTCTTGAACAGGGCGACCGCCACCACGATAGCGGCAAACAGTGACCAGTTCACCGCCGGGATGTAGACCTGCCCGACTTCATGCACCGAGGTGTGGCGGATCTGCATGCGCGGGAGATAGCCGAGCTGGATGGCCTGCTTGCTCACCGAAAAAGCCGCCGAGAGCAGGGCCTGCGAGGCAATCACTGTGGCAGCGGTAGCCAGGATGACCAGCGGCACCAGCGCCCAGGTGGGCGCCATCAGGTAAAACGGGTTGGTCACCGACTCAGGGGTATAGATCAGCATCGCGCCCTGGCCGAAATAGTTGATCAGCAGTGCCGGCATGACCAGCGCGAACCAGGCCATGCGTATGGGTTTTTTGCCGAAGTGGCCAAGGTCGGCATACAGCGCTTCCGTGCCGGTGACACACAACACCAGCGCACCCAGCAGCACGAAGGTAATGCCAGGCTGCTGGAAGACAAAGCGCAAGGCGTGGTGCGGGCTGATGGCGCCCAGCACTTCCGGGTGGGCCCAGATGTGCGGAATGCCCAGCGCCGCGATGGTGACAAACCAGACGGCGCAGATCGGCCCGAACATGCGGGCAATGCCGGTGGTGCCGTTTTTCTGGACGTAAAACAGTCCGAAGATCACCACCAGCGCGATGGGCATGATGTAAGGGTTGAAGGCTGGCGACAGCAGCTCCAGTCCCTCGACAGCCGAAAGCACGGAGATGGCCGGGGTGATGACGCCGTCGCCATAAAAAATGGCGGTGCCGAAGATGCCCACGCCAAGCAGCCAGCGCCGCAGCTTGGGCTTGTCATTCACCGCGTTGGTGGCCAGCGCCAGCATGGCGATCAGGCCGCCTTCGCCGTTGTTGTCGGCGCGCAGGATAAGCGTGACGTATTTCAGCGAAACAATGACCGTGATGGTCCAGAAAACCATCGACAGGATGCCGTAGACGTTGTCTGGGGTCAGAGGCACGTAGCCCGAGTTGAAAACGACCTTGAGGGCATACAGCACGCTGGTGCCGATGTCGCCGTAAACAATGCCGATGGCACCCAGGGTGAGCGCCGCAAGTGATGATTTTTTACTGGACACAAAAAAATCCCGCTGGTGCCGGGGTCAGGGCTCAAACCCCCGGCGCGGGAAATGTTGACTTGAGGAACGCTATTTTGCGCCTGTCCCCGCCTGCGGCACATCGGCGCAGACCCCTAAATACAAGAATTCGCACCTTTGTTGCACTGCAACAACTTGTAACTTAAGCCCGACAGGCTCCTAGTCATAGACCTCGGCGTCCGGGTCAGTGGCTTCCAGCTCGTAGCTGGCCGCCAGCATGGCCAGTCGACCGATCACGCCGTACATGTAGAAGCGGTTGGGCCCGCTGGCACCGGGCGGCACGCCCGGCTGCGGCAGGCGGCCGCTGTCGGCAAAAGCCAGCGGCACAAAGCTGGCGCCCGGTGCGTTGAGGTTTTCGTCAATGCCGCGGTCGGCATGCACGCGGTAAAAGCCGCCCACCACATAACGGTCCATCATGTAGACGACCGGCTCGGCCACCGCGTCGTTGATGCGTTCGTGGGTCTGCACGCCTTCCTGGATGATGACTTCGGACAGGGCCTGGCCGTCCTTGGTCGCGTTCATCTTGTTTTTTGTCTTGCGGGTGACCTCATCGAGGTCTTTGACGTCGCGCACCGTCATGATGCCCATGCCATAGGTGCCGTTGTCGGCCTTGACGATCACAAACGGCTTTTCGTTGATCCCGTATTCCTTGTACTTGCGCCTGATCTTGGTCAGCAGCGCATCAACGTTGGTGGTCAGGCATTCCATGCCGGCACCCTCGGCCATGTTGACCTCGCCGCATTTGGCAAACATCGGGTTGATCAGCCAGGGGTCGACACCCAGCAATTTGCCGAAACGCTTGGACACCTCTTCATAGGCCTGGAAGTGGCGCGACTTGCGCCGCACCGACCAGCCCGCATGCAGAGGCGGCAGCAAATACTGCTCATTGAGGTCTTCCAGCATGCCCGGCGTGCCGGCCGACAGGTCGTTGTTAAGCAGGATGGTGCAGGGGTCGAAATTTTTAAGGCCCAGGCGCCGGTCGGTGCGCACCAGCGGCTCCAGCGTGATCTGCTCGCCGGTCGGCAGGGTCAGCGTGGTCGGCTCGGTGATGTCGGGGCTGAGCGAGCCAAAGCGCACATGGAGCCCGGCCTGGTGGAAAATGCGCTTGAGCTGCAGCACATTGGACAGGTAAAAGGTGTTACGCGTGTGGTTCTCGGGGATGAGCAGCAGGTTGCGCGCCTCGGGGCAGATTTTTTCAATCGCCGCCATCGCTGCCTGCACCGCCAGCGGCAGCATCTCGGGCGTCAGGTTGTTCCAGCCGCCGGGGTAGAGGTTGGTGTCCACCGGCGCCAGCTTGAAGCCGGCATTGCGCACATCGACCGAGCTGTAAAACGGCGGCGTGTGCTCCATCCACTCCAGCCGGAACCAGCGTTCGATGGCCGGCGTCATGTCCAGGATGCGTTGCTCGAGTTCGTTGGTGGGGCCGCTCAGGGCGGTGATGAGGTGCGGAACCATGCGGCCACTTTCAATGGGAAATGTTGTTATTTGCTTGGGTTATATCTAAGCGGATTTTAGGGATATTGGGGTCCGCCTCGCCAGTTACAAGGGGTAAGCGCCGCAGGCCGGCCTGGTTGCGTCCTGGCCCGGCCAAGCCACAAGCCCGCCTCAGGCCCGGACTTCGCCCTGGCCCAGAACCACGTATTTGAGCGAGGTCAGGCCTTCGATTCCGACCGGTCCACGCGCGTGGAATTTGTCGGTGCTGATGCCGATTTCGGCGCCCAAGCCAAACTCGAAACCATCGGCGAAGCGGGTGCTCGCATTCACCATCACGCTCGCCGAATCGACCTCGCGCAAAAAACGCTGCGCATGCATGTGGTCGCGCGTGATGATCGCGTCGGTGTGGTGGCTGGAATACTGGTTGATGTGGGCAATCGCTTCGTCCACGCCAGCGACCACCTTGATGCTGATGATGGGCGCCAGGTATTCCTCGTACCAGTCCTGCTCGGTAGCGGACTTGACGGTAGCGCCCGGCACGGCGGCAAGAATGGCTTGGGCTTCGGCGTCGCAACGCATCTCGACACCTTTGGCTGCGTAGATAGCACCGATTTTGGGCAGGAACTCGGCCGCCACGCTGCGCGCGACCAGCAGACCCTCGCTGGCATTGCAGGGGCTGTATTTCTGGGTTTTGGCGTTGTCGGCCACGGTCACGGCCATGGCCATGTCGCAGGGGTCGTCCACATACACATGGCAGTTGCCGTCCAGGTGTTTGATGACCGGTACTTTGGCGTCACGGCTGACGCGTTCGATCAGGCCCTTGCCGCCGCGCGGAATGATCACGTCCACATACAGGGGCATCGTGATCAACAGGCCCACGGCCTCGCGGTCGGTGGTCGGCACCAGCTGCACCGCATCCGCCGGCAGGCCGGCGTCAAGTAGCGCCTGCTGCACCAGCGCGGCCAGCGCCTTGTTCGACTCGATGGCTTCCGAGCCGCCGCGCAGGATGCAGGCGTTGCCGCTCTTGATGGCCAGACTCGCCGCTTCGATCGTCACGTTCGGCCGGCTTTCGTAAATCATGCCGAACACGCCGATGGGCACACGCATCTGGCCCACGCGTATGCCGCTGGGCTGCTGTTTCATGCCGATGATCTCGCCGATCACGTCGGGCATGGCGGCCAGCTGCTCGCAGCCGACGGCCACGGTGTCAATGTCTTTGGGCTTGAGCTTGAGGCGGTCCAGCATGGGGCCAGCCAAACCCGACGCGGTGGCGCGTGCAAGGTCTTTTGCGTTGGCGGCATCCAATGCTGCGGCGTTCTGCCGCAGCAGCCCGGCCAAGGCTATCAGCGCTTTGTTTTTGACAGCACTAGGGGCGCGTGCCATCTGGCTGGAGGCCGTCTTTGCCGCCAAGCCCATGCTCTGCATCAGTTGCATCAGTTGCGGGGTGGGGGTGTCGTTCATAACCGGTATTTTCACACGGGGGGTTATTGGGGCCAGACGCCATTTTCATTACGATGCGAAGCATCGCACCCGAAGGGCGTGCAAAGGGCACGATGAATTTGGACTCTGACCCCAATAACCCTCCTAATTGCTGCGCTTTTTGACGCTTGCTTTCTTCCCGGCGGGTGTTTTGATCGCCACCTTTGCAGCCACCTTCGTGGCTACTTTTTTGGATGCCGATTTCGGGGTGGGTGCTGCTTTGACGATGGCTTTGACGGTTGCTTTTTTAGCAGTCACCTTTTTGGCGGCAACCTTCTTTGCAGCTGGTTTTTTTATGCCGGGTGCTTTGATGTCTCTGATGGCTTTCATGGTCTTCACGACTTTTACGGCTATCTTTTTTGCAGGCGGCGCGTCCGTGGTCTGCGCCATCTCAAGCCCAAATACATCGGCTAGCAACGAATCGTCTAGCACCTTGGCCGCTTTTGGCGCTTTACGCGCCGTGACCAGGCCGCCGTCCGCGACTTGAATCAGGTCTTTGGCATCCACATGGCGCAAGGTAAACAGCAGCTCAGGCTGCTGGTCCAGCCGCGCGCCTACACCGTACAGCACGGCAGCCACGTGCTTGCACATCCCGGCCCAATCCGGGCAGCTGCAGTCAAAGTTAATTTCTTGGGGCGTGGGCATCAGGCCTTTGCCGGGCTCGCAAATGCGCTGCATGATAGCCGTTGAAAGCTTGCCTTGCAAAATTTCAACCAGCGATGCGATTGAACCCGCGCTGTCCTGACAAATTGATTTCCACTGCGCTTGTTGGACGGGCTGGACGGTGACGTTGACTGCATACAAAGACGATCCCATTACCTGCGCGTGAACAGCGCCCGCCGTCAATTGCAAATGAATCACCGAGCCATTGCGCACGTAGGTCGCGCCACGCGGCAAGCGGTTGGCGTAGTCGCTGTAGGCCTCCAGGTGGTCGCACCAGCTTTTGCCCCAGACGGTTTTAGCCACTGCGCCGCGATAGGCCAAGATGGGCGTGTAGGGTTTACCGCTTTTTTTGGCTTTGGTTGCGGCTTTTTCAGCCAGCTTTTGGCGCTGACCAACTGTGACGTATGGCTTCCATCCGTAGTAGCTCATGGGGTTTCTTTCGTTTTCAAGTTAGCTGCCCTGTGATTCCATTTCTAAATCATTTCTAGATTAGGCGCGAAGCCGCAGACAGTGCTATTGCACGACAAGGCGAAGCAACAACATGTAGGAATGATTTCAGTAGTGTCCGGTTAAAAGTTGAACAAAATCAACTGGTTAGCGATTGGTGGGGGTACGGTTTGAGAGCGATCGGGCTGCAAGGCGCATGACAGCTGGGTTTTCTCAAAAATCGAGACCGACAAAATCTGTAGACAAG
>NZ_JBDNGU010000010.1:0-17256 GCF_041689105.1 Polaromonas sp. | reverse complement strand
CTTTAGCCCCTTGAGTGCCGCCGTCGAGACTTCCGCGCCTTTGGACTCCTGCCACCACGGAGCGTTTTTGAAAGCCGTCATGTTGATCACCACCGTCACCGCCAGCAACAGAATCACCCCACGCACCACACCAAAAGCTGCCCCCAGCGTCCGGTCGACCGGCCGCAGGCCGATGGCCTCCACCATCTTCTTGATCAACACAGCCAGCAGGCCAGCAGCAAACACGGCTGCGATAAAAATCAGCACAAACGCTGCGGCATAACGCACCGGCTCCGACGCACTCTGCAAGGGCAGCAGAGCCGCCATGTCCGGCGCAAACCACTGCGCCAGGTAAAACGACAGGGCCCAGCCAAGCACTGACAACACCTCGTACACCAGGCCGCGCCACGCGCCTACCAGCATCGATGCCGCCAGCACGCCCAGAAAAGCCAGATCGACAACGCCCACGCTACAAGGTCAGGATGGCGGCCGGCAAATCAAGTCCCCTGATCTTGCTGGCAGCCTTGTCGGCGTCGGCCTTGCTGTCAAAAGGCCCGACCCGAACCCGGATGCGCTGGCCGTCCTTGGTATCGACCACCTGGGTGTAGGTTTTCAGTCCCGCCCGTTCAAGCTTCTGGCGCACTTCGCGCGCCTTCTCGGCATCCGCAAAAGCGCCCACCTGCACGACCAGTCGGACCTCAGGCTCCGCCACAGCTGTTTTGGCGGTTGCCGCCGCAGGCGCGGCCGCCTTACCCTCCAGCAAGGCCTTGGCACGTGCCGCCTCGTCGCTGGCGGCGGGAGTCCTGGCCGTGGTATTCGGCTCCGGTTTTGCTTCGTTTTTGATCGCTGACTGAGCAGGCTGTATGGGGGCTTCAGCCTTTTTCTCCGTCACAATTTCCTCACGCGGCGTAAGGCTCGACGGCGCCGCCACCTTGTCAGCGGCTGCGGAAGGGGCGCTGGCGGAGCCTTGGGTCACGGGTGCTGCGGCAGGCGTGGGCATCACCAGCGGCTTGACGGTGTTCTTGCCGGGGATTTCAATCGGGATATCGACCGCCACCGGCCTTGGCTGGGTGTCGAACAGCAGGGGGAAACCAATCACCCCGGCCAGCACCAGAACAGCCGCGCCGATCAGGCGGTGCCTGGCGCGTTTGCGAATCACATCCACGCTGTCGGCAGGGGTGGCCGCCCCGGCAGCGGTAGATGCTTGACCCCGACGAAAATTGAAAAACGGCATGTTGGTGACGGTGTCCGTTAGCGTTAGGTATCGGTTGAGGGTGAATTGTGGCGCCCGGGCGCGGCATGCGGCGCAAAAAGACGGGGCAGGCCCTCTTTCAACACAGCCCCCACCGTGTAGAACGATCCGAACACAACAATTCTATCAGCGGGGTCTGCTGCGGCGATGGCAGCCTGCAGGGCCTGCACCGGGCTGCCAAACACACGGCCCTGCACGTCCGGGCGGGTATTGCCGGCCTGCCAGCGCGCCATCAACGCGGTCCCGCAGGCAGCACGCGGGGTGGGCAAATCAGTGAAGTACCAGCGATCGACCAGCGGCCCGATGCGCCCCAGCATCGCAGCCAGGTCCTTGTCAGCCATGGCGCCAAACACTGCGTGGGTGCAGGGGTAAAAACCCATGGCGTCCAGGTTCTCGGTGAGCGCGCCCACCGAGTGCGGGTTGTGCGCCACATCAAGCACCAGGGTCGGCTGGCCGGAGATGATCTGGAAGCGGCCCGGCAGTTCGACCATGCCCAGCCCGTTGCGCACCGCCTGGGCCGTCACCGGCAGGCGGTCCCGCAGGGCAGTCAGCGCGGCCAGCACGCCTGCGGCATTGAGCAACTGGTTGGCGCCGCGAAGCGCGGGGTAGGCCAGTCCCGCGTAGCGTCGGCCGTTTTGAGCCCCCACGCTTGCCGCTTCGCGTGCTGCGCTGCCCCCCGAGGGGGCTGTGCGGACTTGGGGCGGCCCGGCGCCCGCACGCCCGGCCCAAGCCCACTGCAGCTTGTCGCCGGAAAAGTTGAAGTCGCGGCCCAGCAGCCACAGGTCAGCACCCACTTCGGCAGCGTGCTTGACCACACTTTGCGGCGGCACCGGGTCGCTGAGCACCGCCGGTTTGCCGGCGCGCATGATGCCGGCTTTTTCAAAGCCAATGCTTTCGCGGTCCTTGCCCAGCAACTCCATGTGGTCAAGGTCAATGCTGGTGATCAAGGCGCAATCCGCATCGATGATGTTGACCGAATCGAGCCGGCCGCCGACGCCCACTTCGAGAATCACCACGTCCAGGCCGGATGCGGCCAGCAGGCTGAAGATCGCCAGCATGGTGAACTCGAAGTAGGTCAGCGAGGTGTTGCCGCGCAGCGCCTCGACCCGCGCAAAGTGCGGCAGCAGGGCCTCGGCTTGTACGCTCTCGCCGCGGATGCGGCAGCGCTCTTCAAAATGCACCAGGTGCGGAGAGGTGTAAAGCCCGGTGCGGTAGCCGGCCTGCCCCAGGATCGCTTCGAGCATCGCGCAGCTCGACCCCTTGCCGTTGGTGCCAGCCACCGTGATGACGGGGCAGTCAAAGTGCAGCCCCATCTGCCGGGCCACGCCCTGGACCCGGGCCAGCCCGAGCTCGATGGTGGTCGGATGCAGGCGTTCGCAATGCGCGAGCCAGTCGTCGAGGGTGTTCAGCGTGTCCATACAGGGTCGTATTGTCGCTGCTGGCGCCGCCGGGCGACGCGTGTCGCAGCCTGAACCCACACCTGCGCGGGATTAAATTGCTATCGAATTAATAGCTGCTTGCGCACGTAAACAAAGGGTTAAAGGCTGATTTGATGCTGAAATTATGGGAAAATGCCTGCATGATCACTGTTTACGGCATTCCCAACTGCGACACCGTCAAAAAGGCCCGCGCCTGGCTCGCGGGACAAGGCGTGGCTTATGAATTCCACGACTTCAAGAAGCTGGGCGTGCCGGCCGACCGGCTGGTGGCCTGGCAAAAGGCTGTCGGCTGGGAAAAACTGCTGAACCGCCAGGGCACCACATGGCGCAAGCTGGTGCTGGCCGTCCAGGCCAGCACCAAAGATACAGCCAGCGCCATGGCCGTGATGCAGGCCCATGCCAGCGTCATCAAACGCCCGGTGGTCGAGTGGCAGGACGGGCAGGTCACGGCGGGCTTTGACGCCAAAAACTGGAGAGCCAGGCTTTGAAGACGCCTCCGGGTGCGGGTGGCCGCGCCCGGCCTCAGCTTTACAGTGATTTAACTGAACTTGTGTGCACCAGAACCGCTCTGAATCATTAAACTGGAGACCGTGTTTTTGGCCATCCCCAGCAGGGTTTCTTCCAGCGGGCTGAAAAAGTTTTGAACCATGAAAAAATTACTCGTTTTATCGACTGTCGCCGCCATGTCCGGCCTGTTTGCCGTGAACGCCTCGGCCATGGACGTCCTGGCGCGCGTGATTTCCAGCACGCCGGTGCAGCAGCAGGTCAGCGTGCCGCAACAGGTCTGCACCGTGCAACCCATGGTGACCCAGTCGCCCGGCTCCGGCGCGGGCGCGGTGATGGGCGCACTGGCCGGCGGTGCCATGGGCAATGCCATCGGTGACGGCGGTGGCCGCGCACTGGCCACCATGATCGGCCTCGTCGGCGGCGCCATGGTGGGTAACAACATCGAGGGCAACCGCACGCAGGTGCAAAACGTCCAGCAGTGCGGCATCCAGACCACCTATGAAAACCGCACCACACATTACAACGTGGTCTACGAGTACGCTGACAGGCAGTACACCATCCAGATGCCGAACGACCCCGGCCCGTATGTGCGGCTGCAGGTCACACCAGTCGGCGCCATGCCTTCGCCGCAGGCGTCGGTGCAGCCCGGTTTCGCGCAGCCTCAGCAAGCCCAGCCAGTTTATGGCCAGCCCGTGTATTCGCAGCCCGTATACACCCAGCCCGTGTATTCGCAGCCGGTGTATATCCAGCAAGCGCCAGTGGTGTACCCCGGTTATTACCCGCGGCCTTATTACCCGCCAGTCGGCGTGTCGCTGAATTTTGGCTACAGCCGCAGCGGTTACGGGCACCGCCACAGGCGTTAACTCGCTCAGACAAAAAAAAGGCTTCGTTAGCCCTTTTTTGCCTGATGGCCAGACAGCGTGGTCTTTACCTGAATCTTTTTTCCAGATCGACTCCAACCCTTTCAACAGCACCGGTCCAATCGTCTCGCGTTTCCTGCCTGTACAGCGTGGCTGTGGGATACCAGGGACTATCACTCCTGTCCAGCAGCCAGCGCCAATCGGGGTTAAAAGGCAAGAGTACCCAGACCTCTTGACCCAAAGCCCCGGCCAGATGGGCAACGCTGGTATCGACGCTGACGATGACATCCATCAATTCGCACAAGGCAGCGGTATCGGTAAAGTCTTTCAACTCACTGCCAAAATGTAGAATTTCTGCATTCGCGTCCAAAAAATTCTTGTCAACGTCCCTGACTTCCTTTTGCAGGCTCACATATTGGAAGCCACCTGGCAGCCCACGCATTAGCTCCGCCAGGGCTATGCTTCTGTTGTGATCGTTTTTGTGCTCGGCATTTCCACTCCAGACCAAGCCAATGCGCGGCCGGTTTTTTGGGCCCAGTCTGGCGCTCCAGGATGCCTGCTTGCCGGAAGGACTGTCGATATAACGCGTTGCCGAGGGAATGCTGTCGAGCCCGGTTTTGAAGGCCAGCGGCAGACTCAGCAGCGGACAATGTAGATTGAAGGGTGGCAACTGGCGGCCACGTCCAACCAGCTGGTTCACCCCTGCCAGCCCTGCCAGTAAACCGAGCAAGGGAGTTTGCACTTCCAGAATGACCCGCGCGCCCAGATCGCTCACCTGTTTCATATAGCGACAGAACTGCAAGGTGTCTCCCAAGCCTTGTTCTGCGTGCAACAAAATGGTCCTGCCTTGCAGCGGTTCGACGCCCAACCAAAGCGGCTGGGAAAAGTCCCGGAGCTCGCGTGGCTTTAATTGCGCGCCCTTCCAGCGCCACTCATGCTCGCGCCATCCGCATTGAAAGTTTCCCATCTGCAGGGCCAACATGCCGAGATTCAAGTGCGCCTCCGCATAGTCCGCTTTGAGGACGATGGCGCGTTCATAACTTTCGATCGCAGCCTGATTCTGCTTCAAGGCATTCAACGCAACGCCGCGGTTGTGGTAGGCCTTTGCGTAGCCCGCCCTGAGGGCAATAGCAGACTCATAACAGTCAATAGCAGCACGGTATTGCTTCAAGTCACTCAGCGCAATGCCGCGGTTGTAATGAGGGTCGGCATAGTCCGCTTTGAGAGCGATAGCACGTTCGTAACTGTCAATAGCAGCCCGATACTTCTTCAAGCCACTCAACGCATTGCCACGGTTGTTGTAGGCCTCAGCATAGTCTGACTTCAGGGCAATGGCACGCTCATAACTGTCGATAGCTGCCTGGTACTGCTTCAAGTCATTCAACGCAACGCCGCAGTTGTAGTACGCCTCTGCATAGTCTGCCTTGAGGAAAATGGCACGTTCATAACTGGCAATAGCGGCCTCGTGCTGCTTCAGGTCACTCAACGCAATGCCGCGATTGTTGTGTGCCTCTGCATGGTCTGCGCGGAGAGCGATGGCGCGTTCATAACTGGCAATAGCGGCCTCGTGCTGCTTCAAGTCATTCAATGCAACGCCACGATTGTTGTAGGCCTCTGCATGGTCTGCCTTGAGGGCAATGGCGCGCTCATAACTGTCAACAGCAGCCCGGTGCTGCCTCAAGCCATGCAGCGCAACGCCACGATTGTTAAAGGCTTCTACATAGTCCGCCTTGAGGGTGATGGCGCGTTCATGACTATCTACAGCAGCTTGGTGCTGTTTCAAGTCATTCAACGCAACGCCGCGGTTGTAGTATGCCTCTGCAAAGTCTGCCTTGAGGGAGATGGCGCGTTCATAACTGTCGATCGCAGCCTCGTGCTGCTTCAAGTCGTTCAACGCACATCCAAGGTTGTTATGGGCGGCTGCATGGTTAGGCTTCACATCAATTGCTTTGCCAATTAGATCAACCGCGAGCTGCGAGTTTTTTGTCTGTACGGCGATCATCCCCAACAAAATCAGCGCGTCGAAATGCCGGGGTTGTGTCTTGAGGACTTGCTCATAGATCGCTTTTGCCTGTGCCAGTTGCCCCTGCTGGTGCAGCGCGAGTCCTTGCTGCAGCCTGGCCTGGGTTTGTGCCGCAGGGTTGGCCGCTTTTTGAGGTTGGGGAATAAATTTGGGCGCTCGGCTCATACCGGATTCTGGACGTGAACAGATTGCGAGGTCAAACATGAGCCTCGCGCCCACGAAGCCCGGCTTCCTGTGCGGCTCAAAGCGCCGTCCGAATCAGCGCACCCTTGAAAAGCACCGGCCCGCTCGGGCCGCTGCCGGCCGGAACGCCGCCCTTGGGCTCCAGGCTGATGGCCAGCGCCGGCACCTCGTTCACTTCACCGCTGCGCGCGGGCAAACGGACCATGGCGCCCTCCCCCAGCACGCCCAGCGATTTCGGTCCGCCCGCCTTGTGCAAAGCCCAAAGCTGCAGCGACTTGTCGGGCCCCGGGTGAAACTCGCCGACATGCTTGAGCTGCAACTGGCTGTGTTTCGGGTCATAGGTCACCAGCACAGACGGCGCCGACTGGTCGTCGGCCAGCACGGCCACGTAACGGATTTCCGGGGTCGCGGCGAGTTGGGCGCTGAGCTCCCGCACCTGGCCGTCCAATGCGGTGTTCAGGTTCAGCCCGGTCACCACCGCCACCACAGCAGCCATGGCGCCGGCAGCCGTTGCACCGCGCCACAAGCCCAGGCTGGCCCACCAGCCGCCCGCCGCCGTGACAGGTGCCTGGCGAGCGGTCTGCATGGCTTTGGCCTGCTTGTCGGCGTTGACGAGGTTTTCAATGCGCTTCCAGACGGCAGGGCTGGGTGCAACTTGCGGCTGAAGCTCGGCCACCGAGGCCATGCGCCCCTGCCAGATCAGCGCGGCCGCTCGCACCGGCGCATGGACTCGCGCCAGCGCCTCGAAGCGGCGGCGGGCGCCGCCGCGCAGCGTGCCCAGCGCGTAGCTGGCAGCCAGCTGCTCGATCAGCGAGGGGTTGTGCGTGATGTTCATACCAAACCTTCTTCCAGAAGTTTCCCGTCACCCTGGGCGGGAACAAACCAAATCAATTCCATGCGGCGATTCACGCAAACCGCGCCATGCAGCCGCGCAATTGCTCCAGCCCCCGGCGTATCCAGGTTTTCACTGTGCCCAGCGGCAGCTTGAGCTGCTCGGCCAGCTCGCCATGGCTGAGGTCACGCATATAGGCCAGGCTCACCACCTCGCGTTGTTTGTTGTCGAGCTGGCTCAGGCACTGGTGCAGCGCCCAGGCCTGCTCGCCAGCCAGCGCGGTGTCCATGGGGTTGGCGGAGTCGCCTTCCAGCGTGTCGGACAGCACATCGTCGAGCTCCAGCGCCGTGTCGGCCCGCCCGGAAGTGCGACGCCGCAAAAAATCCAGGCCCCGACTGCGCACGGTCAGGCACATCCAGGCCATGGGTGGCGACAGCGTGGCCTTGTAATCACCCGCAATCCGCCAGATGTTGAGAAACGCTTCCTGCAGCACATCCTCGGCCCAGCTGCGGTTGGTGACCACCCGCACAGCCACGCCGTAGAGCTTGGACGAGGTCAACTCATAGAGCTCCCTGAGGGCCGATTCGTCAGCCAATGCAACACGGTCAATCAGGGCGATCAAATGGGAATCCGGGCTTTCTGCATTCATGGACAACATTGTCCTGCATTCCCCATACGCTGCAAACAGTGCCACGGATTCAGCGCGGCTGGCGCAGCCTAGAGCCCGGGTAACCTAAAATCAGTGGTTTTTCACCTGCCGGCGTGCGCCGGGCGCATACCCGCCCACTTCCTGCTTTTTTGCCCAGAACACCATGACTACAGAAAAAATCGACAACATCAGCGTCACCACCCAGGCCAATGTGTATTTCGACGGCAAGTGCGTGAGCCACGGCATCACCTTTGCCGACGGCACGAAAAAATCCGTCGGCGTGGTGCTGCCCTCGACGCTGACTTTCAATACCGGCGCGCCCGAGATCATGGAATGTGTGGCCGGTTCCTGCGACTACAAACTCGCCGGCAGCGATGCCTGGGTGACCTCCTCGCCTGGCGAAAAATTCAGCGTGCCCGGTAATTCGAGCTTCGACATCCGCGTCACCGAGGCTTACCACTACATCTGCCATTTCGGCTGATCCAGGACACGCGCCATGAGCACCATCCTCCAGAACCTTCCCGCCGGCCAGAAAGTCGGCATCGCCTTTTCCGGCGGCCTCGACACCAGCGCAGCCCTGCACTGGATGAAGCTCAAAGGCGCGATTCCCTACGCCTACACCGCCAACCTGGGTCAACCCGACGAGCCCGACTACGAAGAAATTCCGCGCAAGGCGATGCAGTATGGCGCTGAAAAAGCCCGCCTGATCGATTGCCGCAAGCAGCTCGCCGCTGAAGGCATCGCCGCGCTGCAATGCGGCGCCTTTCATATCTCAACGGCAGGCGTCACCTACTTCAACACCACGCCGCTGGGCCGCGCTGTGACCGGCACCATGCTGGTGTCGGCCATGAAGCAGGACGACGTCAACATCTGGGGCGACGGCAGCACTTACAAGGGCAACGACATCGAGCGTTTCTACCGCTACGGCCTGCTCACCAACCCGGAGCTGAAGATCTACAAGCCCTGGCTGGACCAGCTCTTCATCGACGAGCTCGGCGGCCGTGCCGAAATGTCGGCCTTCATGACACAGGCCGGCTTCGGCTACAAGATGTCGGCCGAAAAAGCCTACTCAACCGACTCCAACATGCTGGGCGCCACGCACGAGGCGAAAGACCTGGAGCACCTGAACAGCGGCATGAAAATCGTCAATCCCATCATGGGTGTGGCCTTCTGGAAGGACGAAGTCGAGGTCAAGCGCGAAGAAGTCACCGTGCGTTTCGAAGAAGGCCGCCCGGTCGCCCTCAATGGCAAAACCTATGACGACCTGGTCGAGCTGATCCTCGAAGCCAATCGCATCGGCGGGCGTCACGGCCTGGGCATGAGCGACCAGATCGAAAACCGAATCATCGAAGCGAAAAGCCGCGGCATCTACGAAGCCCCGGGCCTGGCGCTGCTGTTTATTGCCTACGAGCGCCTGATCACCGGCATCCACAACGAAGACACGATTGAACAGTACCGCGACAACGGCCGCAAGCTCGGCCGCCTGCTCTACCAGGGCCGCTGGTTCGACTCGCAGGCCATCATGCTGCGCGAAACCGCCCAGCGCTGGGTCGCGCGTGCCGTCACCGGCGAAGTCACGATAGAGCTGCGCCGCGGCAACGATTACTCCATCCTCAACACCGTCTCCAGCAACCTGACCTACAAGCCCGAGCGCCTGAGCATGGAAAAAGTCGAAGGTGCCTTCACACCGCTGGACCGCATCGGCCAGTTGACCATGCGCAATCTGGACATCATCGACACCCGCGACAAGCTGGCGATCTACACCCGGGCCGGGCTGCTGTCACTGGGCGAAGGTGACTCGCTGCCGCGATTGGGTGGCGAAGACAGCAAATAGGCTGGTCCGGCCCTCGTCCGGGTGAAAACAGCTTCCCGCCCTTGTGCAGCGGACTCAAATGCTCAATACACCACGAAATCGTCGTTGCATGGGCCTGCCAGGCGGACGTCTCAAGGCTGCACTGCAACCATGATCTCGTTGCGCCGCATGAACCAGGGTGTCCAGGGTGGGTTGTAACGGGCCAGGACGGGTGCGCCCAAGGCTTGCAGCTTGTGGCGGGCGACCAGGGTATTGAGCAGACCCGTCTGGGTCACGATGTCGTCCTCACGCGCCAGACCGGAGAACTGCACCACCGCCATACGCGCTGCAGGCACTGGTAGCAGACGAACGCGTGCGTCGTTGGGCTGGGGCAGCGTGTCCATGGTGTAACTGCTGGGCATCAAAAACCTCACGGTCCAACTGCCTGACTGCCCGGTTTGCAGCACGGGTGCAGTCATTGCAATTTTTTCACTCTCGCCGGCGGCTTGAACCACCGGTGCGGTCATGGCAATACTTTGCTTTTTTGTGTTGCCACCAAAAATGTAGCCCGCCAGCAACTTGAAGCCTTCTGTAGATGCTTCTCTGCGGTCACCGGTGACGCTGACCTCTGCCGCCACCATGGCGGGGTAGTCGCGCACCTCAAAAGTGTCCTCTTTCAAGCTGACGGTGTAGCTTGGTTCTTCTGTTGCCATCGTGGGTCCTCCTGCTGCGCTCAGCGCAATTGCCATTGCCACCAAGGCGTTTGCTCTCAAACGTCTGATATTCATAAGAGCCTCAAAAAACGTAGCTCGCACCCACCACCAGGCTGGTCTGCGTGGTGCTGCGGGTGATCGGGCTGTTGGCGGCATCGCCTTGCAGCTTGTTCAGGCTCAAACGGGCAAAGCCGGTCCAGTCGGTGCTGAGGCGTCGGTAGCCGCCCACAAAAACGCCTGCGCTTTGCAAGCCACTGTTGGCATTGAAAACTCTCAGGCCACTGGCTGCCGATTGGGCTGGGCTGATGCCGAAGAAATTACGACTATAGCTGCTGTCCATCCAGCGCAGGGCCAAGCCAAGGTCCACCCCGGCATCTCGTGTTACAAAAAGGCTGTAGCCGCCTTCGAGGTTAACCAGGGAGCCCCGCTTTTTCTCGCTGCCCAAGCGGGTGGTTAGCCTGGCTTCAGCAAAGACCGGGCCGGTGCGATATTTGGCCCCCATGCGCACGGCACCCGTTCCCTTGATGTCTGCCAGGCCGTTCAGGCGACTGTCGTCTTCGGCTTTACGCGTGGTCAAATCGAACCCCAGCGACGCGCTAAGTTGCAGCTTATCGTCCACCGCGTAGACCAAGCCAATGCCGTCAATCGGGTTGATCACCAGAAAGTCTTTGTAGCGCGCCTGAATATTCGGCAACAGCGTCACTTTGGCACTGTCACTGCCCGGAAAGCGTGGGCTCACAGCCACGAGGCCACCGGCTCTGAAAGTCCAGTCGTCTGCGGCCCAGGCCGGCGCCAGCGGCGCGCCGAGCAAGGCGGCAGCAAGCAAGGTTGCGGCATGGCGGCCAGCACGATGGGAGGGGCGAAGATACGGCATACAAGCACTCCAAAAAAAAGTAGAGAGGCCAGCGCCGCCGGGTGATGCCCGGGCTCAAGGCGCAACGCCGGGTTGGCGTTGCGCAAATTATACTGATTAGTAATTAAAATACTACTTGGTATCTTCAGACCACCACCGGCTCGTGCTCCAGCAGGATACCGAAGCGTTCATAAACGCTGGTCTGGATGGACTTGGCCAGGGTCATGACCTCGCCGCCGGTGACAGGGTCGGTGGTGCCGCCGCGATTCACCAGCACCAGCGCCTGGCGCTCGTACACGCCAGCGTTGCCGATGGTTTTGCCCTTCCAGCCGCAGGCATCAATCAGCCAGCCGGCCGCCAATTTCACGGAACCATCGTCCAGGTGGTAGTGCACGATTTTCGGTTCGCGCTGGATGATGTCTGCGCACTGCTCGGGCGTGACGGTGGGGTTCTTGAAAAAACTGCCGGCGTTGCCGATCACAGCCGGATCCGGCAGCTTGGCTTGGCGGATTTCGCAGACCCACTCAAAAATCTGCAGCGCATTCACCTGGCTGGACGGCGACTGCGCCATTTTTTTCTCGAGATCGGCATACCCGAGCACAGGCTTCCAGGCCTTGGGCAAGGCAAAACGCACCCGCGTGATCAGGGCCTTGCCGCCCAGGCCCAGACCGGGGCCTCCGTTGGGGCCGGTGCTGGTGTGTTTGAACACCGAGTCGCGGTAACCGAACGCGCATTGCGCGGCATCGAGCGTGAAGGCCTTGCCCGTCGTGAGGTCAACCGCATCGAGCGAGTCAAAGCGGTCCTGCAGCTCCACGCCGTAAGCGCCGATGTTTTGCACCGGCGAGCCGCCCACGGTACCGGGAATCAGGGCCAGGTTTTCCAGACCTGGGTAGCCGTTTTTCACCGTCCAGCTCACCAGCTCATGCCAGTTTTCGCCGGCGCCGGATTCCACGACCCAGGCTTTCGCGGTTTCACTGACCAGCTTTTTGCCTTTTATCTCGACTTTCAGTACCACCGGCTTGACATCGCCGGTGATCACGATGTTGCTGCCACCGCCCAGCACAAACTTGGGGGCAGCCTGCAGCGCCGGGTCGGCCAGCACCCCGGCCACATCCGCCTCGCTGGCGATGCGCACCAGCGTGAGCGCCTTGGCCACGATGCCAAAGGTGTTGGAAAACTGGAGAGGGACGTTTTTCTCGACTAACATCCGGGGATTGTCTCACCCAGCCCGAACAACGCATTGCAGGAAGCCCGGAAACCATGCCCTCTTTTGACACCGTTCTCGAAGCCGATATGGTCAAGGTCAAGAACTCGGTCGAAAACACCGCCAAGGAAATCGCCACGCGGTTCGATTTCAAGGGCACGCCGGCCGCCATCGAGCTCAAGGACAAGGAAGTCACGCTCACCGGCAACAGCGATTTCCAGATCGACCAGATCAACGATGTGCTGCGCAACAAGATGACCAAAAGCGGCGTGGACATCCGCTTCCTCGACATCGGCAAGGTCGAGAAGATAGGCGGCGACAAGGTCAAGCAGGTCATCAAGGTGCGCAACGGCATCGAGACCGAGCAGGCCAAGAAAATCTCGCAATTGATCAAGGGCAGCAAGGTCAAGGTGCAGGCGGCCATCCAGGGCGACGCGGTTCGCGTGACCGGCGCCAAGCGCGACGACCTGCAGGCGGCCATGGCCATGATCAAGGCCGAGCTGCCCGACATGCCGCTGAGTTTCAATAATTTCAGGGACTAGAGTGATGGGCCCCCGCGCTTGCCACTGCGTGGACTGCGCTGCCCCTGACACGACGAAAGAGGGCGCATTTTTTCTTGGGGCGGCCCGACGGAAAAACATAAGCCCCCACGCTCCCCACTGCGTGTGGTTCGCTGCCCCCCGAGGGGGCGCATTTTTTCTTGGGGCGGCCCGGCGAAAAAACCTGACCATGGCGCTGTTGCTGATCTTGGGTGGGTGGGGCGGCATGGCGCACGCCCAAAGCGTCGTGTTGGCCGGCACGCTGGGCAACAAGGCCTTGCTGGTGGTCAACGGTGCGGCGCCCAAGTCGGTGGCGGCCGGTGAAACACACCTGAACGTCAAGGTCATCTCCACCGCCGGCGACCAGGCGGTGCTGGAGCTCAACGGCAGACGCCACACCTTGCGGGTCGGCGATGCGCCGGCCAGCGTCGGTGCGGGCGGAGGCGCGGCAGGCGGTGCAGGCAAGGGAAACAGGATCGTATTGACCGCTGGCACGGGCGGGCACTTCATGACGCCGGGCCAGATCAATGGCAAAACCGTGCAATTCATGGTGGACACAGGGGCGACTTCCATTTCCATGACGGCGGCGGATGCCGAGCGTATCGGTGTGGAATACAAGTCAGGCTCACCCGTCCAGTTGAGCACAGCAAATGGCGTGATACCGGGCTGGCGGACCACCCTCAGTTCGGTCCGTGTGGGTGACGTGGAAGTGTTCAACGTGAGCGCCGTTGTGGCCGCGCGCGACATGCCTTTCATGCTGCTGGGCAACAGCTTCCTGACCCGCTTCCAGATGATCCGCGAAAATGACCAGATGACGCTGGTCAAGCGGTTTTAAACCGAGGCGCCCGGCCTCAGACTTTGGGCTTGCTGCCCAGCCTTGATTCCTTGCCCTTGAGCAGCTTGTTGATGTTCTCCCGGTGCCGGAACGCGAGGAAAGCACTCATCACCGCAATCGCCAGCGTCGTGGTTTTGTCCACGTGCCAGAAGGCGCGGTCGCCGAGCAGGTAATACCAGGGCGCAAACAGCGCGCAGGCGAGTGAGGCCAGTGACGAATAGCGCGAGAAAAACGCGACGATCACCCAGGTGGCCAGCGTGGCCAGCCCGAGCACCCAGTGCACGCCGAACAGCACGCCGGCGGCGGTGGCCACGCCCTTGCCGCCCTGAAATCTGAAAAATACCGGGTACAGATGGCCGATAAAGGCCGCCAGGCCGACGGCCGCCAGCGTGCCTTCACGCAGGCCGTAGTCCCTGCCGAACCAGGTGACCAGCGCCATCGGCAGCCAGCCCTTGAGCCCATCGAGCAGCAGCGTAGCCACCGCAGCGGCCTTGTTGCCGGAGCGCAGCACATTGGTGGCGCCGGGGTTTTTGCTGCCATAGCTGCGCGGATCGTTCAGGCCCATCAGCGTGCTGACAATCACCGCAAACGACAGGGAGCCGATCAGGTAGGCCGCCAGCACGGCGACGATGGGGTAAACGTAGTCCATGTTGCTCTCCAGTATTTTTAGTTTTGATCGATCAGCGCGCAGTTGACTAATTTTGCACCGAGCAGCTCGACGCAGACCTGCGGCGCCAGGCCCACCAGGTAACCGCGCCTGCCGCCGTTGATGGCAATTTTAGGCAGGCCCAAGATGCTTTCCTCGATGAACACCGGCATGACCTTGCGCGTTCCGAAGGGCGAGGTGCCGCCCACCAGGTAGCCGCTGTGCCGGTGGGCAACCTCGGGTTTGCAGGGCTCCACCGATTTCGCACCGATCTGGCGTGCCAGGTTTTTGGTCGATACCTTGCGATTGCCATGCATCAGCACCACCAGCGGCCTGGCCTTGTCGTCTTCCATGATGAGGGTCTTGACGACGCTGAAGGGGTCCAGCCCAAGGACCTCGGCGCTGTGCAGTGCGCCGCCGTGCTCGAGGTACTCGAAAAGGTGTTCGGTGAAGGCAACTTTGTTCGCCTTCAAGAATTGCGTCGCAGGCGTTTCAGAAACATGGTCCTTTTTGCTCACTGCGATACTTCCCTTCCAGTGCCAGCGCGGAACCGGCTTCGCCGGGTCGCAGGTGGTGCCCCCTGGGGGGCTGAGGGGCAGCGGCTCCAAACCTGCCAGTGCAGGTTTGGACGGACACGAAGAGCCATTGACTCTGGCAATGGCCCCTCGCCATAGGCGCTTCGGGGGGAAACCATTTTCACTGCGCCGGGTCGCGCAGTTCCCAGCGGATAGCGTCGATCGCTGCTAGCAGTTCGGGCGACAGCTCAGTACCCCAGGCGTCGATGTTTTCGTCCAGCTGTGCCACCGAGGTCACACCAATGATGGTGCTGGCGACCTGCCACTTGGCGTAGCAAAAAGCCAGCGCCAGCTGTGTGGGGCTCAGCCCGTGTTCGCGCGCCAGGGCGTTGTAGCGGCGCGCTGCGGCCAGCGCCTCGGGCCGGCCCCAGCGCTGCTTGCGCACCGATTCGTATTTGGCAATACGCGCCGCCTCAGGCGCATCAGCGCCGCTGGTGCCGCTGCAGTCGTACTTGCCCGTCAGCAGGCCAAACCCAAGCGGCGAATACGCCAGCAGGGACACACCGAGCCGGTGCATGGTTTCGTCCAGCCCGTTCTCCACCGTGCGGTTGACCAGGCAGAAAGGGTTTTGCACCGTTGCCACCTTGGCTAGGCCGTGCTGGTCCGCCAGGCGCACAAACTCGTGCACGCCGTAAGGCGTCTCGTTGGACAGCCCGATGGCGCGCACCTTGCCGGCCTTGACAAGTCCCGTCAGCGCCTCAAGCTGCTGATGGATGCTGCTGACCGGCCTGTCCTTGGCCGGGTCAAAGTACACCATGCCAAAAGCCGGCACGTTGCGCGCTGGCCAATGGATCTGGTACAGGTCAATCACATCGGTCCGCAGCCGTTTGAGGCTGTCGTTGCAGGCCTGCACGATGTCCTGCGCAGTCAGGTCGGGGCTACCCTGGCGTATCCAGTCCATGCCGCGCGCGGGGCCAGCGACCTTGGTGGCCAGCACCATCTTGTCCCTGGCGCCGGGGCGATTCGCAAACCAGTTGCCGATAATGGCTTCGGTCGCGCCAAAGGTTTCGGCCCGCGCCGGCACCGAATACATCTCGGCCGCATCGAGAAAATTGACGCCGCGTTCGAGTGAGCGGTCGAGAATCGCATGGGCCGTCGCCTCGTCCACCTGCTCGCCGAAGGTCATGGTGCCCAGGCAGATGGGGGTGACGCGCAGGTCGCTGCTGCCAAGTTGTACTTTGTTCATGAAGGGGAAGAAGTAAAGGGTCGGTAAAGAAAGTCGCAGAAGGGGAAAGGGCTTGGTCCGCATCTGCGGGCTGTTGCGGACGCAAAGTAGTTTAAAGGCTCCCAGCTGCCGCCGCCGGCGGGCAGGCGGTCGGGCACTTGGCTTACAGATGGGCGCTTTCGGCGGGGCTAGCATTCACTTGGGCAAGCTCTACTTCCTTTCACATGTCCACAACTCCCAGGAGAAACCCATGAAACTCGCTCTCACATCACTCACGCTCGCCGCCTTTGTCATGACCGGCTGCGCCAATATGTCCGAAACCCAGCAAGGCACAGCCAAAGGCGCCGGCATTGGCGCCGTCGCGGGCGCTGTGCTGGGCGCTGCCACCGGCGGCTCCAGGGGTGCAGCCACCGGCGCAGTCCTCGGCGGTGCCGTGGGTGCGGGCGGTGGTTACCTCTGGTCGCAGCGCATGCAGCAACAAAAAGCCGCCATGGAGCAAGCCACGGTCGGTACCGGCGTGGCTGTCAGCCAGACCGCCGATAACCGCCTCAAGCTCGACATTCCTTCGGACATCTCGTTCGCCACGGGACGTTCGGACATCAATTCCAGCTTCGCCCCCATCCTGAATCAGTTCGCCACCGGCCTGAACCAGAACCCGGTGACCAGCGTGACCATTGTTGGCCACACCGACAACACCGGCAGCGATGCGATCAACAATCCGCTGTCCATGGACCGCGCCAACAGCACACGCAACTACCTGGTTGGGCGCGGTGTGGGCGCAGCGCGCATCGGCACTGACGGCCGCGGCGAGCGCGAGCCGATTGCCGACAACAACAGCAACGAAGGCCGCGCCAAAAACCGCCGTGTGGAAATTTATGTGGCCGAGCCGGTGCAAGCTTCCGCCCGCTGACCGACAAGGCTTTGTTCTGAGCCACGACTGGCTCAAACCCTCCGCCAAGCGGGGGTTTTTTTTGATCGGGTCTAGTACTGCGACTCAGAAATAGAGGAACAAAATGAAAATGATGGATTTTTCTGTCTGGCTAGGCGAGAGGAGGCGACATAGCCGTAGTGTGGTGGTCTAATAAAAACAGACAGCCCGATAGGTTGTTAAAACCGAAATGGCATAAACCGTGAGCAACCCAAAATCCAGAAGAGTATTTGACACAGACTTCAAGCTGCAAGTCGTGCAAATGGTCAAGACGCAAGGCCT
>NZ_JBDNGU010000009.1:0-6355 GCF_041689105.1 Polaromonas sp. | reverse complement strand
CATGCTCTTTCCCTGTACTCCTAGATCCGAGCGATGCAATCAATGCTTATGCAGACGGAACGAACATCTATATAACCACCGGAATGTACAGGTTTGCGCAGAGTGATCAGGAACTTCAGCTCGTGATAGCCCATGAGCTAGCTCATAACTCAGAAGGGCATCTTGATAAGAAACTGGGCAATACAATTCTCGGGGCTGTTTTAGATGTAACTGCAGCAGCATACGGCATAAACACACAAGGTGCCTTTTCTGATGCGACTTCGAGAATGTTTTCTCAGGAGTTTGAAAGGGAAGCTGATTATGTCGCTATGTATATGCTCTCTAAGGCAAGCGTGCCCACAATTGAAGCGGCAAATTTTTGGAGGCGCATGTCAGCAGAGTACCCCGGAAGCATAAAGGGTTCATTTAGTGCATCTCATCCAGCAAGCGCTGAACGTTATCTAAATATTGAGGCTACGGATTTGGAAATAAGAAATAAAATAAATTCTGGCTCTGCTTTAATGCCTGAGAGGAAATAAAGAATCAAGAGGTTTTCCTGGTACTGATAAGTTGAAACTTCTCCATCTTGATGCGACGTAAAAAAAGCTTGCACCAGCGCGGTCAGTAACGCGCCCCGCAAACTGCAAAGCCAGAGATACAAGATGCATGACTTGGTGCAACTCGAAGTACGATCGGGTTCGGTTCGGTGCTCGGTGGGGAAAAAGCCGTTGCAGTTCTTCGGCTTGAGGGCAACCGACCGGTTCGGTGGACGCAGAACGGTATTGACAAGTTAACTACTCGAATCGAAAAAACTGCTATTACCAACTACTATATCGCCACCGCCTTTTCCCAAGACGTAAAGGCACGCTGCCTGAAATCTCGATAGTTCTGGGCGGAAAGATGGTGACGCCCCAAATTGAATAAATTTGAGACAGCGGAATGAACATCCAAGAGCCGCTGTGCTTGCGCTATCGACTTGAACCTTCTCATACCCCGTTCTCTAACCCTCGTGGGTTGATGCGAAAGCTCGGCACGATTGTTGGCGTAGGCTCTCCAAAGGTAATGCAGCTTGCCACGTATCTTCACGAACACTGCATCGATGAACAACATGTCGCCGTAGCCCTGATATTCTCATCTCAGTCGCCGGGCATAGTCAGGCCCGAACTTGTTGCACCAAAGGCGGATTGCTTCGTAGCTGACAGTGATGCCTCTTTCCGCCAGAAGGTCTTTGACGTCGCGGTGACTCAGGTTGAATCGATGGTAAAGCCAGACGGCATACCGGATGATTTCACCGGGGAAACGGAGTCGTTCGTACATTCTTGATAATTTCGTGCTGGAATTCTGGCAGAAGAAGCGTTGATTTGTCAGTTCCTTCCAACAAGCTCATGGAAATCCAACAGTCTTTGCAGTAAAATTTCCCACTAAAATACTCAACTATTCTAACCCACTCTAATCACAAGGTTTTTTGTCTTCAACACCAAGGTACATACATGTCTACAGTCGCAGATCTAATAGCCGTAAGCTCGGAAAAGCCAGTTTACCCGCAAACCAAGTCTAAGTGGTTCGGAAAGGCGGCCGACGCTAAGAAGTTGCGCCTGGTGTTCAGTTTCTACTCCCCCGATGGCAACGAAGTGGCCATGCCCTTGGCCGCCATGTCTGCCTACCTCAAGCGCGACTTCCCGTGGGTAGAGGTCATCCTCAAGCCCATCCTGATCGTGCGTGATGAGGTGGCCTACAATCCCGAGAACTATGCACGCAGCATCCTCGAGCTCAAGCCCGATGTGATCGCGTTCTCCGTGATGAGCCCGCATTGGTACCCGATGGAACCCTATTTCGAGGTCCTTAAGTCCATGCAACCGGAATTGCCGATCTGCATCGGCGGCTATCAGGCCATGCTCTCGCAAGAGCAGACTATCCAGAACCCCAATGTCGACTTCATCTGCGTGGGCGACGGCGAATACGCCATCGGCAATCTCATGCAGTTCCTGCGTGGCAGCAAAGACGGTGCTGTGGACGGCATGTGGGAGAAGCTCAACGACGGCGAAGTGTTCCGCACCGAACCACACCAGATTGGCGACCTCGCATCCTTGCCATTCCCCGATTACGACATCTTCGAGAAAGACGGCAACTTTGATGATGTGAACACCTCCATCTTCGGTCCGAAAGAGAAGGTCGTTCTGCCGGTGATGACTGGCCGCGGCTGCCCCTATCGCTGCACCTATTGCTGCAATACTCCGCTGCTGGACGCCTGGAAGGTCAAGAAAGAATTCTTGCGTAAATATGACCCTGAAGCCATGGTCACCGAACTGATTCGCCTGCGCGATCGTTACAACGTAGGCTACTTCGAGTTCTGGGACGAGCTGTTCCTGTCTAATCTCAAGTTTGTGCATGCCTTCTTCGCGATCTATAAGGAGCGCATCGGCTTGCCTTTCTCCATCAACTCCCGCGTGGAGGTGATGAACGAGAAATTCTGTGCCGAGGCTAAAGAGGCGGGCTGCCACACCATTTGGTTCGGTATTGAGAGCGGTGACGAGACCTATCGTTCCACCATGCTGGGCCGCAAGATGAAGAACGCGCAAGTGATAGAGGCAGCCAGGGCCTGCAAGGCGGCGGGCATCAATCGCCTGACCTTCAACATCGTCGGCATGCCGCTGGAAACAGCGGAGAATATGCGCCAGACGCTGGAACTGAACCGTCTCATCGCACCCGAGTTTTTCTTCTTCTTCCCCTATATCCCGCTACGTGGCACGCCATTGTATGAGCGCGCCAAGGCCGAAGGCCTGTTGCTGACCACGAAGAGGAACTTGCACTATCTCTCTGCCGCCAACGACAAGCAGTTCTCTTTGAACATGAAGGAGCAACCCGAGCTTCTTTCGGCCGAGCAGTACAACGAAATCTGTCAGGAGATGCTGGTTTTCCAAGAGAGCAATAACCGTTTGAGCTTTGCCGATGACGCAGGGGTTGAGCAGTTAGCCAGTGTGGAAGACAAGAGCTTCAGCTTGGTGGACGACGAGCAGAAAGCAGCCTTCGCGGAACGTAAGTACGAGGCATATCCCGTGGAGATGTTCGAACCGATTGCAGCAGCGCAAGCCGAGAACAGCAGCGGCATTATCTCTGGTATTCGCGGCCTGTTCCGCAGCCCTTAAGCGCTCTGAACCGTGCCGAGCCATGCGTGAAAATCAATGTCGCCAGCCGTCGATTTCTGAACGAAAATTAGTAAGATGTCGCCTGAACGCGATGTCATGACGGTTCTTTTTGGGGTGGATTCAACGTCGAAGTGCAACGCCTGATGGTGGTTTGGTGTAGCGTATCGACATTATCTTTCGGCTTTGCCGCAAGAAGCGCGACACGATGGCGTGCCCAAGCTACAATGCAGCCATCCATCCACCAGCAGCAACAGTGTCCCTAAACTCTGATGACCACCCTCACTCGCCGCAGCTCCATCCCCGTCCGCGTTGGCTCCGTTACCGTGGGCGGAACTGCGCCGGTGGTTGTGCAATCGATGACCAATACTGATACGGCTGATATCGTATCGACTGTGGCGCAAATCAAAGCGTTGGCGCGCGCTGGGTCGGAGCTGGTGCGCGTCACAGTGAATACCGATGAAGCTGCAGCGGCGGTGCCATATATTCGCGATCAACTAGCGAGAATGAATGTCCATGTTCCCATCGTGGGCGATTTTCATTTCAATGGGCACAAACTACTTAAAACGCATCCGGCTTGCGCAGAAGCATTGGCCAAGTACCGCATCAATCCGGGCAACGTCGGGTACGGCAGCAAACGCGATCTGCAATTTGCGGAGATGATTGAAGTTGCCTGCGCCAACAACAAACCAGTACGCATCGGCGTCAACTGGGGAAGTCTCGACCAGGATTTGCTCACGCGCTTGATGGATGACAACTCCAAACAGGCCGAGCCACTTAACGCTAACGATGTGATGCGCGAAGCACTGGTCGTATCCGCACTCGACAGTGCCGAGCGTGCCGAACAATTGGGACTCGCCCATAATCGTATCCTCATTTCCTGTAAAGTCAGCGGCGTGCAAGATTTAATTGCGGTATATCGCAACCTTGCCAAGCGTTGCGATTACGCGCTGCACTTAGGGCTCACCGAAGCAGGCATGGGCTCAAAGGGCATTGTCGCCTCCACTGCGGGCATGGCCGTGCTGTTGCAAGAAGGCATTGGCGACACGATTCGCGTCTCGCTCACACCAGAACCCAACGGCGATCGCACCAACGAAGTCATCGTTGCACAGGAGATACTGCAAACGATGGGGCTGCGTTCATTTATGCCCATGGTGATTGCGTGTCCCGGCTGTGGTCGCACAACGTCAACGTACTTCCAAGAGCTCGCGCAAAAGATTCAAAATCACATCCGCCATCAAATGCCGAAGTGGCGTAAGCATTATGTCGGCGTGGAAGATATGACGGTAGCGGTGATGGGCTGTGTGGTAAATGGTCCCGGCGAAAGCAAGCACGCAAGCTTAGGCATCAGCTTACCGGGTACGGGCGAACGACCCGTTGCACCCGTCTATATCAATGGCGAAAAAGGCCCCACGCTCAAAGGCGAGCACATCGCCGAAGAATTTCAAGCGCTTGTTGATGACTACGTCGTTAAACACTATGTAAGAAGAGCGACATCATGAGTGAGCTTAAAGAGCAAAGTTGTAAACCCCCTGCGAAGGTAACATCGCACCGCACTCCGTGTCCGCATTGTACGCAGTCAAGGTCGTGAGTCGACTGTCTTCAACCGGGCCGCCCACAGTGAAGTTCTAGAAACTTTGCCACTCGCGTGCTTCGATCCTGAAGGCCGCATGGACTGGATCGTCGAAGTAGCAGCCGATCCCTGTGCCACGGATGCCCGCCTCTTCGGCTTCAAGATAAAGCAGCTGGCTCACCATGCCAGCCGCCCAGCACCAGCACCGTAAACGTAAAGTCGATGTACGTGGCGTGCATGTAGCTGCCGTTCCACGACACAGTCCATTCGGGCACGGGCTTCACGAAGATATTCCATCTGCCCTTTTTTGTGCAAAATTCAGGTTAAATACCATAAAAAATGCAATATGGTTTTTAAAATTGCATTGCTGATTTTTTTCTACTGCCCGGAGAGGTGCTCCTTCATCCAGTTGATCAGTCCCCCCCTGAGCAAGAACTGCACTTGTCGCGGCGACATGTTGTGGCGCACCTGAAACGTCTGCTGGCGCGTAACGTTCTCAACCAACAGATTGCCCCCCGCTACGAGCACGCGCCGCAGGTCGGACAAGCGCAACACGTCACCGGTCTGAATGCCATCGTAGTCAGCAATATCGATGAAGGTCAGCGGCAGCACGCCGAAGTTAATCAGGTTTTGTGAGTGGATCCGCGCGAAGCCCTTGGCCAGGACTGCGCGCAGCCCAAGGTACTGGGGGCCCAGCGCGGCATGCTCGCGGCTCGATCCTTGTCCGTAATTGCTCCCGCCCACCACCACGTGGCCCTTCACATGTTTGGCTCGCGCGGCGTAGGTGTGATCGATCCTGTCGAAGGAGAACTCAGCGATTCTGGGAATGTTGCTGCGGAACGGCAGCACCCGCAAGCCTGGCGGCATGATCTCGTCGGTGGAAATGTTATCCGCCACCTTGAGCAGCACCGGCACTTCGATCTCATCCGGCAGCGGCTCGAAGGTTGGCAGCGAAGCGATGTTCGGGCCCTTCACGAGGGCCACTTGGCGCGCCGCCTCCAGCGGCAACGGCGACATAAACATCTCGCGGTTGATGATCGGGTTGTCGGGATCAGCGATGCGTGGGTAGGGGATGCCGAGCGTGCGCGGGTCCGTAATCACGCCGGTGAGCGCCGACGCCGTAGCGGTCTCCGGGCTGACCAGACAGACCTTGTCCTCGCGCGTGCCGGAGCGGCCGGGGAAGTTGCGCGGCACCGTGCGCAAAGAGAGTTCATTGGTGGCCGGTGCCTGGCCCATGCCGATGCAGCCGTTGCAGCCGGCCTGGTGCAGCCGCGCGCCGGCGTGCAGCAGGTGAGCGATGTGGCCGTCGCGCATCAGCGTTTCCAGTTGCGCTCGCGACGTGGGATTGATGTCGAACGACACGCGGTCGTTCACGCGGCGACCCTGCACCATCATTGCGGAGACGGCGAAGTCGCGGTAGCCGGGATTGGCCGACGAGCCGATATACGCCTGGTAGATCCGTTCGCCGGCGACTTCGCTGACCGGACGTACATTGCCCGGGCTGGACGGCATGGCGATCAGCGGCACCAGGCTGGACAGATCTATCTCTTCGTACACGTCGTAGGTCGCGTTCGTATCCGCGACCAGCTCGACCCAGTCCTCTTCGCGCTGCCAGGCGCGCAGGAAGCGGCGCACCTCCTGGTCGGAAGGGAAAACGGTG
>NZ_JBDNGU010000008.1:0-35067 GCF_041689105.1 Polaromonas sp. | reverse complement strand
GGGCATCAAGCGCCTGCTGCTGGGCAGCGAGACCCAGCACGTGCTCACGCACAGCAGCGTGCCGGTGCTGGTGTTACGCTGACATTTTTTACCAGGAGACTTCATGAAAATAGTTTTCGCCGCCGACGGCAGCAAATACACCAAAAAAGCCCTGGCTTTTCTTGTCACGCACGAAAGCCTGGCCGGCCCTGACGGCGAAGTGGTCGTGCTCAATGTACAGGCACCGGTGCCGAACCGTGTCAAAAGCATGCTGGGTTCGGGCGAGGTCAACGCCTACTATGCGGACGAATCACAAAAGGTGCTGGCGCCCATCGAGCGTTTTCTCACGCGCCACAAGATCGCTTTCCGTATCGCACCCACAGTCGGGTCACCCAGCGCTGAAATCCTGCGCACCGCCAAACGCGAGAAGGCCCACATGATTGTCATGGGCACCCACGGCCACGGCCTGTTTGGCCGCGTCGTCATGGGCAGCGTGGCCCAGCGCGTGGTGACCGACTCGGAAATTCCGGTGCTGCTGGTGAAATAGCGGCCTCCTCTGCAGACTGGCGTCTTGCCCGGTCGCAGGACGACACCTCCTCCCGCATCGCCTCTACCTGACAAGGCGTCGGCCCAAGCTGCGCGAGTCCTGCCGAGACTCCAAGACGCTGCGCAGACCGCCCCCCCGCCTGCGGTCGGCCTTGGGCAAACCCGGCGGCAAGCTTAGGCCGTCTGCGCGCTGTTGCAGGGCATCGAGAGCTGCGCTGAAACGGTCCACTTCCATGTCAGGCATGCAGGCCAGCAGTTGGCGGTTGATCTGCAGCACCAGCGGAAACAGTTCCTCATGGATTGCACGGCCGGACTCGGTCAGCACCAGAGTCGCCTTGCGGCGGTCGCCGGGGCGGATATCGCGGCGCAACAGCTTCTTGCCCACCAGCGAGGTAACAGCTTTGGACGTGCGTGCCCGATCCAGCTGCGCGCGCTCGGCCAGTTGCGAGGACAGCAGGCCTTCGTTCTGCGCCAGCAGTGCCAGCACCCGCCATTCCCGCCGCGTGATGCCAAACCGCCCCTCGCAAAGGCGGGTGACCTGGGTTCCCGCCACACCGAGCAGGCGGCTGAGCCGGTACAGCAGCAGGTCATCGAGGGATGCCGGGCTCGCCAGGCGTGAAGAAGCGGACATACGTGTAAATCCGGGGGATGGTTGATTAGAACAATCAATTGTGAGGGGACTACAGTCAGGACGCAACGCAACGCAACCCGCAACGCAGAAAAATGGAGACAGTCATGCCCTCAAAACTTTCGCTCGCCCCAGTGTTCATCCTCGCCGCCTGCACCCTTGCGGCCTTTCCTGCGTTGGCGCAGACCAAAGCGCCGCAGCCGCTGCGCATCCTCGTGGGCTTTCCCCCGGGAGGCTCTGCCGATGTCCTGGCGCGCCTGATCGGCGATGCCGTGCGGGACGATTTCAGCCCGGTGACGGTCGAAAACAGGCCAGGCGCTAGCGGGCGTATCGCGCTCGCGGCGGTCAAGGCGGCCAAAGCCGACGGCCAGACGGTGATCATCCTGCCCAGCGGTCCCATGGTGCTCTTCCCCCACGTCTATAAAAAACTCGACTACGACGCGGTCAAGGACTTCACGCCCATCTCCCAGATCGCCCGCTTCCAGTTCGGCGTGGTCTCCGGTCCGGCAACAAATGTCAAGACCGTGACGGAAATGCTCGCCAGGGCCAAGGCCGATCCGGCAAGCGCGAGCTACGGCTCGCCGGGGCTCGGCACCCTGCCGCATTTCATGGGCGTTCTGCTGGAGCAAAGCTCGGGCGTCCCGCTCACGCACATTCCCTTCCAGGGCGGTGCACCGGCCAACACCGCTCTGGTGGGTGGCCACATCGGCTACAAATTTGATGTTGTCTCTGAAACCACCGAACTGCACCGCAGCGGTAAGGTTCGCATCATCGCTGTGACAGGGGCGAGTCGTGACCCTCAAGTGCCCGAAGTGCCCACGCTCAAGGAATCGGGCATCAACATGGAGGCCACGGCCTGGTTCGCCATGTATGGCCCCGCCGGCCTGCCGGCCGACGTATTGACCCGACTGGAGCAGGCTGTGGCCGGCGCGGTGAAAACGCCTGCCATGCGGGAACGCATGCTCAAGCTCGGCTACGAGCCGATAGGCTCGACCTCGGCCGAACTCGCAGCCGCCCAGCGGGCCGACCTGGCCCGCTGGGAGAAACCCATCAAGGCCACGGGCGTGAGCCTGGACTGATCCCATGACCATGCGTGAAGACACTGAGGGCTGGAGTCGCATCGTGCAAGCCACCGACTTCCTGGCGAGCAACTGAATTTATGAGTGAGCGCCCCAACATCATCTTCATCGTCGCCGACGACCTGGGCTACGCCGATCTCGGCTGCTACGGCGGCCGCGCACCCGTCTCGCCGGTGCTCGACGGCTTGGCCGCCCAAGGCATCAGGTTCACCCAGGGCTATTCAAATTCGCCGGTCTGCTCGCCGACCCGCTTCGCGCTGATGACGGCCCGCTACCAGTACCGTCTGCGCGGCGCCGCCGAGGAGCCTATCAACAGCAAAAGCCGCGGCAGCACCACGCTGGGACTGCCGCCCGAACACCCGACCCTGCCCTCGCTGCTCAGGGCCAGCGGCTACCGCACCGCCCTGATCGGCAAGTGGCACTTGGGCTACCCGCCTGCGTTCGGCCCGTTGCGCTCGGGCTATGAAGAGTTCTTCGGCCCCATGTCGGGCGGTGTGGACTACTTCACGCATTGCTCATCGAATGGCACGCACGACCTGTGGTTCGGCGAGGAAGAAAAAAAGGAAAACGGCTACCTGACCGATCTGATCTCGCAACGTTCGGTGGACTACATCGAACGCATGGCCGGCGGGGCGACAGCCGGCACGCCTTTTTTTCTGAGCATGCACTACACCGCGCCGCACTGGCCCTGGGAAACCCGTGACGACGAAGCACTGGCGCAGGAAGTGAAGGACAACATTTTTCATCTGCACGGCGGCAACATCCACAGCTACCGCCGCATGATCCACCACATGGATGAAGGCATCGGCCAGGTGATGGACGCGCTGCGCCGGCATGGGCTGGCCGACAACACCCTGGTGGTCTTCACCAGCGACAACGGCGGCGAACGTTTTTCGGACAACTGGCCCCTGGTGGGCGGGAAAATGGATTTGACCGAGGGCGGAATCCGCGTGCCGTGGATCGCGCACTGGCCGGCGCAGATACCAGCGGGTGGCGTCAGTGAGCAGCACTGCATGACCATGGACTGGTCCGCCACCCTGCTGGATGCCGCTGGCGTTGCAGCGCATTCCGACTATTCCCTTGACGGCGTCTCATTGCTGCAGGTGCTGCAACAGCCCGGCCATCAATTTCAGCGCCCGCTGCATTGGCGAATGAAGCACAGGGGGCAGCGCGCGTTGCGCGACGGGGACTGGAAGTACCTGGTGGTGGACGGCAACGAGTACCTCTTCAACCTCCCCGCCGATGAACGGGAACGCGCCAACCTCGCGGGACGCGAGCCTGCACGCCTGGCAGCCATGCGGGAAGCGTGGGAGCACTGGAACGCGGCCATGCCAGCGATTCCGGCCGATGCGACGGTGAGCCTGGGTTACTCCGTCAAGGACATGCCGCAGCGATAAGGCTTGCCGCTGACTCAGGCCCGGGGCAAGGTCACCCCGACCTGCCCCTGGTACTTGCCGCCACGGTCCTTGTAGCTGACCTCGCAGACGTCGTCCTTGTCGCTCTCGAAGAACAGCACCTGCGCGCAGCCTTCGCCCGCGTAGATCTTGGCGGGCAGCGGCGTGGTGTTGGAAAACTCCAGCGTCACATAACCTTCCCACTCAGGCTCGAAAGGGGTGACGTTGACGATGATGCCGCAGCGGGCATAGGTGCTTTTTCCCAGGCAGATGGTCAGCACGTTGCGTGGAATGCGAAAGTACTCCATGGTGCGGGCCAGCGCAAAAATGTTGGGCGGGATGATGCAGCTGTCACCATGGAAGTCAACAAAACTCTTTTCATCGAAGTTTTTCGGGTCCACCACCGTGCTGTGGATGTTGGTGAAGACCTTGAACTCGGGCGCGCAGCGAATGTCGTACCCATAGCTGCTGGTGCCGTAGCTGATGATCTTCCTGCCTTCGCTTTCGCGGATCTGACCCGGCTCGAAGGGTTCGATCATGCCAGTGCTCTCGGCCATGCGGCGTATCCATTTGTCGCTTTTGATGCTCATTGCGCGGAGTTCCTCTATTTGGCTAGATTGTAGGCAAGCCCGGACAGATGCCGGCCAGAGACCCATTCGCTAGCGTCTTATACCAACTTGCCTTCGAAAGACAAGAAATCCGGTTGCGGCATGGGCAAGCCAAAGAGCTTGGGTGAGCGACTGCGCTCATGTCCCTCGGAACAGGCTGCGCTTGTTCCGGGGGACATTCGCGTAGCTGAGTGCCCCGTCGGCCAGCTCCCGCCCACAAAGTGCCGCTTATCCAGATGATTGAATACACAACCGTATTAATAGCCTCTTGTGGCCGTCAGTCAGGGTCTGGAGGTCGATTCGGCTTGAGAAATCACGGTCTTCGCTATCACCCGGTCGTCGCCCAGCACAATCAGCGCAAAAAGCAGCTCGTCCAGGCTGCCGGCCTGCGCCGTCTTGCGGGCCAGCAGCGGTGTCGCCTGCGGGTTGAGGACCACGAAGTCGGCCTCGCATCCGGGCAGCAGGTTGCCGACAACGCCTTCCAGCCCCAGCGCGCGCGCCGCGCCTGCGGTGTGCTGCCACCACAGTTGCTGCGGGCTTAGCGACAGGCCGGTTTTGGTCTGGCCTTCGCGCCCCACGTAATACGCCGCCAGCATGGTGTGAAACGGGCTGAAGCTGGTGCCGCCGCCGACATCACTGGCCAGGCCGTATAAAAAACCGCTGCGGTCGGCGGCTGCGTAGTCAAAAAACCCGCTGCCCAGAAACAGGTTGCTGGTCGGGCTGACCGCTGCCGCCGTGCCGGTATCACGCATCAACGCTCGGTCTTCGGTATCAATATGAATGCAATGGGCGTACACGGCGCGCGGACGCAGCAGGCCAAACTGTTCGTACACACTGAGGTAGCTGCGTGCCTTCGGATACAGCTCGCGCACCCAGGCAATCTCGTCCTTGTTCTCGGCCACATGCGATTGAATCCACACGTCGGCATATTTCGCGGCCAGCTCGCCGGCGCCGCGCAGTTGCGCCTCGCTGCAACTGGGCACAAAACGCGGTGTGATGGCGTAACCCAGCCGGTCCACGCCGTGCCAGCGGCGGATCAGCGCTTCGGTGTCGATCAGGCTCTGATCGGTTTGGTCGCGCACGCCCTCCGGGCAATGCTGGTCCATCAGGCACTTGCCAGTGATCAGCCGGAGTTGGCGCTGCTGCGCCTCGGCAAACAGGGCGTTGACGGATTCCGGGTGCGAGGTCGCAAAAGTCAGCGCCGTGGTCACGCCATGGCGTAGCAGTTCGTCCACGAAAAACGCCGCCGCCTCGCTGTTGTGCGTGGCATCCGAAAAACGGCTTTCATGCGGAAAGGTGTAATTCTCCAGCCACGGCAGCAGCCCCTCGGCGGGCGAGCCGATCACGTCGAGCTGCGGGTAGTGGATGTGCATGTCCACAAAGCCGGGCGCGATGATGCGGCCCGGCAGGTTCTCGGTTGGCACATCGGCAAACTGCGGCGCCAGTTGCTTGTAGGCACCGAGCGCCTGCACCACTTGCCGACCGCTGGCGTCCGGCCCGACAACCAGCAGGCCATCGGTTTCCAGAACGGCTTGCGCCGGGGCGGTGAAATAAAGAACGGAGGCACGCCAGGCTTTCATGCCTGCAAGGTTACCGCAGCGGCGCGGCCCGGCAATATTCCATCGCGGATAACCGTTATTTGACCAGCTTGCCTTGGACGCCCTGCACCAGGAAGTTCATGCCCAGGATCTGCTCGTCCGTGAACGCCTTGCCAGCAGCCAGCACCTGCTGGCCCTCGTTGTCAGTGATCGGGCCGGCGAAGGGGCGCAGCTTGCCCGAGGCAATGCCTTTTTGCCGCGCCAGCACCTCATCGGCCACTTTTTTCGGCACCTTGGGGCCAAAGCTGCCGACGCTGATCATGCCTTCCTTCACACCGGCCCACACTGACGCGCTTTTCCAGCTGCCGTCAAGCACGGCGCGCGCGCGTCGCGTGTAGTAGTCCCCCCACTGGTGCGTGACGGCCAGCACTTGCGCATCAGGCGCGACCTTGCGCATGTCTGAGTGGTAGGCAATTGCGAGTTTGCCGCGCTCCTGCGCCGCAGCCATCACGGCGGTCGAACCGGTGTGGAAGGCGATCACCTCCACGCCCTGATTGAACAGTGTCATCGCCGCTTCGCGTTCGCGCGGCGGGTCGAACCAGGCGCCCAGCCAGACCACCTTGACCTCCGCCCCGGGGTTGACCGACCGCATGCCCAAGGTAAAGGCATTGATGCCCTGGATCACCTCGGGAATCGGAAAGCCTGCGACATACCCGGCGCTGGACGCCAGCCGCCCCGCCGCGATGCCGGCCAGGTAGCGGCCCTCGTAATACCGCGCGTTGGCGACCGCCACATTGGGCGCCATCTTGTAGCCCGTGATGGACTCAAACTTGACGTCCGGAAAATCCCTGGCGACCTTGAGCGTGGGTTCCATGTAGCCAAAGCTGGGCGTGAAGATCAGCTGATGGCCCTGCTGCGCCAGGTCGCGAATCACGCGTTCGGCATCGGCGCCTTCGGCGACGTTTTCGACGTACGTGGTGCTGACCTTGCCGCCCAGCGCGGCCTCGACGGCCTTGCGGCCTTCTTCATGCTGGCGCACCCAGCCGGCGTCGGTCAGCGGCGCCACATAGACAAAGCCGATCTTCAAAGGGTCTTTGGCGGGCGCGGAGGTTTGGGAAAAAACGGGTGAAATAAAACAGGCGGCCGCGAGCGCGGCAGCGAGGTTTTTATACATGGTGGTCCTCTACATGGCCCCGGAAAATAAAAAAACACCATCGCGCCGGGACAGCACGCTAGTGAAGCCTATTTTAGCCGGGAGTCGTCCTCTTCACTTTACAAGCAGGAGCCGCGGGACTGGCTTTGCCAGCCCGCAGGCGCAACGCCCCCCGAGGGCAAAGAGCTACGCGCAGCGAGCGAACGTGGGGGCTCTACTTCCACCTTGGGGCTAATTAATAACTGATACAGGCAATGTCCAACAACGCGTCGTGGAAGGAGCCGTCACTGACCGGCATCCATTTGCGCGGCACCGCATCTTCGAACACCACCCGGCCGTGGCCCATGCGTTCGGACAGCAACGCGACCGACAGCAGGCGCTGGCGCTGGCCCTTGCAATCGAATTCGCTGTGGTTGAGACGCGAAAAGTAGCCTCTTTCGTCGGTGATCTGCACCAGCTGGTAGTCCATCAGCCACCACATGCGCACCAGGCCGCCCTTGCCGCCTTGTCCGCGCACGGTGTCGCGGTCTATGTAGGTGATCACCATTTCATCGACCATGACCGGCGTCCACTGGGCGGCCGCGCTGGCGCTCAGACACATCAGGACCAAGGAAAGGAGAAGACGTTTCATGGGGATACCGCAGTCAATGCCGCCAGATCATAGTATGTCGTTGCGGGTACCCAAGGCAAGTACTGATGTCGACTGTTTTGAAAGGCGATAATCTCCAGCAATCTGCCAGAAGCAGGGGCCTCGTCCAAGAAAGCCGCAAAGATGCAAGACAACGAAGTTTATACGCTGACCTCCCTGGGTCAGGAGGAAATGCGCAGCGGGGCAAGCACCTTTGATCCGGTCGCGCTTGAATTGATGGTGCGAATTGACGGCTCCCAGACGCTCGGCCAGCTCAGAGCAGGAATGACCACCGCCAGCAGCGGCGCGTTCACGGTGGCGTTCATGAACCTGCAGGACAAAAAGCTGGTGGTGTTGGCGGAGGTTGATCCCTTCACCGAACAGTTCACCGCCAGGTTGAACCATTTCGCCGTGACCCAGGCCGAAGCCGAGGCCGACTCGGGCGCCGCCTCGCTCAAAAAAGCTGGTTACTACGTCCGGATCGCCAGGCCGCGCGGCCCTGCGCCGGCGCGTCCGCCCGGTCAGGCCCTGTCCGCCATCGTGGTGGACGACGAGCCCATGCTGGCCAAATTCATCCAGAGTTATCTGTCCTTCGAAGGCTTCAATGTGCGGGTGGCCAGCAACCGGGCCGAAGTGGTGACCGAGTTCCGAAAAACGCCGGCGCCCGACCTGATTCTTCTTGACGTGGTCCTGCCGGATGCGGACGGCTTTGACATCCTGCTCCGGCTGCGTCAGCACCCGGCGCTTAAAAACGTGCCGGTCATCATGCTGACCGGCAAAGCGACCCGGGAAGCCGTACTCAAGGGGCTGGCCGGCGGCGCCGATGGCTACGTCACCAAGCCATTTGAAGCCGACGCGCTGATGCTCGTCGTGCGGACGGTGCTAGGTATGCCGCCAGAGCCCGAAGGACCCCGCCACTCGCTGTTGTGAGCAAGCTGCGCGGTCAGGAGCCTGTCGGACTTTGGGTGCATCGGCTCTTGGGCCCCGTGGCTTGAGAAATAGTCTCAAAACATTCGTCCAGACCGCTGATGAGACGGCGTTTGGCCGCCAGGTCGCTAAAACTCTCCTCAAAACTTTCGCGCGCCAGCGTGCTGGCATGCTGCGCCTGCGCACCTGCGGCCGTAAAAATCTGCGTGAATCGTCGCGATGAGGCTCCAGGGACACGGGATAAATGCTCTTGCGAGCCATCCTGTGATCCACTAATATCATTCAACACTTATATAAGGAGACCCCCATGCGTCACTCAATGCGCCAAGTCCTGTTTGGCTTTCTGGCTGCTTTTGCGGCACTGTCACTGGGTAGCACGGCCTGGGCCCAGGACAAAGTGGTCTACCACATCGACAACGCCGAAGTTCAGGCCACCAAAGGCCTGCGCAATATCCGCAACCACCTGGACGTCGCCCCCGACACAAAAATTGTGGTGGTCACCCATTCCGATGGTGTTGACTTTCTGTTTCAGGACGCCAAAGACAAAAAGAACCCCAACGTGGAGTACGGCTCACTGGTCAGCGCGCTCAAGGCACGCGGCGTGCGTTTTGAGGTGTGCGAAATCACACTGAAAAATCGCAACTTGAAGAAAGAGCAGTTCAGCCTGGACGCGGAGTTCACACCCTCGGGCGTGGTCCGTGTCGGCCAGCTACAGTCGCGCGAAAATTTCGCTTACATCAAACCGTGATGCTGAGGGCCTGGCAGGCCCGGCCCGGGCGGTCGTGAAAGTCCTCACTCGAAAGCAGAAAAAACGGCGTCGAGCCGATCCATGTGCGCGCGACGCGGTACGTCGTCGATAAAACTCGCCTCGAAGCTGTTGCGTGCCAGGGTGTACGCGTGCTGCGCCTGCATACCCACCGCCGCAAAGGTCTGCGTGAAGTTGTCATTCATGTAGCCGCCAAAGTAGGCCGGATCGTCCGAGTTGATGGTCGCCGCCAGGCCGCCGTCCAGCAGCTGGCGCAGGTTGTGCTGTGCCAGATCCGGAAACACACACAGCTTGAGGTTGGACAGCGGGCACACCGTCAGCGCAATGCGGTCGGTGGCCAGCCGCTGCATCAGTGCCGGGTCCTGGATGGCCTGTACACCGTGATCGATGCGTTCAACCTTGAGCAGATCCAGCGCCGTCCAGATGTAGGCGGGCGGGCCCTCCTCGCCAGCGTGCGCCACCAGATGCAGGCCCAGCGCGCGGCAGCGCGCAAACACACGTGCAAACTTTTCGGGCGGGTTGCCGACCTCGCCGGAGTCCAGGCCCACACCGATGATTTTGTCGCGGTAAGGCAAGGCCTGCTCCAGCGTCTCGAACGCTTCTTCCTCACTGAGGTGGCGCAGGAAACACATGATCAGGGATGCGCTGATGCCCATCTGCGCCTGCGCATCCACGCAGGCGCGGTGCAGGCCGTTGATGACGGTTTCCATGGCCACGCCGCGCGCGGTGTGTGTTTGCGGGTCGAAAAACAGCTCGGCATGCACCACGTTGTCCGCAGCGGCCTTCATGAAATAGGCCTGCGCCATGTCGTAGAAGTCCTGCTCCCGGATCAGCACGCTGGCGCCAGCGTAATAAATATCCAGGAAGCTCTGCAGGTTGATGAAGGCGTAGGCGCTGCGCAGCGCCTCCACGGTGGCGTAAGGCAGGGTGAGGCCGTTGCGTTGCGCCAGCGCAAAAATCAGTTCAGGCTCCAGCGAGCCTTCAATGTGGATGTGCAGCTCGGCCTTGGGCATCAGGCGCAGCAACTCGGGCAGTCTCTCGGGTGAGACGGGTCGAACGGAATTCATGTCAGCTCCAGAAATGAAAAAAGCCGCCCGCAGGCGGCTTGGGCACTGCAACTGCACGGTGCAGCGGTTCGGACCGCCCCACCGTACAGCATCGGTGATCAGTTACCGGGGACTTTGCCTTCCACACCCTTGACGTAAGTCTTCAGGCCACCGAGGAATTTATCGTCGGCCACCACGTCCTTGGCGATCAGCTCCTTGCCGGTGTTGTCCATGATGGGGCCTTTCCAGATCGAGAAGCTGCCGTCTTTCAGGCCGGCCTTGATCTCGTCAATGCGTTTTTTGGTGTCGTCCGGCACGTCAGCGGCCATCGACACCAAGTCAATCGCGCCCTCCTTGACGCCCCACCAGACCTGACCCGTCGCCCACTTGCCGTCCAGCGCGTCTTTCACAGCCTTGATGTAGTACGGGCCCCAGTTGATCACGGCCGAGCCCAGGTGGGCCTTGGGGCCGTAAGCGGTCATGTCCGAGTCCCAGCCAAAGGCGCGCTTGTTCATTTTCTCGGCGGTCTGCAACACGGCCGACGAATCAGTGTTCTGGAACAACACGTCGGCGCCGCCGTTGATCAGCGCGGTGGCGGCTTCGGTTTCTTTTGGCGGGTTGAACCACTCGTTGACCCACACCACCTTGGTCGTGACCTTCGGGTTGACCGACTGCGCACCCAGCGTGAAGGCGTTGATGTTGCGCACCACCTCGGGGATGGGGATCGAGCCAACCACGCCCAGCTTCCCGTTTTTGCTCATCTTGCCGGCGATCACACCGGCCATGTAGGCACCTTCGTAGGTGCGGCTGTCATAGGTGCGCATATTCTCGGCCGTCTTGTAGCCGGTGGCATGCTCAAACTTCACGTCCTTGAAGTCGGGCGCCACCTTGAGCATGGGCTCCATGTAGCCAAAGGTGGTGCCGAAAATCAGCTTGTTGCCCTGGCTGGCCATGTCACGGATCACGCGCTCGGCATCGGCCGACTCCGGCACTTTTTCCACATAACTGGTGACGACCTTGTCACCAAACTCTTTTTCAATGGCCTTGCGGCCGTTGTCGTGCGCGAAAGTCCAGCCGCCATCGCCAACCGGCCCGACGTAGGCAAAGGCGATTTTCAGGGGCTCGGCCTTGGCCGGTGCCGGCGCAGCGGCGACCGGCGCAGGCGCCGGAGCAGGCTTGGGCTCTTCCTTTTTGCCGCAGCCGATCAGGGCGGCGGAAGCGACGGCTGAAAGGGCAGCCAGCTTGAGCAATGAACGTTTTTGCAAGTCAGTCATGTCGTCTCCTGTAGCGACGGTTAAGAAAAATCACGCAATTATGTACCGGGGTAGAAAGGTTTGCCAATCGATGTTGGCATGTTCAGCCTGATCCAGCGCGGGTTGCGCGAGATCAGCACCAGCACCACGATGGTGGCCAGGTAAGGCAACATCGTCAGAAACTGGGGCGGCACATCCACCCCCATGCCCTGAAGATGAAATTGCAGCATGGTCACTCCCCCGAACAGATAAGCACCAAGCAACACCCGTGCCGGACGCCATGTCGCAAAGGTCGTCAGCGCCAGCGCAATCCAGCCTTTGCCGGCAATCATGCCTTCGACCCACAGCGGCGTGTACACCACCGAGACATAAGCGCCGGCCAGCCCGCACAGCGCGCCGCCGGCCACCACGGCCATCAGGCGGATGCGCCGCACCGGGTAACCCAGTGCATGCGCCGATTCGGGGCTTTCGCCGACCGAGCGCAACACCAGGCCGGCGCGGGTGCGGTACAAAAACCAGATCAGGCCCAGCGTGATCGCCATGGCGATATAGACCATGGGGTGCTGGCGAAACAGCGCCGGTCCGACAAAGGGAATGTCGCCCAGCCAGGGGATCACATACTGCACCTGCCCGGGCAACTTTTCCTGCACATAACCGATGCCAGCAAAGGCCGAGAACCCGGCCCCGAATATGCTCAGCGCCAGGCCGGTCGCGTACTGGTTGGTGTTGAGCCAGATCACCAGCACACCGAAGATGGCAGCGAGCAGGGCACCGGCGGCCATGCCCGCGGCAAAACCCAGCCAGCTGTTGCCGGTGTGCACCACCGTGGCAAAACCTGCAATCGCGGCGCACAGCATCATGCCTTCTGCGCCCAGGTTGACGATGCCGGCCTTTTCGTTGATCAAGAGACCCAGCGCGGCAATCGCCAGCACGGTGCCTGCGCTCAGTGTTGCTGCAATCAGCAGTGCGTAACTTTCCACGGTTTGCTTCTTCAGTCTGTGTGTTTCGCGGGGGCCGCCGTGGAACCGGCTTCGCCGGGCCACTGGTGGCGCCCCCTTGAGGGGGGGGCGGTCGGAGGCCGCTTCGGGGGGGAGACAATCCTGTAAGCGATCAGGGTGTCGCAGGCCAGCAGGCTGAACAGCAGCAGCCCCTGAAACACCCCCGTCAGCGACTTGGGCAGCCCCAGGCGCGACTGCGCCAGCTCCCCGCCGATGTAAAACATGCTCATCAGGATCGCCGAAAAGACCATGCCCACCGGATGCAGGCGGCCAACAAAAGCCACAATGATCGCGGCAAAACCGTAACCCGCCGGCACATAGGTCGTGAGCTGGCCAATCGGGCCGGCGACTTCCAGCGCACCGGCCAGGCCAGCCGCGCCACCCGATGTCAACAGCGCCACCCACAAGGCCTTGCGCGATGAAAACCCGGCATACCTTGCTGCAGCGGGCGCCAGTCCGCCGACCTGCTGGGCAAAACCGGCGTAGGTGCGAAACAGAAAAACCCACAAGGCCGCAGCGCCCGCCAGTGCCAGAAAAATGCCGATGCTCACGCGCGAGCCCTGCATCAGGCGCGGAATCTGCGTCACCGCCTCAAAGGTTTTGGTCTGCGGAAAGTTGTAGCCCTGCGGGTCTTTCCACGGGCCGAACACCAGGTAACTCAGCACCATGTCGGCCACATAGACCAGCATCAGACTGACCAGGATTTCATTGGCGTTGAAACGGTCACGCAGCAGCGCCGTGATGCCGGCCCAAGCCATGCCGCCCAGCACACCGGCCGCGATGATGGCCACGATGATCCACGGCCCCGTCGTCTTGTCAGCCAGCAAGGCCACGCCGCCGGCTGCCACTGCGCCAATGACGAACTGCCCTTCGGCACCGATATTCCAGACGTTGGAGCGAAAACACACGGCCAGGCCCAGCGCGATGATCAGCAGCGGCGTGGCCTTGACCATCAGCTCGCCCAGTGCATACGGCGACTTGACCGGCTCCCAGAAGAAAACCTGCAGGCCGCGCACCGGGTCCTTGCCCAGCGCCACAAACAGCGCCACACCGATCAGCACCGTGACCAGCAGCGCCAGCAACGGTGAGCCAAAAGTCCACAGCCGCGACGGCTCGGGGCGCGCTTCAAGCCTGAACATGGTTACCCCCTTCAGAGGCGCCCCTCACCCCTGCCCTCTCCCCAGAAGGGAGAGGGAGCGAAGGCCCTTTTCCTGCACCCTCGCCCCTTTGGGGAGAGGGCGGGGTTGAGGGGTCGTTCCACAGCCCGCTCATCCACTGCCCGACCAGCGCCACCGTGGCGCTCGCGCGCGGCATGGACGGCGAGAGCTGACCCTTGGCCATCACGTAGAGCCGATCGCTGATGTCAAACAGCTCTTCGAGCTCCTCGCTGACCACCAGCACCGCGCAGCCGCTGTCGCGCAGCTTCAGGATCTCGCCGCGTATCTGCGCGGCGGCGCCCACATCCACCCCCCAGGTCGGCTGCGAGACGATGAGCAGCGAAGGGTTGGCTGAAATCTCACGCCCGACGATGAACTTCTGCAGGTTGCCACCCGACAGCGACTGCGCCGCCGCCCCCGGACCGCCAGCCTTGACATGGAAGCGCTCAATGACGGAGGCCGCCTGCGCGCGCAGGGCACGCAGGCGCAACCAGCCGCCCCGGCCCACCACGTTGCGGCGCGTGAGCAGCATGTTGTGCGCCAGACTCAGCGCCGGCACTGCGCCACGGCCCAGCCGCTCCTCGGGCACAAAATACAGGCCCAGCGCGCGGCGCTGGGCCGGGTTGAGCCGACCCACGCCCTGCCCCGCGACCTGCACGGCCTGCGGCGCGGCGCGTGTGTCTTCGCCCGACAGCGCATACAGCAACTCTTTTTGCCCATTGCCCGAAACGCCGGCGATACCCACCACCTCGCCGGCCCGCACCTGTAGCGCCACCTGCTGCAGGTCCACGCCAAACTGGTCCTCGCGTTGCAGGCTCAAGTCGCGCACCTCCAGCACCATCGCGCCAGCCGCCCGCTCGTGATGCTCCAGCGCCGGCGGCTCAGCGCCAATCATCAGCCGGCTCAGCGAGGCGTTGGACTCCTCGCGCGGGTCGCACACACCGGTGACCTTGCCGCCGCGCAGCACCGTGCAGGCGGTGCACAGCGCGCGTATCTCGTGCAGCTTGTGGCTGATGTACAAGATGCTGCAGCCGCGCTCAGCCAGCTGGCGCAGCGTGACAAACAGGTTTTCCACGGCCTGCGGTGTGAGCACCGAGGTCGGCTCGTCCAGAATCAGCAGCTTGGGGTTGGTCAGCAGCGAACGGACAATTTCCACCCGCTGGCGTTCGCCCACACTCAGCGTGTGCACCGGCCGCGTGGGATCGAGCTGCAAGCCGTACTCTTGCGTGGTGGCGACGATGCGGCGCGACACCTCGGCCAGGTTCAGGCTTTTGCTAAGGCCCAGCCAGACGTTTTCAGCCACGGTCAGCGTGTCGAACAGACTGAAATGCTGAAACACCATCGCGATGCCCAGCGCGCGCGCCTCCTGCGGGTTGCGTACCACCACGCTGCGACCATCGATCTGGACTGTGCCGGCATCGGGCTTGACCGCGCCGTAGATGATTTTCATGAGCGTTGATTTGCCGGCGCCGTTTTCGCCCAACACAGCATGAATCTCACCGGGCAACACCGTCAGCGCCACATCGCTGTTGGCCACCACCGCCGGGTAGGCCTTGGTGATGCCGGTGAGTTGCAGGCGCGGCGCGACAACAGAAGGCGGGTCGGAAGGCGAGTCGGAAGGAACAGTGGAAGCGGACATTGTCTCTTGGTTTTTATATATGTTTCAAGGCTCCAGCCCTTGTGTATCAGGCGCAAGCAGCTATTCTTTTTGTAGCGAAGCCGCCACCGCCTTGACCCGCTCGCGCAGCCATTTGGCCGAGGCCGAGGCATGTGTACGCTCATGCCAGAGCTGGTAATACATCATGCGCGGGAAGTCGATGGGGCAGGGCAGGATTTTCACCGGCAGCGCATCGGTGAAACGCTCGCAGTACTGGCGGCCAGTGGTCAATACCAGCAGGCTGCCGGCCACCATGGCGGGGATCAGTCCGAAATGCGGGCAGCGCACGGTGATGTTGCGCTGCACCTGCAGCGTGTCCAGGTAGGCGTCGATCACGCCCTTGGCGCCCGGGTGCGTCGGCGTGGGCGCAATGTGTTCGGCTGCCAGCCAGCTGGCGCTGTCCCAGCCACGGCGTGTGGCCGGGTGGTCTTTGGCCACCAGGCAGACCACCTCATCGCCGAACAGGCGCGCCATGTGCAGGTCATCGGGCGGCGCCGACCAGTTGCCGATCACGATGTCAAATTCGCCCTGCGCCAGGCGGGTGCGGTAGTCCGACTCGCCGGACAGCGCGTGGATGTCGACCTGGCACAAGGGCGCCTGGTTTTTGATCTGCGCCACCAGCTGCGGCAGAAACAGCGGGTCCATGTAGTCGCTGGCGGCCAGGCTGAAGGTGCTGGTGGCAGTGGCAGGGTCAAAGCCGCGCGCGTCGCTGAACAGCACCTCGGCCGCGCGCAGTATGCGCGCCGAGGGCTCGATCATGCGCAGGCCGGCGTCGGTCGGCACCATTCCAGCGCCCGAACGCACCAACAAGGGGTCACCCGCCAGTTCGCGCAGACGCTTGAGCGCCGCGCTGACAGCGGGTTGGTACATTCCAAGGCGGATGGCGGCGCGCGAAACGCTGCGTTCGGTCAGCACGGTGTTCAAGACCCTTATGAGATGGAGGTCTATCTTGTCGAATAAGGCCTGGTCTTTCATACCTTTTTGTACATCGCGCTGATATGACGATCGGTATACCTGCCCCGAACGATTGGGTTTACCCTAGGAAACATGGACATGCAATCGCCTCTCAAAACCATTCAATTCGTCAGGGGGGGCGAGGTCATCTCGCTCGCCAATGTACCACCCAGCCGCACACTGCTGGAGGTGCTGCGCGAGGACCTCAGCTGCACCGGCACCAAGGAAGGCTGCGGCGAAGGCGATTGCGGCGCCTGTACCGTGGTGCTGGGTGAGGCGGTGGACGGGCACATTCAATACAAGGCCGTCAACAGCTGCATCAAGCTGGCGCATTCCATCGACGGCCTGGCGCTGTGGACGGTGGAAGATATTGCCGGCGCGGACGGCGGCCTGCACCCGGCCCAGCAAAGCATGGTGGACTGCCACGGCTCGCAGTGCGGCTTTTGCACACCGGGTTTTGTCATGAGCATGTTCGGCATGTATCAAAACCATGTGTGCCAGGGCCAAACCATCACGCGCGAGCTGGCGCAGCAGGAGCTGTCGGGCAATTTGTGCCGTTGCACCGGCTACCGGCCGATTTTTGACGCTGCGCAGCAGATGGCGGCCTTGCCTGCCGCGGCCATCGACGAGGTTGGCTTGCTATCAAAACTGAAGCTGCTTACGCCCGCCCCACAAGGGCTGGAGGCCGATTTTGCTTATAACTCTCCGCGCACGCTGGCTGGGCTGCTGCAGGCCCGCGCCGCGCACCCCGAAGCCCAGATCGTCGCTGGCTGCACCGACGTCGGCCTGTGGGTCACCAAGATGCACAGGCAGTTCGACCAGGTTCTGGACGTGACCCGCGTGGAGGAGTTGCGGCGCGTGGAGCACTACAAGCACCACATCGCCATCGGCGCGGCCGTCACGCTGAGTGACGCCTTCGCCGCGCTGGTGGCCGACCGGCCGCAACTGCAAACCTTTGCCAACCGCTTCTCCGGCTTGCCGGTGCGCAATGCCGGCACGCTGGGCGGCAACGTCGCCAATGGCTCGCCGATTGGCGACGCCATGCCGCTGCTGATTGCGCTGGGCGCCAACATCGTGCTGATGAGCACCCGCGGCCACCGCGAGATGCCGCTGGAGTCGCTGTACACCGGCTACCGCCAAAACGTGATGGCGCCCGATGAGCTGCTGGCCTGGATCAAGGTGCCGCGGCAGCAGGCGCTATCGGGGAACCCTCACCCTCACCCTCTCCCCGGGGGAGAGGGGAAAACACCGGGCGGACCTGCTCCCTCGCCCCTCCGGGGAGAGGGCTGGGGTGAGGGGCGCCGCGAAGGCCCGCCAGACGGTGAAGAATTCCTGCGCGCCTACAAAATCTCCAAGCGCTACGACGACGATATCTCCGCCGTCTGCCTGGTGTTGAACATGCAGCTCGACGGCGGCAAAGTCGCCAGCATCCGCATAGGCGCAGGCGGCGTTGCCGCAGTACCCGCGCGCGCCGCGCAGACCGAAGCCTTTCTACACGGCAAGGCGTGGACCCAGGCCACGGTGCGTGAAGCCATGCAAACACTGCGCGGCGAGTTCACGCCGCTGAGCGACATGCGTGCCTCTGCCGCGTACCGCAGTGAAGTTCTCGGTAATTTGCTGCAGCGCTTCTGGCTCGAAAGCCAGGGCATGCAGCAGATCAACCTGGAATCCTTTGTCATCCCGGGCGACGACCCGGGATCCATGACGCCGCACCCCTCGCCCACGTGGATTGCGGGTCAAGCCCGCAATGACAATGCTGGGGACCGGGCATGAACAAGCGCGACGACAAGCTCACCGCCGCCGCAAAAGATGACGGCGACTTCACAGCCGCCACGGGCGGCGGCCCCGGCGGCGCGGCCGATGCCGGCGAGCGCAACATCGCGCCCGCCACCAACTCCCCACACGCCCCGGCCACGCCCGGCCCGGCCATGGGCGTCTCGCGCCCGCACGAAAGTGCTCGCGCCCAGGTGGCCGGCAGCGCGACCTATGTCGACGACATTCCCGAGGTCAAAGGCACGCTGCATGCCGCGCCCATCCTGTCTACCGTCGCCCACGGACGCCTGCGCGGCGTTGATGCCAGCGCGGCGCTGGCCATGCCCGGCGTGCGCGGCGTGGTGCTGTCGGCCGACATCCCCGGCGACAAGATACTCGCCACCTTCGTCGGTGATGAGCCCATCTTCGCCATCGACACCGTCCAGCACGTCGGCCAGGTGATCGGCCTGGTGGTGGCCGACAGCGTGATGCAGGCGCGCCGCGCCGCGCGCAAGGTAAAGCAGGACATTGAAGCGCTGCCCGCCCTGCTCGGCCCGCGCGCCGCCCACGCCGCGCAAAGCTATGTGTTGCCCAAGGTGGTGGTGCGCCGTGGCGAGCCCGAAGCTGCGCTCAAAAAGTCAGTACACCTGCTTACCGGCCAGCTCGAAGTCGGCGGGCAGGAGCACTTCTACCTCGAAGGCCAGGTCGCTTACGCCCTGCCGCTTGAGCAGGACCAGTGGTGGATTTATTCCAGCACCCAGCACCCCGGCGAGATCCAGCACTGGGTGGCGCATGCGCTGGGCCTGGAGAACAACGCGGTCACCGTCGAATGCCGGCGCATGGGCGGCGGCTTTGGCGGCAAAGAGACGCAGGCCGGCCACCTGGCCGTGTGGGCCACGCTGGCGGCGCGCAAGTTCAAATGCCCGGTCAAGCTGCGGCTGGACCGCGACGACGACTTCATGGTCACCGGCAAGCGCCACCCCTTTGCCTACGACTATGGCGCCGGTTATGACAACACCGGCCTGCTGACCGCGCTGCAGCTCACCATGCTGGCCGACTGCGGCTTTTCGGCCGACCTATCCGGCCCGGTGGCTGACCGCGCGATTTTTCACGCCGACAACGCCTACTTTTTAAGCGACGTCGAGATCATCTCGCACCGCTGCAAAACCAACACGCAAAGCCACACCGCCTTTCGCGGCTTCGGCGGCCCGCAGGGCGTGATCGTGATCGAGGCCATCCTCGGCGACATCGCCCGCAAGCTCGGCCTCGACCCTTTCGATGTGCGCATGCGCAACCTGTACGGCATCGACGAACGAAACACCACGCACTACCAGATGAAGATCGAGGACAACATCCTCGCCCCGTTGCTATCAAAACTGGAGCAAACTTCTGATTACCGACGTCGGCGCAAGGCCATTTCGGCATGGAACGCAGCCAGCCCGGTCATCAAACGCGGCATTGCCATCACACCGGTCAAGTTCGGCATCAGCTTCACCGCCACCTTTTTCAACCAGGCCGGCGCGCTGGTGCATGTGTACACCGACGGCAGCGTGCAGGTGAACCACGGCGGCACCGAGATGGGCCAGGGCCTGAACACCAAGGTTGCGCAGATTGTGGCCGACGAGCTGGGCGTGCCCTTTGAGCGCGTGCGCTGCACGGCAGCCGACACCAGCAAAGTGCCCAACGCCTCAGCCACCGCCGCCAGCGCCGGCACCGACTTGAACGGCCGCGCCGCGCAATACGCCGCCCGCAACGTGCGCAACAACCTGGCGGCGTTTGTGAGCGGCCTGGACACCTGCGGCGCCGGCGCCGTGCGTTTTGCCGGCGGCAAGATCAGCAGCCCCACGCAGACACGCAGTTTTGACGAGGTGGTGAAAACCGCTTATGCCAACCGCATCCAGCTCTGGAGCGACGGCTTTTACCGCACGCCAAAGATTCACTACGACAAGACCACGCTGACCGGCCGGCCTTTTTATTACTTCAGCTACGGCGCCGCCTGCAGCGAAGTCGCCATCGACACCCTGACCGGCGAAAGCCGCGTGCTCAAGATCGACATCCTGCACGACGTGGGCACCTCCATCAACCCGGCCCTCGACATCGGCCAGATCGAAGGCGGCTTTGTGCAGGGCATGGGCTGGCTGACGACAGAACAACTGGTGTGGAACGACAAGGGTTACCTGGCCACCCACGCGCCCAGCACCTACAAGATCCCCGCCACCGGCGACATCCCCGAACACTTCAAGGTTGACCTGTGGCCAGAAGCGAACCGTGAAGACAACGTAGGCGGCAGCAAAGCCGTCGGCGAGCCGCCCTTCATGCTGGCGATCAGCGTGTATGAGGCGCTGCGGGAGGCGGTGGGGTCGGTGAAGGGTGAAGGGCAGCTTGTGGCGATGACGGCACCGGCTACCGCCGAGAACGTGTTGCTGGCGCTTGGCAGTCCGTGACGGCAGCACTGCCCAGACTGTCACCGCGGGCCTGACCCGCCATTCATGCCGCGCGGTCGCGGGTCCGCGTTACTATTAAATTAATAGCTGCTTGCGCCCGTGCAGTAAGGGCTAGAGGCCGATTTGCCTCATAGGTTCTTCTCAAAACGCCTATGCAGCCTGTTTGAACAGGGCCAGATGAATCTCCACCGACTCGAAGGGCACGAACACGGTGCCGTCTGGCGTACGCCGGACCAGGCCGTGCTCTTCGAGCTTGCCAATATCGGTGTGAATGTTGGAATAGTTGCGCCCCACAGCCTTGGCCAGCGCATATACCGAACACGGGCCGCAGCGGCGCAGCGCTTCAAGCAGGTCAATACGTGCCGGCGTCAGCTCGGCAAACAAGGTGCGTGCAAATTCAAAGCTCAGGTGGTAGTCGGCGCCAAACTTTGCGCTGGCTGGGGCTGAGAACGTGCTCAAGGCCGTTGGGTAGCTACTCCAGCCTTGGGCCGCTTGCGGCTGGCCTTGATCAGCACCGCCCCGCTGCTCGTAGCAAGGCATTGCATGCTTCCCCGGCACGGCTGCCGGGCTGGCCTGGGGCGGTAGCGCCCGGGCTGCCGCCCCGGGCATTGCCGCCTACCCTGGCGGCACAGATGGCGTCGGAATGCGGCGTTTGCCCAAAGGTCATGGCCTTTTGAAAGCCAGTGGCTCCAACCATGTAGCAACTGTAGATAGCTCCGTCGCGGGTGTTGACCATGAAGTTGATGCGGCCGCCAGTCTCCTCTGATCGGTCGCTGATGGTGAACTGGCCGACAGACCGCCCGATGGCCTGAGCGGTGCGCTGCTCCAGCGTTTCCTGGGTCGTCGTGGCGGCACATCCCGCAAGAACGACTGCGGCAGTAGCAAGGGCAATGGATGTGATGGATCGAAGGGTCATAAAAAGCTCCATGGGTTTTGTTTAAAAGGTTGAATTGCGGGAGATCGGGCCTGCGAAACCGTGCTGGCGAACGAAAGCCCAGCCTTGATATGAAGCAAGGTCTGCGAGTGGAAAGGGGAAGGTCAGGCTGGCTTGCGGGCGACGATGAAGACCCGGATGTCCTTGCCACGCGTACCGTGTCTCTCGACCGACACGATCTCCAGGCCCTGCCGGGTGATGGCCGACTGCAGCCCGTCGCCGTTAAAGCACAGCACATGGGGCGCCTTGCCGATGGCGCGCATCAGCGGGAGTGCGAGGTAGGGAATGAGAGGATTCATCTCCGCAATACAGGGCGTCTTTGAAATGAACAATCCGCCTGGGCGTAAGGCCTTGACCGCGAGCGCCAGCGTACCGTCAAGGTCACTCACCAGGTGCAGAAGGTTGAAGGCCAACGCCACGTCATAGGCGCTTTGCCCAAACCCAGGGGCGTCGGCGTCGGCCACTGCAAAGTCAAGTTGCGGCATCGGCTGAGCAGCCAACTTTTCGCGGGCAATGGCGATCATTGCGGCAGAAACGTCGGTCGCCATCAAGTGCCGAACAAAGGGTGCCAGGCGGAGCGCGGTAGACCCTGTGCCACAGCCGATTTCCAGCACCTCGTGCTTGTCCGACAGCAAACCTTGCACACGCCGCAGCGTGGTCTCGTAACCTGCCAGATCAGCGATCGGGTCGGCTGCGTACTTGCGCGCGACACGGTCCCAGAAAAGGGCTTTGCGGACCGATGTCGCCCTCACTCCGGCAAGGGGTGGGGCGTCGGCGAGTGGAACGATTGCAGGGGATGGCATGTGATGGAGACAAAAGTCATTGAGTGGGCAGAGGCCGAATGATATCCATGCATAACGCCACTGGGAATTGCGGTAAATCGCAAGGAACATATACATTTACGTATGGATAATCTCGACTGGAACCAACTGAAAGCGTTTCTCGAAACCGCAGATATGGGCTCGTTGTCGGCAGCGGCCCGCAAGCTGGGCCTGACCCAGCCCACCCTGAGCCGCCAGGTAGCCGCCATTGAGCAGAGCATGGGCGTAACACTGTTTGAGCGCGTGGGCAAGACGATGGCGCTTACGCCTACTGGGCTGGACCTGCTGGAACATGCACGCGCCATGGGATCAGCCGCCGAGGCCCTGAGCCTGGCGGCCACCGGCCGGTCGAGCGCTGTGGGCGGCGTGGTCTCAGTCTCTGCTACCGACGTGGTAGCCGCTTACTTGCTTCCACCGCTGGTGCAGCAGCTGCGCGAACAAGAGCCAGGCATTGCGATTGAGGTGATCTCGTCCAATGCGCTAAGCGACCTGCAACGGCGCGAGGCAGACATTGCCATTCGACACGTCAAGCCGGAGCAGCCGGACCTCATCGCTCGCTTGATCCGGCAGGCGGCGGCCCATTTTTATGCGTCGGAGGGCTGGGTCAAGGCTCACGGCCATCCGCGCAGCGCTGAAGAAGCGGCACATCTGACGTTTGTGGGGGCTGACCGATCCGGTCAGTTCCTGAGCTTTCTGCGCCAGCACGGCCTCCCGCTGAGCGAGGCGAACTTCAGCTGCTATGCGGATCATTCAGTTGCCCACTGGTCTCTCGTGCGCCAGGGCATGGGTATAGGCGCGATGATGGATGAAGTCGCCCTTGACACCCCAGGCATCGTCCGCGTGCTGGACGAGGTGCCACCGGTGCTCTTCCCGATCTGGCTGGTCAGCCACCGCGAACTGCGCACGTTGCGGCGGATTCGCGTCGTGTTCGAGGCGCTGGCGCAGGGCTTGGCAGGTGGCGATCAGTGTGTTTGAGGCGCTGCGGGAGGCGGTGAAGGCTGGGCTTAAGCCTGTTGTCATGGTTGCGTCGGGTACGTCTGAGAACGTTCTGCAGGCGCTCTCCAGTCCGCCATTGCGGGGCTGAATCGCTATCAACTTCATAGCTGCTTGCGCCCGTGCAGCAAGGGCTAGAGGCCGATTTGTCTCATAGGTTCTTCTCAAAACGCCTATGCAGCCTGTTTGAACAGAGCCAGATGAATCTCCACCGACTCGAAGGGCACGAACACGGTGTCGTCTGGCGTGCGCCGTACCAGGCCGTGCTCTTCGAGCTTGCCAATATCCGTATGAATGTTGGAATAGTTGCGAGCCACAGCCTTGGCCAGCGCATACACCGAGCACGGCCCGCAGCGGCGCAGCGCTTCAAGCAGGTCAATGCGTGCCGGCGTCAGCTCGGCAAACAAGGTGCGTGCAGATTCAAAACTCAGGTGGTAGTCGGCGCCAAGCTTTGCGCTGGCCTCAGCAGCCTTGAGCTGGCCCCGGGCCGCCTTGAACACGCTGCCGCGCGGTGCGATTTCGATGATTGCTTTCATGATGCCTCGCTCCAGGTTTCCACGTCATGCTGCCGAACCATCGTCCCGGACTTCCTTGGCTCTGGCGATCAATCGGGCTGACATGTATTGCATTTTAGCAATACATTGCGCGGTGGCAATAGCAACATCGCCCTGTGACTCGAAGGCAGCCACGAAGGACAGGGTGGGCGGCAGCATGGCCGTCGGCGAGCCGCCCTTCATGCTGGCGATCAGCGTACTTGAGGCGAGGCGCGAGGCGGTGGGGGTGGTGCGGGCGGGGAGCGAGCCTGTGCTGATGGTGGCACCGGCTACGGCGGAGAACGTGCTCAAGGCTGTTGGGTATCGATGACGCTTCAGCGTCTATAGATAGCGATGACCGGGTTCGACCCTTCGCGAGTACTCGCTGCTTGACCGCCAATGTCAGGAGTGCTGCGAACGCGGATGCCCAACTTGCTATGGCGTACTCGCACAACCAACCGAATCCGGACCTTCGCAGGGAAAGGTTGCTGTTTACGAATGTCGGCTATCTGGAATCATCGTTGAATGAATGCCGCCGCCATAAGCGGCCAATAGCAGCCTACCGCAGATGCTCGTACAGTGCATCCTCAATCACGCCTTGGTGGCGTCAAAAAAGCCGGCCAGGGTGCCTCATCTGCCAATAAGCGCTCTTGGTATTTCTTCCGAAATTTATCGAAGCGGTTCTTCAATTGCCGCTCAATAGCAGGCCAATGCAGGCAGAACGACGTTTGCGTCTCTTCCTGTGCAAGTTTGAGCGCCTCGAAACGGCCATCCACCACAACAAGGAACAGTACGGCTGCGCGCCAGAAATCCTCCGCAGACGGGGCCGTTCGCATGAGGGTGAACCAATGGACGGTCCAGGCATGGCGACCGTAAGACTCTTGCGCAACGCGCTGCGTTTCACCCAGCAGACCGGGTACGTTAGCAAATTTCGCGAGCACGCTAGCGCTGTGTGAGTTTTCGCCCATCAGGCCAGCGACCAAGATTGCGCGGGCCTGCTCCGCCGGCCATTCCGAGGCCAAGCGCTGATCAATGTACTGTATGAGTTTCGTCGATTTACCATTCCACAGCGCAGCCCACACCTCGCATGCGAGCGCATCGTTATTGGCGGCTTGGTCTAGGCGGCGCACACGTAGCGCCTCCAGTTCAAGACCGTCAGCTGCTGACCAGACCGCCATTGTGCTTAGCTCAATCGCAACGTGGCCGAACACTACGCGTACCAGCGGAATGGTCGGGTCAAGTCTTTCGAACAACTGTACCGCGCGTGCGGGTTTGTATCCGGCAATTGCACGTGCCAATAACAAGCCGATATTGCGCACAGCTCCCAAGTGCGCATTTTCCGGTGGATCGAGTAGCAACTCACACCAGCCATCGGCCAGGGTGGCATCGGCCTCAGCAATCGCGGCGAAGTCCTCCATGCAAAATTGGTCCAGAAGCTTGCTTGCATCCAGGCGCGTGAGGGATGCGCGCAAAGCATCGAAGGCGGCATGCAGATTTTTCTGACGCTCGTCAAAGTCGTCAGTTGGTTTGAACGCACGTTGCCAGGCTTCGTTAGAGTTGGCTGGCGGTAGTTCGCGCTCGTTCAAATTGAAGTATTGCAACTGCGGTCCAGCGTCCGGACGCTGCATCAGCTTGATCTCAAGCGTGCCAGTCTTGATGGGCAATTCCAACGAACAACTGAGCAGTGCATCAACAATACCAGCGACATGTCGCGCTGCGTCTCCGCCGAGATGCGATGCCAGACGCCCAAGGTGCTGAAAATCCATATTTACTACAAGCGTTTCCCAGGGCGCAACGCCATGCACAGCCGCCGCCAGTAAGACTTCTGAGCCGCGCCAGCGTTCGAGGGTTTCTTCCTTGCTTAACAAGGTCGCACTCCAGCCGCTTTGCACTACCATTCGCAGCGCTTCGATATCGCCTGACTGCGAAACCATATGCAAAGTTTGCGCGCGTACTAAGTTTGATTGGCTGGCAAGTAGGGTGAGCAGGTAGCCGCGCGTTGCTGGCGACAGCGGTTGGTTTGCAAAGGGGGAAAACAATAGCACGGTGAATTGTGCGTCGTCATCCTGCGCCGCGATTGCATGCACAAGGCTGGACTCAAAGGCTGTCACATCAAGCGGCTTAATCATCTCTATGAGATGGAGTGACAACCTTTCACCAAAGCGCGCCTGTAGGAGCGCATTGAGTTGTTCACGGGCGTCTAGTACCGGAAAGGCTAGCTGCAACTGGAACTGCACCAAAATTCTGGCTTCATCACCTAGCGAGCGTAGGGCGTAGGTATCGGCTTCGGCTCCGCACATGCGACGGACGAACTGCAGCGCTTGCTCACGTGTGATTAGAGCTGAATGCGGGAGCAACCCAAACACGCCTTGGCGCAGGGGCGAGCCACTACGAAGTAGTACATCGTCGGTCAAGGCGCGATGTCGTTCGATGGCAATATCAGTGTAGTAGCGGCTAATAGCTGGCCGCGCACTGCTGAAAAAGTCGTCCAGCGTATCCATGCCCATATGCAAGTAAAGCTTGGTAACATCGATCTCTGCATAATTTTCAGCAGCGCGAGCTACGTTGTCTGGTTCTAAATTGTTGGGATCGCAGGGATCAGTACTGCAATAATTTTCGTTTCGTCGCCAACTTATGCCTTTCGGTTGCCCAGCACGCAGTAGATCAACCAGTTCTTGCGCATGCCGAGCATCTTCCGGATGACCGGTAGCCTGCTGCACCGTCACCAAGGCCCATTGGCCTACGCGCGAAGGTGTCCCGTTACGCAGCAAGTGACTGGAATGCAGGAGTGCCGAACGCGTGGCCTGCCAATCTACGCCGTTAAAGCGGATCAGCTGGCGAAACTCCTTGAGGGGTGCTTCGTGATTGCCGTTCAGGCTAGTTGCGAAGCTCCATCGAACGAATACTTGCGCGAATTGTGCGAGCGGCATTCCGGCCAACAGTTTCAGGGCAAGCTTACCGAGCAAAGAAATATCTTGTGCCGTGGTCTTCTCCAGCGCATTAAAAATGCCGCGCTCTTCATCAGAAAATTCCGCCAGCTTGGCGCTCAGTTCGCCTTGCAATTTAACGCGCTTGTGTGCAATCTTTTCTGCGCTTTCACCATGAGGAAAGACACGTTGCTCAATATCCCGAGTGATATGTGTCAGCCAGTTTTCGATTGTTGGTGCTATCGTTTGCCAAGCCCTTGGGGCAGTTTTGGCTTGGTACAACGCCAATTCGATCCAGTCGAAATTGACTGCGCTGCCGCCTTGCAGCGCAAGCGTTCTAGCCGCTTCGAGAAAAACCGGTGTTCGAATACGCGCAAGTGCTGCAATCGCGTCGAAAGCATCGTTGTCCAGGTTCTGTAAGCTGGCGAAACCCATCAGAATCGCCACGCCGACCTCGGTTGAACTTTCCTCACTCATGCAAGCCACCGTCAGTGCAGCGTGGATCGCTTGCGAGGTCTGGTCGAGGGCTGCAATTGGCTCAGCTAGAACTGCCAACTCTTCGTCAAGGTCGCGCCCGTTACGCAGGGCTGTCTGCAGCTTGTCGAGAATTTCTAAGCCAAGGGCTAAGCTAAGCCCTTCTTGCTTGATGGAGTAACGCCCTAGATCATCCGTCAGTGGCTCGAAGAAGCGACCTTCCACCACTGCATCTAAGCCGCCGTCAAATACGTTCAAATCGTCGCGTTGTTGCGCGTTCAGGCGCTGCAAAACTTGGCGTGCGTGGTCTTGTAGTGTGCGTTTGAAACGATCAGCCGACTGACCGTAACTGTCACGTTGGTTGGCACGTAGGTGTTCAAACAGCAGAAGAGGAATGCTTAATTCTTCCATCGCCCGGAGCTGTGCACTGTCGAGAAGCGTCAATGCAATGCCGAGTAAGCGAGGATTGCACAACGAGGCAGCAACGTGCTCGTGCAATTGGCCACCGTGAATATCTCTGGCAGCAAGCACCGCATCACGCTCAGGTGGCGTCCACTCTGGTACTGCCAGCTCTCGGAGAGGTGCAACCAAGCGCGGCTTGACCATTCCGTCGAAGTAGCGTTTTCGTGAAGTGAGTATCAACTTGCCTCCGATGCGTTCTAATTCATCGCTGAGCCGATCAATTAGGCGGGCCCATTCTGTGCGTGGACGCTGATTCAGACCGTCAAGAACCACCAGTAAACCCTGTACTGGACGGTAGCTTTGCGTGCGCCATGCGACCAGTTGAGCAGACCAAAAAATTCGGTGACGTTCCGATCCTTGCCTATCGGTCTGTGGGCAAAGTTTGCGGGCGATGAGCGCGACTGGGTCGGTAATTGGCTCGCTAATATCTTCTGCCGTTAAAAAGACTGTTAACGGTTTGATTGACTGGGAAAGCCAAGCCTGTGCGACCAGCCAGGATTTGCCGTTGCCTTCACCGCCGGTAAGGACAAGTACGCCACCGAAGGGCAATTCGTCCAGCAGAGTTTTCAAACGCGCCGTCAGGTCGGCTCTTTGCATTAGATGGGCGGATGCTGCGTTGTCAACCGGACTGAGTGGCTGGCCGAACCGTGTCTTTGCCTTGCTCCGACTGGAGAAGGTGTTCAGCAACCAATCCGAATTGATTTTGCATGCCTTGTCCAATGACCAACCTGGCTCTGGTAATAACTGCGCATCGAGTCGCATGTCGATTGCATCGAAGCGCTGCTGCAGAGCTTGCACGCTGATATGAAGCTGGCCTCCGAGTGCAACATCTTTTATTGCCCCACACACGCCCGCCACCAGAATTTTAACGGCATGATCGACGATATTTTCAGCCAGGCTCTGATGTTCACCAGACGCCTCCATGTAGCTGTTAATTAACGCGATGCGGGCTTCAGGTGGCTCGGTCGAGCAGGATATTCGTGCATCCGAAAGTCGTTGCAATTGGCGCTGCGTTTCGGCCATATTCAACCATTCACGCACATGCGGTAGCGAAAAGGGCTCCGACAGCACCAGCTTGCGCGTGAACATCTCGAGTATTCTTTTCGAACTTTCCTCTGTGGACGAGTTGGCACCGAGATGCACGAACGTCGCTTTGTTCAATTCGTCGCTTGGCGAGTAAGTCACCGACGACGGATTGCGGACGGCAGTACGTTCCGCCCAAGGCTTCTTCAGCCGCCCCAGAACGGGTGCGACCAGGGCCGAAAGAAAGCGTAAAACAGTCGAAAGATCCATCTTCAGCCCCAGAAATAGAAGCAGCGCAAGGTCAGATACCTATCGGCTCTGATTGCGCAAAGAGTATTAAGTGTAACTATCCGCCGTCTCCAGATGACGCATCTAGCTTTGCTTGTACACGTCCGTTTTCCGCGAGCGTTCTATGGCTGGTTTGGGTCGGAAGCGCCAGTTCGTCATTTTAAGAAGCGGGCACTCAAATCACAACGTTTCCTTATTTTTCCGGCAATCTGCGACTGGCTGGAAAGGGCCCTTTGTGTAAATTCATGGCGCTGATTTGGACGTCCGCTTGCTGCCAAAAGCGGGTACCCCCTGAATTTCCCGGACCGCCAACTTGTGGCCGACGGCCGCCCTCGTTCATTTGTTGAGATCGAGGTCGGTAGCGCTGGGAACGACAGCGTTCCTCAACTCCTCGTTCCTAACACCAAACGGAATTAACACAGAGGGAGTAGACGAAGCGGCCGTCTCGAGGTGAACCAACTGATCATCGAAGAAGATGTGGGGTTTGAGAACATCCAATACCCTCTTTTTCTCTATACCCCCCATCAAAAATAACTCCGCTGCGCCAAATCCCCATTCGCGTAGCGTTGTAACTACTCGCTCGTCTGCGGGCGCGTTTCTCGCCGTGACAATCGCTACGCGCAACGCGGGGACATAGGAAGACTCGCTGAGAGAGCGCTTTGCCTCCAGCCTCTGAAAGAATCCGATTTTGGTGAACAGGTCTTTCAAGGGACCCGCATGGTGAGGCTTCGCCTTATTGGCGACTTCATAGTCGTGGTAAGGCTGTAGGCTTTTCTCGCGAACGTAGACCTTTTCAGCTTCATCATTTGCCAGCACACCGTCGAAGTCAAAGGCGATACGGAGCTCGTGATCTGTATCGTCGTCAGCGACCTTCGTCGGAAGCACTAACCCTGCGGGAAAACCTCGGATCGTTGCATCCACGACGTCTCCACGATGCGCACTCAGGAACAGCGAGGCGTTGAACGCACCAATATAGAGGTGTGGAGATTGACCGGATAGAAATGCGCCCCTGGATATCGCCAACCCATAGTGCTGGCAGGAGCGAAAAAATCTCTGCCCTGTATCGGGGCTGTTTCTCGAAAGTACAACGACCTCAACAGGCTGCTGATCTGGGTAGAGATTATTTAGCCGAAGCAGGCGTCGGATGAAAGGGAATGCCACACCACGTTCGAACGGAACGTCGAGTCTACCGAGTTGGAACTTCCGATATGCTTCCACTCCGTGGTCGTCGAAAACAGCATTTGCTTCGTCCATATCGAACACCGCCCTGCTCGAAACGGCCACCACAAGCTTCTTCTCAATCGGATACGCCATTCAACATACTAACCGCTTCACTGGTCGAGCCTACATCTGCTAACGACCGGCTGCGGAAATTCGGAGGTGGCGTGATACCCCCCGCTGCATCAGCTCAACCGCCACGGTCGCCTGGCAATTTCGCAATCACCCTGATCTCAAACTGAAACCCATAAAACCAGGTCGCGCCCGCACACGTCAACGTCGGGGGCGGCGCATCGCCCCAGTACGCGGGCACGATCTTCCAGGCTTTTTCGAAGTTCTTTTCGGAGTCACCGATGAAGGCGGTGACGTCCACCACGTCGGCAAACGTGCAGCCCGCCGCCTTCAACACCGCATTCAGGTTGCCAAAGATCAGCCCGCCAGCCCCTTCATCTCCGCATACAAATCCGCCTTGCCTTCAAACCCGATACCCGGCAGCTCGGGCAGCGTGACATAACTGTCTACCACCTTCACGCCGTCCGGAAAGCCGCCATAAGGCTGGAACAGATCGGGGTAGGACTCATTGCCGCCCAGGCCCAGGCCGGCGGCAATCGCCAGCGACATCTGGTGGTCGCCACTTCGTCCTGGGTCGGCTTGTTCCCTGGTTCGGGCTTGACCGTGTGTTCATGTTTGGTCATCGGTCATCTCTGAAAGACGGAATCCGGGTGCGGTGAACGAAGGTGTCCCGTGCCTGCGGTTGGTGTGCCGTCCATCAACACCAGCTGGCCCGGGTCGCCAGGGGCGACCAGCAACTCATTGATGCTGGACTCGATGATCCTGTACCGGCTTGCCGCGCCACTCCACGGTCTTGGCGCCCCTTGGCAGAATGTCCGAGATGTCCACCTCGACCGGGCCGCCGGCGGCTTTTGCACGTTCACTCGGCGCAAAGGATGAAACAAGGGGAACTGCAGTGAACACGGTCCCCACACCACCTGCAGCCGCAGTCAAGACCAGCCAATGGCGTCGGTTCGGATTCATCGGTGTGTCCGGGCTCGGCTGGGCAGTGTCCATGGTCGTCTCCTTGCGGTACTTGTGGTTCGATCAATAGCCAACCCGCAAAAAGCGCAGCAGACACAGGTTGGGCGACGAAGTTGCCGCCGTCGGTGTGGCAGCGCACACGGGGCATCAACTTCCGTAGCGTCATTTTTTCTAGCCGGAACCAGCGTTCGCCAACGCACAGACCTGGCTGCAAGAAGCATGTAGGGTTCACGTTTCTTTTCTTTTCGTTTCATTCGTCTGGAGTTGTTCATGATTTCTTCCTCCTCGGCGCCGACCGCCTACGGATTCCACTGCGAGCTCTCCGGCTTTGGGTTTGACCAAGCCGTTACTCGCGTTACCGAGGCGCTCAAGGCTGAGGGCTTCGGCATCCTCACCGAAATCGATGTCCAGGCGACCATGAAGGCCAAGCTCGGCATCGAAGTTCGCCCATATCTGATCCTCGGCGCCTGCAATCCACCGCTGGCCCACCGCGCCTTGAATGCCGAGCCCGACATCGGATTGCTGCTGCCCTGCAATGTCGTCGTGCGCGAAGAGGCAGACGGGCACCTGATGGTCGCATTCATGGATCCGGTGGCTGTGTTGCAGATGACCAGCAACACCGAGGTTGCCAGCGTCGCTCAGGAAGTGCGCGAAAGGCTGCAACGTGTGAAATCGGAACTCGGTCGTGCCGTGGCGAGCGTTGGATGAACAGATGGCGCGTCTGCAGCCGGACGTAAACCCGCCGCAAAAAGCGGTCTGCCCCAGTCCGCAGATTGGCAAGGAGCCCTACATGTCTTCCACCCACATTGCACGCGTCGCACTTTCAGCCCTGGTGCTGGTCACGTCGGCTGCCTGTCGGCCCACAGGGCGGCAGAATTCAATACCCGCATCGGCCAGCGGGACATGCTGCGCTGGCAGATAAGCGATCCGGATCCGGCCGATGTATTTGACTTTCTCAAGGCCTTGCCCGAATGAAGGTGCCGTCACGGGGGGCGAACGCTGTCGCGGCGACTCTGGAACCGGCGGGCGCATTCACCGCCTGGACAGTTTGCGTACAGAAGTCGTTCCTGCAGAGTCTTGTCACACCGGCGCAGGCGACCAAATAAAGGGAACCATATGAACATCGACGTCACTGATTTCAGACTCCGCGAGGGCGACGAGGTCGACCTCGGCCTTTGGGCCACGAACGTAAAACCGCTGTGCAAATCGAAGAAGGCGTACCGCAAAGTGCTGGAGGATCAGGTCGAGCAGCTGAGCGACCAGCAGCGCCTGCTTTACGCGTCGAACCGGCACGCACTGCTGCTGGTGTTTCAGGCGATGGATACGGCAGGCAAGGACGGCGCGATTCGTCATGTGATGTCGGGCGTCAACCCGCAAGGCTGCCAGGTGTTCAGCTTTGCCCATCCGAGCCCGCGAGAGCTTAAACATGACTTCCTCTGGCGCACCACACGCGACCTGCCAGAGCGTGGGCGCATCGGCATCTTCAACCGCTCATACTACGAAGAAGTGCTGATCGTGCGCGTGCACAGCAGCATCCTGCAGGCTGAATCCCTACCCGATACTGCTCCCGACGAGTCGGTGTGGCACGGCCGCTTCCGGTCGATCGTCGACCTGGAAAGGCACCTGCACGCCAACGGCACCCGCATCGTCAAGGTGTTCCTGCACCTGTCGAAGGAGGAACAGCGCAAGCGCCTGCTGGCGCGCATCGATGAGCCCGACAAGAACTGGAAGTTCAGCGAGGCGGACATCGCCGAGCGCAAGTTCTGGGACGAATACATGCAAGCCTATGGTCATGCCCTGGGCGCGACCAGTACGACGGATTCGCCCTGGTTTATCGTGCCGGCCGACGACAAGGAGAACGCGCGGCTGATCGTGTCGCAGATCGTGCTTGACGCGCTGGAAGACCTGAAGTTGAGTTACCCGGAGGTCACTGCGGCGCGGCGGCAGGAGCTGAAAGCGATTCGAAAGCAGCTGGCAAAATGAGCTGGTGCAAGGCCTGATCGACGTCCTTTCGCAGCACCCCACGCTGGCGCTTGGCGTGTGTTTGCCGCAGCCTTGCTGGAGTCGGTGGCCGTGATTGGCACCGTCATTCCGGGAAGTCCGATTGTTTTCGCAGCCGGCGTCCTCATCGGCCTTCAGGCGCTCGATCCGTGGGGGGTGGCAGGGGCAGCAGTGGTTGGGGCCATTCTCGGCGACGGCTTCAGCTATTGGCTCGGTCGCAGATACCACGACACGCTTCGCACCTGGTGGCCGCTGAAGGCCCATCCCGGATTGTTCGCGCGCGGTCAGGCTTACTTTGCAAAACAAGGAAGCAAGAGCGTTTTCCTGGGCCGATTCCTTGGGCCTGTGCGCGCCATTGTGCCGGTGGTCGCAGGCATGTCTGACATGCCGGTGCTCCGGTTCACGGTGGTGAATGTGCTCTCGGCCATTGCCTGGTCGGCAGTGCACCTGCTGCCGGGCGCACTCTTCGGCGCTTCGATGCAACTTGCCGGTGCGGTGAGTTCCCGCCTGCTCATCGTCCTGGTTGGTGTGGTGGCCTTCGTCTGGCTGTGCGCCGTCCTGCTGCGGCTGACGCATCGAAGCGCCTGGCCTGTTGTCAGCCGGCAGCGTGATCGTATTGTTGCCTGGGCGCGCGCCAGAAGCGGCATGTTCCCGCGTGTTGCCCTGTCGCTGTTGGACCCTGCCCGGCCGGAGTCGTTTGGGCTTCTCATTGCGGCCGTGACCTTGCTTGGTGGCGCCTGGATGTTCCTGGGCATCCTCGAAGACGTGGTGTCCGGCGATCCGCTTGTGCAGGTCGACCAGGTCGTTTTCCTGGCCCTGCAGAAACTCCGCACGGGCTGGGTCGACGAAGTGATGATCGCCACCACCGAACTTGGCGGCGCCATGGTTGCCATTGCCGTCATGGCCTCGGTATCGGTGGTGCTCGCGTGGAAGCGCTGCTGGCACACACTGGCGTACTGGTTGACGGCTGTCGGTTTTGCACAGGCGCTGATCTGGATCCTGAAGATGGCGCTCGAGCGTGCGCGGCCGATAGCCATGTACGACGGCACCGAGAGCTTCTCATTCCCGAGTGGGCACGTCGCATCGAGCATCGTGCTGTATGGCTTCCTCGCTTTCCTGCTGGCGCGCGAGAAAGGGCCCCGGATCAAGTGGGCCATAACGCTGCTGTCGGCGGGGCTGATCGGGCTGATTGCATTCTCACGTCTGTACCTCGGGGCGCACTGGCTGTCAGATGTACTGGCCAGTCTGAGCCTCGGCGCGGCCTGGGTGGCGCTGCTCAGCCTCGCCTACACACAGCATGTGGGCACGGAGCGCCTGCCTGCGCGTGCCTTGTTGATCGCCGTATGGGGGGCATTGATGCTGGCTGGAACCGCGGTGGTGGTGACCCATCACGCAACCGACGCCGCCCGGTATGCCATCCGCTCATCCGCCTCCCCGGTTCTCCTTGCCGATTGGCGAATGGACGGATGGCAGCGCCTGGCGGCTCGCCGGACTGAGGTCGACGGTGACCACGAGGAGCCGCTCCAGGTGCAGTGGGCTGGCTCCGCGAATCGGATCGTGCCGGTGCTCGAGGCAGAAGGGTGGCGCAGGCCACCGCCCTGGGCGCTACGGCCGTCGCTGTTGTGGCTGTTGCCGTCTGCGGCCGTCGGGCAGCTCCCGGTGCTGGCGAAGTTTCACCGCGGCGAAATGCCGACGATGACTTTTGAAAAAGGGTTCTTCGTCGAATCCACTGTGAATTTTCCTTCACTCCAGCACAATTCAGTTTTCCAAATTGATTGACCGTGCCATGAAAGATACCGCGCTGTACGAACACCTTCTTGGACTGAAGACGCCCTGGTCGGTGAAGAAGGT
>NZ_JBDNGU010000007.1:0-22849 GCF_041689105.1 Polaromonas sp. | reverse complement strand
TTGAGGCCAGCGGCAACATCCGTTTGCTGGAGGGGGCCTCGCAGCTGGACCTGGCACTGCGAGGTGATGCGGTACGCGCTACCAACCTGAGCAATGGTCAGCCGCTGCCGCGTATTGCGCCGTGGCGCGTCGGTGCGTCGCTGCTGTGGGCCAATGGGCCCTGGGGTGCCAGTGTGGGCTTTGACCACCTGGCCGCACAAAAACGGGTGCCAGCCCCGCCGGTGGGGACGACACCGGCTTACACGCTGTGGAATGCGGGTTCGTCTTACCGTGTAAAGGCAGGGCCTGCATCGCTGCTGTGGTACGCGCGGCTTGACAACATCACCGACAAGCTGGCCTACAGTGCGACCTCGGTGTTGACGAGTACGGCGTTTCCGAAAGCGCCGCTGCCTGGGCGTAGTCTGAAGGTCGGGTTGCAGGCAAGTTTCTAAGGATGTTGTTGCATCACGCTGCGCTGGCGGTCTTTTTTGGACAGTAGGGCTAACTCCCCACTCCCAACCCCCCGCCCTTCCCTCGCCCCGCTGGGCGAGAGAAGGGAGCCTCATGTGGCCGCGTGTGCTGCACCCGCGTGCAAACATGACCGCCGCTTGGGATTCCCGTCCAGTAAGCGCTGCGCGCTTTCTGCACTCCGGAGGGGAGTTCGGTATTGGTATTTGGATGTTTGCCTTCTCCGCCACCCGTCGGGCTGGGCCGAGGAGCGCAGCCGAAAATGGATCAGGGCGAGCGATTGTCTGAGCCAAAGGCGAGTTCGAGCTCGACCCCGTTTTCGGCGAGCACCACAGGTTGCCCCGTAGCGCAGCGCAGGGGACCCAGACCATCGGGTCGCCTTTCTTTTGGGTACTTTTCTTTGGCGAAGCAAAGACAAAGTGCCTCGCCCGCCGGGGCGAGACCCGGCTTGCTGGAAGCACAACCACGTCCGCAAGCTGCCACAGTTTCCGACGGGTTCCGCCGTAACAGCATGTACGCCATCGCTGCAGCTGTTTGCGCTGCATCAGCACCAAAGCCCATCCTTCCCGGATAATGGATTTCAAACATCAGGAGACGCCCGTGACGGATGCAGAACAGCCTCTTTCCCAGCTCAGCGCCGACCTGAGCCCGTCCAGCAGCTTGTTGGCCAACCTGCGCCACGAGCTGATGCGGCACCCGCCGTTTGCGCAGATGCAGGCGGGGGACGTCGATTTCTTCCTGAGCCATTCCCAGGAAAACTACTACGCGCCGGGCGAGTTGCTGATAGAGCCCGACAGCGGACGGGTCCAACATCTCTTTTTCATACGCCAGGGCGCGGTCATCGGTGAGCGCGGGCTGGCCGAGCTGTCGGGCGGCGCCTTTCATTACGAACCGGGCGAGCTGTTTCCCGTCAGTGCAGCCGTGGCTCAGCGCGCGGTGACCGCTACCTACCGGGCGGTGGCGGACACCTTTGTGCTGACCTTGCCGCTGGAGGCGATGCAGGCGCTGTCGGTACTGAGTCCGCCGTTCGCCGATTTTTTGAACCGGCGCATCCTCAAGTTTCTGGACCTCTCGCGGCGCGCGCTGCAGGTGGCTTATGCATCGCAGGCGCTGGCCGAGCAGTCGCTGGAGACGCCGCTGGGCGAGGTGGCGCGTCAGGCGCCGGTGAGCTGCCGCCCCGATACGCCGCTGCGCGAGGCGCTGGCCACGATGCACCAGCAGCGCATAGGCTCCATGCTGGTTACCGATGCGCAGGACCGGCCGCTGGGCATCCTCACGCGTTATGACATCCTCGGCCGGGTCACGCTGCCGGCCTTGCCGCTGGAAACCGCGATTGCCGAGGTGATGGTGCAGCCAGTGCACACGCTCACGCACGACGACACCGCGCTGGATGCGGCCCTGCTGATGAGCAAACACGGCATCAGGCATGTACCGGTCACTCGCGATGGTGTGGCGGTTGGCATGGTTTCCGAGCGTGACCTGTTTGCCATGCAGCGCCTGAGTCTCAAGCAGGTGAGCACCTCGATCCGTTCAGCCGCTGACGTGGACATGCTCAAGCTGGTGGCGCTGGACATACGCCGCTTTGCGCACAGCCTGCTGGGCCAGGGCGTGCATGCGCGCCAGCTCACGGCGCTGATCAGCCACCTCAACGATGTGCTCACCGCACGGCTGCTTGAGATCAAGGCACAGGCGCACAGCCTGGACCTGAGCCGCCTGTGCTGGCTGGCGCTGGGCTCGGAAGGGCGAAGCGAGCAGACCATTTCCACCGACCAGGACAACGCGCTGATCCTGCCGGACGACACGACGCCCGAGCAGCGCGAGGCGGCGCTGCGATTTGCGCGCGATGTCAATCTGGCGCTCGATGCCTGTGGTTTCCCTTTGTGTCGGGGCGGCATCATGGCCGGCGAGCCAGCCTGTTGCCTCACGCTGCGCGAGTGGCGCGAACGTTTTGCACAGTGGGTAGAACATGGCGCGCCGCATGACCTGCTCAATGCCAGCATCTATTTTGACTTTCGCGCGCTGGCGGGGGACAGCGCGCTGGCGCACAGCCTGCGGACGGAAATCACTGAGGCGGCGCGCCGGGCGCCGCGCTTTATCAAGCAACTGGCCGTCAATGCCCTGTTGCGCAGCGCGCCGCTGAACTGGACCGGCAGCATCGCCGTGGATGACGCGGGGATGATCGACCTCAAGCTGCAGGGCGCTGCGATTTTTGTGGATGTGGCGCGTATTTATTCGCTGAGCCACGGCGTCACCGCCACCAGCACCCGTGAGCGGCTGGAGGCCGTCGGTCCGCGGCTGGGGTTACCCGCACCCGAGTACCAGACCTGGGTCAGCGGCTTTGAGTTTTTGCAGACGCTGCGCTTGCGCATACAGCTTGAAGGCACGGCAGCGCCACAGCAGCCCAACCATTTGAAGGTTGCCAGCCTGAACGATATTGACCGGCGCATCCTGCGCGAGTCTTTTCGGGTGGCGCGGTCGCTGCAGCAGCGCCTGCAGCTGGACTTTGACCGATGAGCTGGACCGACTGGTTCCAAAAGCGCCTGGGCAGACTGCACGCCGTGGACGAGGCCCGCTGGGTGGTGCTCGATGTGGAAACCAGCGGACTGGATCCGCAGCGCGACCAGTTGCTGGCGATTGCCGCCATCGCCGTACAGGTGGACTGGCCGCGCCAACGCATCGCCATCGCGCCGGGCGACAGTTTTGAAGTGGTGCTACGCCAGTCCGAGGCGGTATCGGCCAAAGACAACATCCTGCTGCACGGCATCGGGCTGCAGCGCCAGCGCGAAGGCATGCCCATGCCCGAAGGGCTGCGCGCCTTTGCCGATTTCGTCGGCAGCTCGCCGCTGCTGGCTTTTCATGCGCCCTTCGACCAGGCCATGATCGGGCGTTTTGTGCTTGAGCACCTGGGCACAGGGCTGCCCAACCGCTGGGTGGACATCGAGCAACTGTGTGCCGTGACCCACGAAAAGGTGAGGGCGCGCGCCCTGGATGAATGGCTGCGTCACTTCGGCATCAGCTGCGCCAACCGGCACCAGGCGGCGGCGGACACGCTGGCCGAATGCGAACTGCTGCTGCGCATCTGGCCGCAAATGGCCGGACAGTGCGAGCGCTGGCGTGATGTCGAAAAACTCGCCGCCCAGCAACGCTGGATCGCGCGCGCCTGAGGACCGGAGTTACGGCAGGCACAGACAAGATCGCCGCAAAAATTGGCCGGTTTTTGTGTCCCTGGTTCCTGTGGTGTTTTTGCTTGCTATTGATTTTATAGCTGGCAGCGCAGGCTGTATAGGGGCTACAGGCACAAAATACCATGAAACCCTGGTGTTTCTGGTGCCCATGCCGGTGCTGCTGTTTCGCACCATGCGCCAGGTCCACATCGAGCAGCTCGACTTCAGGCCGCTGGCCTTGTTGCTGTTTGGTGCGACGCTGGCCCAATCGGCGATGGGCAGCCACTGGCGCCAGGTGCGAACGTGGGGGCCTCGAACGTGGGCTCTCTTTTCTTTTCAAGCCGGGGCCGCAGGTCCGGCTCCGCCGGCCCGCAGGCGCAGCGCCCCCTCGGGGGGCAGAGAGCTACACGCTAGTAGAGCGAACGTGGGGGCTCTATTTCCCCGGCTGGCTGATCTTGCGGGCTTCTTCCACCTGGTATTCAAAGTAGCGCTGAAAGCTGAAAACAATGCTGGACATCAGCGCGATGGTGCCGAACAGCAGTGCCAGCACGATCACGATTATGGTCAGCCAGTTGGTCCTGCCCATGGGCGCGTCCGGCGCTGCAGACGGGTTGTGCCGTGCGTTCCACTTTTCGGGCGCCATCAGTCCGTAATAAATCGCTGTCAAGGCCGTGCCGGCCAGGGTGAAGCCGAGCAGCGGTATCAAGGCCCACGCAAGCTGGTCGTCCTGCCCGTACGTGCGGACCCGTTCAATGCCCCACCAGCCCAGTGCGGCAGCGACAGGATGCAACCAGGCCCAGATATCACGCAGGCCATACAGGTAGAAGCGGTGAAGGCCAAATTGACCCCCGGCAAACGCCAGCAGGGACGCCAGTGTCTTGTTTTTGTTTGTCATCGGGGAAGCAATCAGCGTGAAGGGGGGGACGGCGCGGCGTCCGGGGGCGGCGAGGTGTCGCCGGCACCCAGCGTCTTTTGCATGATGACGATATCACGCCAGGCCCCGAACTTCCATCCGCACGACTCAACCACACCCACTTGGGTGAAGCCGAGTGCCCGGTGCAGGCCGACCGAGCCGGCGTTGGCCGAGTCGCCAATGATGGCCATGATCTTGCGGATGCCGGCGCTCTCGCAGCGCGCCAGTAGTTCCGACAGCAGGGCGCGTCCCAGGCCCTTGCCGCTCAGATCGGGTGCCAGGTAGATCGAGTCCTCCACCGAATACCGATAGGCTGGCCGGGGCTTGAACCAGTTGCCGTAGGCAAAACCGACGACGCTCCCTGCTTCTTCGGCGACCAGGTAGGGCAGGCCTTTGGACAACACGTCGGCCCGGCGGGCGGCCATGTCGGCGGCACTGGGCGGTTCGGTTTCAAAGGTGCCGGTGCCGTGCAGCACGTGGTGGGCATAAATCGCGGTGATGGCGGGCAGGTCTTCTTCGCGGCTGGGTCGTATCAGGGGCATATCTGGGAACTTGAAAAGAGGGCCGGAGGGGCAGGTTGAAGGGTATTTCAGGGCGCGGGTTATAATCTGCGGCTTTGCAGCATTTCGCTGGCCGGGTGCCATGTCGTGTGTCTCAAGCGCTGCAGGAACATTTTGGGGTGATTGTTTTCGCCCCACCACCCGAAGGATAAATCATGGTCGTCATTCGACTCTCACGCGGCGGTTCCAAACACCGTCCTTTTTTCAATATCGTTGTGGCTGACAAACGCGTCCGCCGCGATGGCCGTTTCATCGAGCGCATCGGTTTTTACAACCCGATTGCCAAGGGCGGCGAAGAAGGTCTGCGCATTCAGCAGGACCGCCTGACCCACTGGCTCGGCGTGGGCGCACAAGCGTCCCCCACCGTGGAACGCCTGGTCAAGCAGGGCGCTGCCGCAGCCCCCAAAGCTGCCTGAGCATAGAGGTTTAAATGCTGCCTGGCCTTGAGCCGTCCGGTTTGCCGGGCGATGCGGTTGAAGTCGGGCGCATTCTTGATGCCTGGGGCGTCAAGGGCTGGGTCAAAATCCTGCCGCACAGCGCCTCGTCCGAGGCGCTTTTTTCTTCCGGCCGCTGGTTTCTCCAGCCGCCCGAGGCCAAGCACCGGCCAGGCTTTGATGCTTTTTCCGGCACGGTGATCCTGACCGTCGGCGAATCCAAAATCCACTCCGGCGCGGTGGTGGCCAAATTCGAGGGCATCGACGATCGCACGCCGGCTGAAGCCTTGCGCGGCGCGCGTATTTTTGTGCCGCGCAGCAGTTTCCCGAAAGCCGGCAAGGAGGAGTACTACTGGGTGGACCTGCTGGGGCTGAACGTGGTCAACCGCGAAGGGATTGCGCTGGGCTGCGTGCGAGACCTGATGGCGACCGGCCCGCATTCCGTGCTCTGTGTCGAGTACACCGAAGATGGCCAGGCGCTGGAGCGCATGATCCCCTTTGTGGCCACTTACGTGGATGCTGTCGATCTGCCGGGCAAGACCATCACAGTGGACTGGCAGCCGGATTACTAGAGCCCCCACGTTCGCTCGCTTCGCGTAGCTCTCTGCCCCCCGCGGGGGCGCTGCGCCTGCGGCCCGGCGGAGCCGGTTCCGCGGCCCCTCCTGGTTTGGGAAGACGGCAACCGCTTCGTGACGCAAAATACATCCCATGCGGTTTGACGTCATCACCCTGTTCCCCGAGCTTTTTGCGCCGTTTTTGACCAGCGGCGTGACACGACGCGCCTATGAATCCGGCCTGGTCGAGGTCCAGCTCTGGAACCCGCGCGAGTTTGCCGAGGGCAACTACCGCCGCGTCGATGACCGCTCTTTTGGTGGCGGCCCCGGCATGGTGATGATGGCTGAACCTTTGGCGCGATGCCTGGAATCCATTCGGGCCGGGCGTGCCGGGCCGGATGGACAGCAGGCGCCGGTGTTGCTGTTTTCACCAATCGGTCGCGTGCTGGACCACTCCAGCGTGGCAGCCTGGTCGGCCAGCGCCGGGGCGGTGCTGATTTGCGGGCGCTACGAGGGCCTGGACCAGCGTTTCATCGACACGTATGTGGACCAGCAGATCAGTCTGGGCGATTTTGTCCTGTCCGGCGGGGAAATTGCGGCCATGGCGCTGCTGGACGCCGTGGCGCGCCTGCAGCCCGGCGTGCTCAATGACGAAGGCAGCCACCAGCTCGACAGTTTCAACCCTGCGCTGGATGGGCTGCTCGATTGCCCCCACTACACACGGCCCGAGGTCTGGCGCGATCAGGCGGTGCCGGCTACCTTGTTGTCAGGCAATCACGCGCACATCGAGCGCTGGCGCCGCGACCGACGGCTGGCCCTGACCCAGCGCCACCGTCCCGAACTCGTTCAAAAGGCGCGCATGGCGGGCCGATTGAGCGACGGTGACGAGGCTTTTCTTGGAGATTTGGTCGAAAACCCCGACCAAGACGCCTGAATTGCTATAATCGTGGGCTTTTCGGTCCTCTGGCGGCCACTGCAACCATTCTGACCATCCTTGATGTGTCCATGGATTTGCGGTCCTTAGTGCAGCGCGTGTATGAACGAAAAAGTTAGATGGAATAAATCATGAATCTGATCCAGACCCTTGAGCAGGAAGAAATTGCCCGCCTCAGCAAGACCATTCCCGTGTATGCCCCCGGCGACACCGTGATTGTCAGCGTCAATGTGGTTGAAGGCACACGCAAGCGTATCCAGGCCTTTGAAGGTGTGGTGATTGCCAAGCGCAACCGCGGCCTGAACTCCAGCTTTATTGTGCGCAAGATTTCCAATGGCGAAGGCGTCGAGCGGACCTTCCAGGTCTACAGCCCGCTGATCGCCAAGATTGAAGTCAAACGTCGTGGTGACGTGCGCCGCGCCAAACTGTACTACCTGCGTGAGCGCAGCGGCAAGTCGGCGCGTATCAAGGAAAAACTGGGTGCCAAAGCTGCATAAAAGCGGTTCACCCCTTAAAAAAGCCGCTCCCCGGAGCGGCTTTTTTATGCCTGCTACGCTTTGCCTCGCATGAGCTTCACCAAACCCCTGCCGAAATTCGATCCCCGCACCATCCCGGTGATCGGGGTGGACACCCATCTGTCAGACGTGCCGGCGCACGCGATGACGCCCGAGTCGCTGCGCCAGCGCTTCCGGCACCCGCCGCTCTGGACACCGGAGCACAGTGTCGAGAAGAAGTTCTCCGACCGCGAACCGGCGCTGGCGGCGGTGCTGATCCCGCTGGTGATGCGCGACGAACTGACCCTGCTGCTGACTGAGCGTGCCGACAACATGACCACCCACTCGGGTCAGGTCGCGCTGCCCGGCGGCAGGACCGACGACAGCGATCACGATGCGGTGGACACCGCGCTGCGCGAAGCCCATGAAGAGATCGGCCTGGACCGCACGCATGTGGAGGTGCTGGGCATTCTTCCGACCTATGTGACCGGCACCGCCTTCATCATCACGCCGGTGGTGGCGCTGGTGCGGCCTGGCTTTGCGCTGCAGCCCAATCCGTTCGAGGTGGCCGACATCTTTGAGGTTCCGCTGCGCTACCTGATGAATCCGGCGCATCACCAGCGCCATGAGCATGAGTTTGAGGGCGTGTTGCGCCAGTGGCTGTCCATGCCTTACACCGGTGCCGACGCAGACGATAGCAAGGAGCGCTACATCTGGGGCGCCACCGCCGGCATGCTGCGCAACCTTTACCGCTTCCTGATCGCCTGACGATCCGGATAGATTCGGCAGTGCGTGACCGTGGGGGCAGTATGATTCCCTATGAGTTTTTTTGCTGTTTTGTTCGCCCTCATCATTGAACAGGCCCGCCCGCTGGCGCGTGGAAACCGCATTCATGCCAGCCTGCGCCGCTGGGCGCGCTGGGCCAGCCACAGTCTGGACGCCGGCAAGCCGGCGCACGGTTGGGTCGTCTGGTTCATGGCCGTGGTCGTTCCGGCGCTGGTCACGCTGGCTGTCCACTGGCTGCTGTGGAGCGTTCATCCGGTGCTGGCTTTTGTCTGGAGCGTGGCCGTGCTGTATGTCACGCTGGGCTTTCGCCAGTTCAGCCACTATTTCACCGACATACGCGACGCGCTCGACGATGGGGATGAAGCGGCGGCGCGCGAGTTGCTGGCTCAGTGGCGCCAGGTCGATGCGAGTGAACTGCCGCGCAGCGAGATTGTCCGGCATGTGATCGAGTATTCGGTGCTTGCCGCGCACCGCCATGTGTTTGGTGTGCTGGCCTGGTTTTCGGTGCTGGCGGCGCTGGGCCTGGGCCCGGCCGGTGCCGTGCTTTATCGCTTGAGCGAATTCGTTTCACGCTACTGGTTGCACAAAAGCAAGGCGGCGGGCGATGGCGCTAGCCCGGCGCTGCAGGACGCGGCAACGCGCGCCTGGCACCTGATCGACTATGTGCCCGCGCGGCTGACCTCCCTGGGTTTCGCGGTGGCGGGCAGTTTTGAAGATGCCATCGACGGCTGGCGCAACTACGCGCAACGCCAACCCGCCGGGCCGGAGAACCACAACGACGGCGTCATCCTCGCGGCCACCTCGGGTGCGGTCAACGTGCGCCTGGGTGGTGAGGCTCTGAAAGCCGCGTTTGCGCCGGATGCCTCGCAGGGTTTCCAGGCCAGTGGTCTGGAGCCGGGCGGCCCGGTGGCGACAGAAAGCACACCCGGGCGTGAGCCGGAAGTCGCGCATTTGCGCAGCATCGTGGGGCTGGTGTGGCGCTCGGTGGTGCTCTGGATGGTGCTGCTGGCCTTATTGACGCTGGCACGCCTGCTGGGCTGATTCCATTTCTAAATCATCCGTGCACTTTGTCGGCTTCGCTCGCCGTACGTCTGCACTGTTGTCGCTTCGCCTTCGCGTTCACGAACGCTGTAGAAAAGGAATGGGTTGCTCAGTACCGCGGCGCCTGCGACAGCTCGTCAAATAATTCGCTATACAAACGATAGCGGCTCGCGCTTATTCCGTGAGGGCTGGAGCCTTTTTTCGTCTCTGAAATGACGCCGCAACCGGGTTCATGGAGGTGCGTGCAGTTGTAGAACTTGCAGTCCTGCGCATGGACTTTCAGATCCGGCATGTAGTTGGCCAGGTGCATGGGGTCGACGTGGTGCAGGCCGAACTCCTGGAAGCCCGGCGAGTCGATCAGCGCGCTGGTTCTGGCGTCGTCAAGCCAGTAGAGCGTGGTGCTGGTGGTTGTGTGTTTGCCCGAATTGAGGGCTTGCGATATTTCGGCCGTCAGCACCTGCGCACCGGGGATCAGCAGGTTGGTCAGGCTGCTCTTGCCAGCGCCCGAAGGGCCCAGCACCAGCGTTTTTTTGCCACGCAGCAGATCGCGCAGCTGCGCTGTCTGGGCATCGTTGGCCACCGGCGTGTCGGTTTTTGGCTTGATCGCCAGCGGCAACACCTGGTAGCCCATGGCCCGGTAGGGTTCCAGCTTGGCCCAGGCGCGCCCGAAGGGCTCGGCCAGGTCGCTTTTGTTGAGCGCAATGATGGGCGTGATGCGTTCGGCTTCGGCGGCGATCAGAGCGCGTGTGAGCTGGCTTTCCGAGAATTCCGGCTCGGCCGCGATCAGGATCAGGACCTGGTCGAGATTGGCTGCAAACGACTTGGTACGCATGTCGTCCTGCCGGTAAAACAGATTGCTGCGTTTTTCCACCTTTTCTATCGTGCCTTCGTCCTGGGAAGGCAGCCATTGGACGCGGTCGCCGACCAGCGCCTGGCTTTTTTTACCGCGCGGGTGGCAAATGACACGTTTGCCCTCTGCCGTCTCCACCAGGCAATGCCGACCGAAGCCGGCTACCACCAGGCCGGGCAAGGTTCCGGCGGAAGAAACAGTGGTCAAGCCAGCAATGCGTCAACTTTTGACGCGCAGAAAAAGTCGCTCACCGAAATGCCGTTCACGTCGTGCGTGTTGAAACGTACCGTGCATTTGCCATAACTGAGGGCCAGATCGGGATGGTGGTCCTCGGCATTGGCGATAAAAGCCACGGCATTGGCAAAACCCACAGTCTCGTGGAAATTCTTGAAGCTGTAGGTCTTTTCGAGCGAACCATCCATTAGCCGCCAGCCTTGGGGCTGCTCGCCGTTGAGCTGGCTGAGTTGCGTGACGATTTCGGTCGCGCTCAGGGCGCGCCGGTTTTGGTGGACAGGGTTCATGTCGTCGCTCCGGTCGCGGGCCCCATGCGGGCCAGCCTTTCGGAAGCCGGCGGGTGCGAGTAGTAAAACTTCACGAACACCGGGTCCGGTGTCAGCGTGCTGGCATTGTCCTGGTAAAGCTTGAGCAGGGCGCTCTGCAAATCCTTGCCATCGGTTTGTGCAATGGCATAGGCGTCGGCCTCGAATTCATGCTTGCGCGAAAACAGCGCAAAGAGTGGTGATACGAAAAAGCTGAAAACCGGTACTGCCAGCAAAAACAGCAGCAGAGCCAGCGCGTCGTTGCTGCCGTTGAGGTTTGGCCTGACGCCCAGCCCCGTATAAAACCACACTTGCGTAGACAGCCAGCCCAGCAGCGCAAAACCCGCCAGGCTCATGGCAAACATGGAGACGATGCGCTTGATGATGTGTTTGTGCTTGAAATGCCCGAGCTCGTGGGCCAGCACCGCATCGACCTCGCTGGGGCTGAGCTGCTTGAGCAGGGTGTCGTAAAACACCACGCGCTTGGAAGCGCCAAAGCCGGTGAAATAGGCATTCGCATGGGCCGAGCGCTTGCTGCCGTCCATCACGAACAGGCCCTTGGCCGCGAAGCCGCAGCGCTGCATCAGCGCCGTCACGCGCGTCTTGAGGGTTTCGTCTTCCAGCGGCTGGAACTTGTTGAACAGCGGCGCAATCACCGTCGGGTACAGCACCAGGATCAGCAAGTTGAACGCCATCCAGGCACCCCAGGCCCACAGCCACCACCAGCTGCCGGTGCTGCCCATGAGCCACAGGATCAGCGCCACGATGGGCAGGCCGACCACCACACCGACCAGCGTGGATTTGAGCAGGTCCCCCAGCCACATCTTGAAGGTCATCTTGTTGAAGCCAAAGCGCTCCTCAATGCGGAAGGTGCTGTACAGCGTGAAAGGCAGGTCCAGCAGGCCGCTGATCAGGCCGAAAACAGCGAGCAGCGCCAGCTGCGGCACCAGGCTGCCGTAGGCGGCCAGGCCGGTGCCAGCCAGCGCCTGATTCAGGGCGTCGATGCCGCCCAGCAATGTCCATCCGAGCAGCACCGCAGCGCCCCAGACCAGCTCCAGCAGGCCAAAGCGGGCCTTGGTGACGGTGTAGTCGGCGGCTTTCTGGTGCGAAGTCAGCGAGATGGTGCCGGCAAAAGCTGCCGGCACGTCGCCGCGATGCCTTGCGACATGGCGGATCTGCCGCGAGGCCAGGTAAAACTTCGTGAGCAGCCCCAGCACCAGGGCGGCTGAGAACAGCAGGGTGAGAAGCAGTGAATGGTCGGTCATGGATCTAAGTTTAGGCGATCAGCGAGAATCGCAAGATGTCTGAATCTGAATCCACACTCAAAAAATCCGACCAAAACCTGGTCTGGCTCGACTGCGAGATGACCGGGCTGGACCCGGACAAGGAGCGCATCATTGAAATCGCCGTGGTCGTGACCGGCCCGCAACTGACGCCGCGCATTGAGGGCCCGGTACTGGTGATTCACCAGAGCGACGAACTGCTGGACCAGATGGACAACTGGAACAAGGGCACGCATGGCCGCAGCGGATTGATCGACAAGGTCAAGGCCAGCTCGGTGACCGAGGAAGATGCCGAAAAGGAGCTGCTGGCCTTTTTGGCGAAGTACCTGCCCAAGGGCAACTCGCCAATGTGCGGCAACACCATCAGCCAGGACCGGCGCTTCCTGGTCAAATACATGCCCAAACTGGAAGCCTTTTTCCATTACCGCAACATCGATGTCAGCACCTTCAAGGAGTTGGCCAAACGCTGGCGGCCCGAGGTGTACAACGCATTCAAGAAGCAGCAAAGCCATACGGCGCTGGCCGATGTGCATGAATCGATTGACGAGCTGGAGCACTACCGGACCCATTTCTTGAAGTGATTTTGGCCTCCAGCCCATGTGAAATGGGCGCTCTAAGCTATCAAAAAGAGAGCAAATGATCCAGGCGCATAACCAGCACAACTCGCTGGCAGGGTCTTTTCGGCAGGCCGGACTGGTGTAAACCCGTAATCCATGCAATAATCGATGGCTTGACGGATGCACCGGGTGCACCGCATTTGTACATCTACCTCACACTTTTGGGCCCTACCAACAGGGCCATCGCTTCAGGTACCGGTTCACCGGAATCACTTGAGCCGAAATCTTCGTTTGATGGTTGATGTTTTATTAACCATGAACGAAGCCTTCCGCTACGCGGCAGGTGGTAGTTTCTTGTTCGCCCGCCCACACCACAAGCGTGGCAGCGCGGACAAGTGTTTAGTGAGAAAAACATGACTGACTCTTTTGAGGCTCGCGGCGATTCTTTGGCCGAAGCAAATACCGACTCCATGACCGATATCGTTTCCGATACGGACATTCATGTACTGGCTGATTTTTCCGACGCGCCAGACGCTGCGGAAACTTCGCTGGATGCGATCGCTCCCGAGCCCAACGGCTTTGTGAAGCTGGGCCTGGCCAAGGAGCTGCTGCAGGCTGTGGCCGACATGGGTTTTACCCAGCCGACCGCCGTGCAGATGGCGACCATCCCCAAAGCCATGCAGGCGCTGGACCAGGAAGCGAAAAACGATCCGAAAGCCAAATTCACCGACCTGCTGGTTTCCAGCCAGACCGGCAGCGGCAAAACGGCGGCTTTCCTGCTGCCCGTGCTGCACACCCTGCTCAAGCAGCAGGAAGCAGCCGAGCGCAACGAACGCGCTGAATTTGAACGCCTGAGCGCCGAGGCGATTGCCCGCGGCGAAGCCCCGCTGAAAAAGCCCAAGCGCAAGGACCCGACCAATGCGCGCAACTTCAAGGCCGCCACACCTGGCGCGCTGATTTTGTGCCCGACCCGCGAGCTTGCGCAGCAGGTTTGCGCCGACGCGATTGATCTGGTTCGTCATTGCCGTGGCCTGCGTATTGCCAACGTCGTTGGCGGTATTCCTTACCAGTTGCAGATTGCCAAGCTGCAAAATGCCGACCTCGTGGTCGCCACGCCCGGCCGTTTGCTGGACCTGCAGCGCAGCATGCAGATCAAGCTCGACCAGGTGCAGTTTCTCGTCGTGGACGAAGCCGACCGCATGCTGGACCTCGGCTTTGCCGACGACCTGACCGAAGTCAACCAGCTCACCATCGAGCGCAAGCAGACCATGATGTTCAGCGCTACCTTTGCGCCGCGCATCATGCAGCTGGCCACGCGTGTCATGCGCCAGCCGCAGCGTGTCGAGATCGACTCGCCGCATGAAAAACATGCATCGATCACGCAGTCGCTGCTGTGGGCCGACAACATGACCCACAAGCGCAAGTTGCTGGACCATTCGCTGCGCGATGACACCATGAACCAGTCCATCGTGTTTGCCTGCACCCAGGTCGAGTGCGACGGCTTGGCCAACGACCTGGTGCAGGATGGCTTCAGCGCCGTGGCATTGCATGGCGCCCTGGGCCAGGGCCTGCGCAACCGCCGCCTGATGGCTTTCCGCGATGGTCGCGTGCAGATTCTGGTGGCGACCGACGTTGCTGCCCGTGGTCTGGATGTGCCGACCATCACCCACGTGATCAACTACGGCCTTCCGATGAAAGCCGAAGACTATGTGCACCGCATCGGCCGCACCGGCCGTGCCGGCCGCGAAGGCAAGGCGATCACGATTGCCGAGTTCCGCGATCGCCGCAAGATCCAGGACATCGAGCACTACACACAGCAAAACCTCAAGCCCAGCGTGATTGCCGGTCTGGAGCCGCAGCAGCGCTTCGCACCGACCTCGGATCGTCCGCGCGGCAATTTTGGTGGTGACCGCGGTGGCCGCAGCTTTGGCGGCGGTGGTGGTGGCCGTTTCGGCAACGACCGCGCGCCTTCGGGCGGTTTTGGTGGTGGTGCTGGTGGCGGTTATGCCGGCAAAAAGCCTGCCTTCGGCGACCGTGGTGCTGATCGTGGCGCTGACCGTGGTGGCTTCGGCGGCAACCGTGACGACCGCGGCGGCGCGCCTTTCCAGGGACGCCCGGCGCCCCAGGGTCCTGCTTATGCAGAGCGCTCCGGTTTCAACGACCGCGGCCCGCGCCGTGATGACCGCGGCAACTTCGGCGGCGGCAATGGCAACAGCGGCGGCTTCGCCCAACGCGATGACCGTGGTGGTGATCGTGGCGGCTTTGGCGGTGGCCGTTCGGAAGGTTTTTCGTCAGCACCACGTGGTGACTTTGCTGATCGCAAGCCAGCGTTTTCCAAGCCGGCAGGCAAGGTGTTTGTGCCGCGTGACGCCCACAAGCGCCCGGCTCGCCCCGCACGCTGATTTGTGCCCAACAACAAAAAGCCCGCAGACTGCGGGCTTTTTTTATGGGCATACGCTTCGTCAGCTCATGCCGTTGCGGCTGGCCAGTTCTACAAACAGGCCGGCGTGGTCCAGGTCGCTGAGACCGTGGCTGATGCCGTCGGCATACAACTGCTCGAACAAGGTGGTGACCGGCGCGGCAAAGCCGATTTCCTCGGCTGTCGCCAGTGCATTGCGCATGTCCTTGAGCTGGATGGCCATGCGTGCGCGCGGTGCAAAGTCGCGCTCGACCATGCGTTCGCCGTGCACCTGCAGGATGCGGCTGTCGGCGAAGCCGCCGGTGATCGCCTCCCTGACCTTGGCCATGTCAGCACCGCCCTTGGTGGCAAACAGCAAGGCTTCTGCCACCGCGCCTATGGTGATACCGACAATCATCTGGTTGGCGAGTTTTGTGAGCTGCCCCGCACCGTGTGAGCCCACATGGGTGGCGCGCCCGAAGATGCGGAAGACGGGCAGGGCGCGCTCGAATTCAGCTTCCTTGCCGCCGGCCATGATGACCAGGGTACCCTGCTCGGCGCCGCCCGTGCCGCCCGAAACCGGCGCGTCAATGTGGGCAATGCCCATGGCGCCGAGGCGCGCCGCGTGGTCGCGTGCCTCGCGTGGTTTGATGGATGCCATGTCGATGAAAAGCGCGCCTGGCTTCATGGCGGAGGCCACGTCCTGGGCAAACAAAACGTCTTCCACCACCGCGCCGTTTTCCAGCATGCCGACGATGATGTCGGCGTCCTTCACTGCAGCTGCAGCCTGGGTGTGGACCACTGCCCCCCGCGCGGTCAATGAGGTGGCCTTGGCTGGTGTGCGGTTCCACACCTGCAGGGCGTGGCCGGCTTCGCACAGGCGCCTGGCCATGGGAAGCCCCATGCTGCCTGTGCCGAGAAAGGCGATGCGTGGGATTGCCGGGCTGCTGGTTGTGCTCATGGGAATTTCAGACAATGGGGGTGGGGTGCCGCCATCATGGGGCACGCAATCACGGGAAGGCTGTCAGGCAGCTTGCTTCATGGCCGGCGAGAACATGTTCTCCATCTCGTGGCGCACCTTGTACGCATCGGTGGACGTGTCCATGGCCACGTCGGCCCAGCTCAGGCTCTGGCCTTTTTTGACAGCGCGCACGACCTTGACGTTGTGCGCCAGGCCCAGCGGCAGACCACCCATCTTCATTGAGGTGTCGGCCGGCAGCAGCTTGCCCCAGACGGTGTAGCCGCCTTCGCCGTCCAGCATGTCGCCGGGCTTCAAATCGCGTTTGGCGGTGGCCACGACGTCGGCATTCCAGCAGGTGGCCACGCCGGTCGGCTCGCCGCGCAGTGCGACGCTGGCGACTGAGACGCCGACCTCCAGCCCGATCAGGTGCCAGCGCTTGTACAGCGTGAAATAGCGCCCGCTCGGGTCGGTGTGCGCGTTGTACTCTTCAAAACAGTTCTTGATGTAGTCGGTTTCGGCCTCAACCGTGACCCAGACACCCATGCGGATGTCATAGGGAATCTTGCGGCCATTGGCTTCCAGGGATGAGATGACTTCGACCATGCCCTTGCGTTCCAGCACGCCGCCCTCTTGAATAGGTCGTGTCACAAAAGGGATGTCTTCCACACTGGCCGGCGGATACAGCAGGCCGTTGCTGGGCACGGTCAGGCCGGTGGCGTTGGCCACGGCAGTGGATTCGATCGAAGGCTTGGAGCCGTCGAGAAAGCTATTGAACATTTTCGGGTTCAGCCCGCCGCGTTCGGCCTGTTCGGGTGTGAGACCGTAGTTGCCCCAGACGGTCTCAGGTGTCGATTCAGAGAAGTGCGGCAACCACTTGTGGCCGCGTCCCGCCGCCACGACCGGAAAGCCGCAGGTGCGGGCCCAGTCCACCAGGTCGCAGATCAGCGCGGGCTGGTCGCCGAAGGCCAGTGAATACACGACGCCAGCTTGTGCCGCCTTGCGTGCTAGCAGGGGGCCGCAGAAGGCATCGGCCTCGACCGTGACGTTGACCACGTGTTTGCCGTGCGCAAACGCCTGCAGGCAATGCTCGACCGCCGCAATCGGGTTGCCGGTGCACTCCACGATGATGTCGATCTGGGGGTGCGTGACCACCGCCCGCCAGTCGTCGGTGATCCAGGTCGCTCCTGTTTTGATCGCTGCTGCCGCAGATTCTGCCTGGGTCAGGGCCGGATTCCAGCCCACGCGCGCGAGGTTGGTACGGGCCGCGTCGGGCGACAGGTCGGCAATCGCCACCAGATGCACGCCCGGTGTTTTCGGGATTTGCGCCAGATACATGGAGCCGAACTTGCCCGCGCCGATGAGGCCGATGCGAACGGGCTTGTTGTCTGCGGCACGCTGCTGGAGTTTGGAAAACAAGTTCATTGAGAATGTCCTGTCATTGCGGGCTTGATCCGCAATTCATGTTGAAGAAGGGAAGGGGTTGACGAGCATGGATACCGGATGAACGCCAGCATGACGTGCAGTGAAGGTTCAGGCGGCCCTGCGTTCAGGCACGATCTCATCCATCGAAGTCTGTAGCGCCGTGGCCGGCACGCCGTTCTTCCAGGGCAGGTCTACCGGGTAGTCCTTGAGCAGGCAGTCGTCCGGCAGGCACTCAATCGGGGTGAAGTCGCGGTGGGCAATGTACTCAGGGCGTTTGTGGCGGCGGATGTGGTTGCTGACTGCGCACAGGCTCAGATAGACGCTGACGCGGTTGAAGGGCGAGAGGTTGCTGCCCGAGGCATGCACCAGGCAGGAGTGAAACAGAATCATCGAGCCGGCCGGGCCCTTGGGGCTGACGATGCCGCCATGCTTGCCACCGGCGCGCTGCACCAGTTGGCGGATCAAATCGTTGTCCACCGTCCACAAGGGGTAGCTGGTGGTGGTCAGGTCGTGTTTGGCATCGACTACGCCTTTTTTGTGGCTGCCGGGGATGAACATCAGCGGGCCGTTGTGTTCGGTCACGTCGTCGAGAAAAATCGCCACGTTCATCGCGCGTTCGGTCGGCATCATGTCGTCATTGAGCCACGTGCCGTAGTCCTGGTGCCACTGCCAGACATCTCCTTCAAAGGCCATCTTGCCGTTGATCTTGAACTGGTGCATGTAGAGCTTTTCGCCCAGCAGTTCCTCGACGGGCTGGATCATGCGCGGGTGCCGGCCGAGTTTGGCAAAAGGCTCGCTGTACATGTGAGCCGCGAAGTTGGTGCGCACGGCGTCCTTGCCTTTTTCGCGCACGTTGTAGTCCTCGCGCCGGCTGTACAACTCGGGCACGGCGTCATTGAGGTTTTGGGTCTCTTCGGGCGTGAAGAGGCCTGGAAAAAAAAGGTAGCCATCGCGGTCGAATTGGGCCAATTGTTCGGGGGTCAGGTTCATGCGTGTCTCCGGGTTGTGTCAGGCGGGCAGGGCGGTGGATGGTGGGGCGGGGTACAGGGCGGTGGACAGCAGGCGGGCAAGATTGCGGCTGGCGTCTTCGCCGTGCTGGCGGATCAGGTTTTCTGCGCTCGCCGCGTCGCCGTCTGCAATGGCGTTCGCGATGGCCTCGTGTTCGTCCCAGATCGAGTCACGCATGGTGGACACCTGCAGCACAGCGCCCATGGCACGGCGGATGTGGTGCCAGTGAAGCTGGGCGCTTTGGGCAATCAGGGGGTTGCCGGAGGCGGTGTAGATCGCGCCGTGAAACCGCGCATCGGCCGCCATCATGGCTTTGACCTTGTTGCTGCGGGCAGCGGCGCGGCCCTGGCTGATCAGTGCCGGGTCCATCCGGTAGCGGGCATGCGCCGCCAGTCGCGCTGCCAGCGCATCGAGTGCGCTGCGTACCTGGTAAATCTGCGTCAGCCAGCCCACGTCCAGCGGCGCGACCAGCACGCCGCGGCCAGGGGCGTCGAGCACGAAGCCGTCTTTTTTCAGCAGCCGCAGCGCCTGCAGCACCGGCTGGCGCGACACCGCCAACTGCTCGGCAATGTCCTCCTGCGTGATGCGTGCGCCCGACGCCAGAGAACCTTCGCTGATGGCATCCAGCAGGCTGCGGTAGACCTGGTCGACCAGATCTGGCGAGGATTCGATTTTGATCAGTTGCGCTTGCATGGCATGTACTCTGTATACAGAATACGATAATGGGATCTGCACCGGTAGCGGGTTTACCCGGGCGCACAAGGTTTGGCCGGTCTGTGACAACATGGGTCAGCTTTTATTTCCCCACTTTCTCATTTCAGGAGCGACCATGATCCGTCCCGATCCCGCCTGGCTGGACCGCATGTACAACAACCGCGCGCTGGTGCCAGAACACGCCGCGCATTTCAGCCGCTGGGCCGCGACGTCGGCCCAGGCGCGTGCCTCGCAGCGCTGTACCCTGGACATCGCCTATGGCCAGAGCAGTGGTGAGAAGCTTGACATTTTTCCCGCCGCGCAGGCGGCGCAAACCGCAGCAGGCGGCGCACCGGTCCTGGTGTTTATCCACGGGGGTTACTGGCGTTCGCTGGATAAATCCGAGCACTCGTTTGTCGCGCCGCCCTTTAGCGCTAGCGGCGCTTGCGTGGTGATTCCCAACTACGACCTTTGCCCTGCGGTGACGATTCCAGAAATCACGCTGCAGCTGGTCAGGGCGCTGGCCTGGAGTTACCGCAACGTGGCGCGGTTTGGCGGCGACCCGAACCGCATCACCGTCGTCGGACACTCTGCAGGGGGCCATCTGGCGGCGATGATGCTGGCTTGCCTGTGGGCTGTGCACGCCAGGGATTTGCCGGAAGATCTGGTGAAAAACGCGCTGTCGATCTCGGGCCTGTATGAACTGGAGTCCGTCATGCGCACCCCGTTCCTGAAAGACTCGCTGCGGCTGACGCCCGCCCAGGTGGCGCTGGCCAGCCCGGCCTGGCTGCCACCCCCGAAAAACGGCGTGTTCTTCACCGTGGCCGGTGCCGACGAGAGCGCCGAATTTTTGCGCCACAACGCGCTGATCGAGAAAGCCTGGGGCCCGCGTGTGGTGCCGGTGCGTGAGGCCCTGCTGGGGCTGAACCACTTCAGCATCGTTGAGGCGCTGGTGCAACCCGGACACCGCCTGCATCAGCTGGCGCTGCAACTGGTCGCCGCGACCGCCTGAGCTGGCGGGCCGCTACATCAGCAGGTGTTCACCCGCGTTGTCACCGCCCAGAGTCACGTAGTTGACCTTGCGGATATCCATGAGTTTGGTGCCACCCGAATAACTGATGGCGCTCTGGATGTCTTCTTCCATCTCACGCAGCGTGTCGGCCAGAGAACCCTTGACGGGTTCCAGAATGCGTTTGCCCTCGACGTGTTTGTACTCACCCTTGTTGAAGTCTGACGCGCTGCCGTAGTACTCCTTGAAGAGCTTGCCATCGACCTCGACGGTTTTGCCAGGGCTTTCTTCGAGGCCAGCCAGCATGGAGCCAATCATCACCATGGTCGCGCCGAAGCGGATCGACTTGGCAATGTCGCCGTGTTCGCGGATGCCGCCATCGGCAATGATGGGTTTGGTCGCCACGCGGGCGCACCACTTGAGCGCCGAGAGTTGCCAGCCGCCTGTGCCGAAGCCGGTTTTCATCTTGGTGATGCATACCTTTCCGGGACCGATACCCACCTTGGTCGCGTCTGCGCCCCAGTTTTCGAGATCGATGATGGCTTCGGGGGTGCCGACGTTGCCGGCAATCACAAACGAGGACGGCAGTTTTTGCTTGAGGTAGGCAATCATGCGCTGCACCGTGTCGGCATGGCCGTGCGCGATGTCGATGGTGATGTAGTCGGGCACGAGGCCCTCGGCGACAAGCTGGTCCACCGTGTCGTAGTCCGCCTTCTTGACGCCCAGGGAGATCGACGCATACACGCCAGCGGCCGCCATGCGCCTGACAAAAGCGAGGTTGTCGAGGTCAAAGCGGTGCATCACATAGAAGTAGCCGTTCTGCGCCATCCAGACGCAGAGCTCTTCATTGATCACGGTTTTCATGTTGGCCGGCACGACCGGGATGCGGAAGTTGCGGCCGCCCAGTTCGACACTGGCGTTGCATTCCGAGCGGCTTTCCACGCGGCATTTGCGCGGTAGCAGCAGGATGTTGTCGTAGTCGAAAATTTCCATGGTCCCCAAGCTCCTTCAAGGCTGTTGATAACTGAGGATGCTCTGCCTAGCTCGCGCCGCGCGCGGCGGGGCTTTTGTGGGATGAGCCGCGAGGCACAAAACCCAAGGCAAGGCTGGCGGCCTTGCCTGGTTTTGTAACGAAGCGGATCGCCCGCAAAACCACGCCCCTTCGGGTTCGGACCAAAACGGGCGCTTTCCTCACCAAACCCCTAGCGTGTGCCTTCGGGCACACGATGCGGCGCGTTGGCGAGCAAATCATCCCGTTGTGGACCCGAACGCGCATGGCGGGAGTTAGGCAGAGCATCCTTCGGCACTTGGACTGGACCGGCGTTTGTTCCACAGCACTGCGGAAACAAAAAACCGGGCGCAATTGCTTGGGCCCGGTGGCCGATTCTAAGCGCTCTGCGGGCGCGCGCGCGGCCCTGGCGGATATAGCCGCTACATGCAAAGGCTGATGCGCTTACCGGACGGCGCAGCGTGATTGCGCAGCGGCAACGATGCGCCCCTGCGCATCCTCCACCCAGCCGATCACGCGCAGCCGGTCGGTGTTCATGCCAGGCGGAATGTCCATGGAACGTGATTCGATGAAGCGCATATGCTCTTTTTTTGATAGCTGCTCGCGTCCGTTCCATAAGGGCTGGATGAGGTTTCGGACAAGATTTCTGGCGACCGGCGTGCCTTCGGTACCAGCGGGAATGGCTTCCACCAGCGCCAGCCAGGCGCTCCAGGGTTGGCCCGCTGCATCCGATGGGACCTGTTTGTACTCCAGGGATGCGCCGACATATCCAGAGACCGGCAGACCGTGGGCGACCCGCAGTGTGCCCGGCGCACGGGTCATGTTTGTCTTGCGGCTGCTGCCGCCCGCAGGGGGCGCTATGCCCAGTGCCTGAAGGCGTTTGAGGCCGTCACGGGTCGCCACCGCTGACAGCGGCGCGTCCTCGCCCTGGGTGCCGGGAAAAATCCAGTCCAGCGCGATCTCGCGCGGGCGCGCCCTTGCCGCGGCCGGATCGGCCCAGCAGTCGCGGCAATCGGCACTGATAAATCGCTCGACCAGTCCGACGGGCCGGCTTTGGCCGTCGCTGGCGCAGGAGGATTGGGCCACGGCAGGCCGAACCAGGCCAGCCGCCAGCAGAACGGTCATCAAAACGGACACTCGACAGGCAAACAGAGAGGGCATCAGAGGCTTTCTACAATGGGAAGATGTTCTCAGAAGTCGCACCAAGCTCCCCACTCTTACAGAATCTTAATCCGGAGCAACTCGCAGCGGTCACACTGCCCAGCACCCATGCACTGATTCTGGCTGGCGCCGGTTCCGGCAAGACCCGGGTGCTGACGACTCGCATCGCCTGGCTGCTACAGACCGGCCAGGTGTCTTCAGGCGGCATTCTGGCGGTCACCTTCACCAACAAGGCGGCCAAGGAGATGCTGGCGCGCCTGTCGGCCATGCTGCCGGTCAATGTGCGCGGCATGTGGATTGGTACCTTCCACGGCCTGTGCAACCGCTTTCTGCGCGCGCACTACAAGCTGGCCAACCTGCCGTCGACCTTCCAGATCCTGGACACGCAGGACCAGCTCTCGGCGATCAAGCGCCTGTGCAAGCAGTTCAACATCGACGACGAGCGCTTCCCGCCCAAACAGCTGATGTGGTTCATCGCCGGCTGCAAGGAAGACGGCCAGCGCGCCAAAGACGTGGTGGTGCGCGATGAAGAAACCCGTAAAAAAGCCGAAATTTATGCGCTGTACGAAGAGCAGTGCCAGCGAGAGGGCGTGGTTGATTTTGGTGAACTGATGCTGCGCAGTTATGAGTTG
>NZ_JBDNGU010000006.1:0-8815 GCF_041689105.1 Polaromonas sp. | reverse complement strand
CATGCACATATTCAGCCCCCACGCTCGGCACTGCGTGTCCTCGCTGCCCCCCAAGGGGGCGTCGCCGACCTTGGGGCGGCCCGGCGGTCGTCGGCCGTCGCAGTCCACGATGGCTTGCATCTGGCACTGAAGTCCGGCAACTTCGGCACCGACGACTTCTTCACCAAAGCCTTTACGATGCTGCAATGACTTCACTCACCGAGAACCAGGCCCGCGAGGAAATCTGCCGCGTTGGCAAAACTCTGTTTGACCGGGGCTATGTGCACGCCACGGCCGGCAACATCAGTGTGCGGCTGGCAGCCTCCGATGGCGGGGGCTTCCTGATCACACCGACCGATGCCTGCCTGGGTTTTCTGGACCCGGCCCGTCTGGCGCGGCTTGATGCCGGCGCGAAGCAGCTGAGCGGCGACACGGCCAGCAAGACCCTCGCGCTGCATGCGGGTATTTATGCCGCGGCCGAACCGTTTGATCCGGCGACACGCTGCGTGATTCATACCCACAGCACGCACTGCGTCGCCTTGAGCCTGCGCGCTGCGGGCGACGAACTGCTGCCACCCCTCACGCCCTATTTCGTGATGAAGGTTGGCCATGTGCCGGTGATTGCCTACCATCGTCCCGGCGACGCGGCAGCGGCAGCGTGTGTGGCGCAGGTCATCACCCGTTACGGCCAGCAGGGCACGCCGATACGGGCAGTGATGCTGGCGCGGCTGGGGCCCAATGTCTGGCACGACAGCCCTGCGGCCGCGATGGCCACACTGGAAGAGCTCGAAGAAACCGCCAGGCTGGTGTGTTTGGGCGGCGCAGCACCTGAACCGCTGACGAACGCCCAGATCGACGAGTTGCGCCAGACCTTCGGTGCGCGCTGGTAGAAAAACGTTGAGTCAAATCGGCCTCCAGCCCTTTCCCCGCCTGCGAAAGCAGCTATCAATTCAAGAGCGTTCTTGAAACACCTTGCAGAGCCCACCATGCCGAGATTCGCTGCCAACCTGTCCATGATGTACCCCGACCTGCCGTTTCTGGACCGTTTTGAAGCGGCTGCCGGTGATGGCTTCAAGGCGGTGGAGTTTCTTTTTCCGTATGCCTTCGGCAAACAGGAACTGGTCGCGCGCCTGAAAGCCAACGGCCTGCAGCAGGTGTTGTTCAACGCGCCGCCGGGCGGCACCGATGCTGCAAGCATTGCCCAGGCGTGGGACAAAGCGGGTGACAAGGGCACGGCCGCTGTGCCAGGCCGCGAGGCGGAGTTCCGTACCGGTGTGCAGCTGGCCCTCGACTACGCCGAGGCGCTGGATTGCCCGCGCATTCATCTGATGGCCGGGTTGGTCGCTGCAGGACAGGAACGTGAGGACGTGCTGCCGCTCTACGTGGACAACTTGCGCTGGGCGGCGGGCGAAGCGGCGAAACGCGGGCGTGACGTGTTGATCGAACCGATCAACACGCGCGATGTGCCGCGTTTCTTTTTGAACCGGCAGGATCGCGCGCACGAGATCATTGCCGAGGTTGGTGCACCCAACCTCAAGGTGCAGATGGACCTGTACCACTGCCAGATTGTCGAAGGCGATGTGGCGATGAAGATCCGCAAGTACCTGCCCACGGGCGCTGTCGGTCATTTCCAGGTTGCCGGTGTGCCCGAGCGCCACGAACCGGACATCGGTGAAATGAATTACCCCTACCTGTTCGGTGTGATCGACGAGGTGGCCGAGGCCTGCGGATGGGAGGGCTGGGTCGGCTGCGAGTACCGGCCGAAAAAAGGCGGCGAGCTGGGTGGGACCTCAACCGGTCTGGGCTGGCTGCCGCGCTCACGCTGAGCGCGGACCGCGTCAGAAGCGGATGCCGGTCGGGTTGTCCGCCGTCGGGCCGGGCGCGACTGGTGCGGGTGCTGGAGCGGCGGCAGCGCGTGCGGTGCCCGGCTGGGCTGCGCTAGCTGCCGGCGCACTCACCGTCACCAGCGGGGTGGCAGCAGCCTGGCGGTAGCTGGCGGGCAACACCGATGCCTTGGGATAACCGGCGGCGTCGAGGAACTGCGTCCACTCCGCATCGGAGAAGCCCTTGAGCTGCTGGCTGCCAATCGTCACGAAAGGCAGCACACTTTCACCGCTGAGCCGCTGCAGGGCTTGTGTGTCCTCATTGGTGGTCACGCTCTTTTCGGCGAAGGGAACGCCGCGTGTGGTCAACATCGACCGTGCCGAGCTGCAGGGTCCGCAGTTGTCGCCGGTATAAAGCGTGACCGGGTACTGGCCGGCCACCTTGCGCAGCTCAAAAGGCAAGGTCGCCGTGGCCACGCCCCGGCTACCTTCGGTGGACGTTGCCGTGACCCTGGCGTTGGTCGATGCGGGCGGCGGCTTGTCGGAAAAGGTCACTTTGCCGTCCGGGCCAACGATGCGAAACACCTGCTGGGCCGCCGCGGAGAAAGGCAGCAGGCCGACGACCACAAGCGCCAAGGCCGGAATTGCTGCAAATTTGAAAGTGGTCGATGTCATGTGATGCTCCAGTGTCGATCAAGCCATGCCCTGATGACGCAACAACGCGTCGATCGAAGGCTCGCGGCCACGGAAAGCTTTGAACGATTCCATGGCTGGCCGGCTGCCACCAGCCTCCAGGATGGCCTGCCGGTATTTTCTGCCAGTTTCTACCGTAACGGTGCCGGACCCTGTTTCGGCATCGGTGTTTATACCTGCAGCTGGAGCGCTTTGTGCACTTTCCTCGAAAGCCGCATAGGCATCGGCCGAGAGCACTTCCGCCCACTTGTAGCTGTAGTAACCGGCTGCGTAGCCGCCTGAAAAAATGTGACTGAATGTATGCGCGGTACGGCTGTAGGGCGGCGGCGTGATCACCGCAAACTCGTCGCGCACGCCGGCCAGCAGGGTCATCACGTCGTCGCCCGGTTTCCATTCGGTATGCAGCAGCATGTCGAACAGTGAAAATTCGATCTGTCTCAATGTCTGCATGCCGCTCTGGAAGTTTTTGGCCGCCAGCATCTTGTCGAATAGCGCGCGGGGCAGGGGCTCGCCCGTGTCCACATGGGCGGTCATGTGTTTGAGCACATCCCACTCCCAGCAGAAGTTTTCCATGAACTGGCTGGGAAGCTCCACCGCATCCCATTCGACACCGCTGATGCCCGAGACATCGCGCTCGTCGACCTGGGTCAGCATGTGGTGCAGGCCGTGGCCAAACTCATGGAACAGCGTGGTCACATCATCATGCGTCAGCAGGGCGGGCCTGCCGCCCACACCATCGGCAAAGTTGCAAACCAGGTGCGCCACTGGCGTTTGCAGTTTGCCGGTGTCGGGGCGCAGCCAGCGGGCGCGCACATCGTCCATCCAGGCGCCGCCGCGTTTGCCGGTACGGGCCGGCTGGTCCAGGTAGAACTGGCCGACCAGGTTGCCGGCGCGTTCAATGCGGTAAAACTGCACGCCGGGGTTCCACGCCGGGGCGGTGTCCGGGTGTATCGCTACTTCAAACAGGGTCTCGACAATTTTGAACAGCCCGGCCAGCACCTTGGGCGCGGTGAAGTACTGCTTGACTTCCTGCTCGCTGAAGGAATAACGCGCTTCCTTGAGCTTTTCGCCGATCCAGGTGTAGTCCCAGGGCTGCGGGTCTTTCAAGCCCAGTTTTTCCGCGGCAAAGGTTCGCAGGTCGGCCACATCCTTGATGCCATAAGGCTTGGCGCGCTGACCGAGGTCATGCAGGAAGCTGATCACCTGCTCGGGCGATTCAGCCATCTTGGCCACCACCGAGACTTCGCCGAAGTTGCGGTAACCGAGCAACTTGGCTTCTTCGAGTCGCAGCGCGAGGATTTCCTGCATCACGGCGCTGTTGTCGAAGCGGGCGAACTCGGGCGGGGACTGCTCGCTGGCGCGTGTGCTGTAGGCCTTGTACAGGGTTTGGCGCAAGGCGGCACTGTCGGCGAACTGCATCACTGGCAGGTAGCAGGGCATCTTGAGCGTGAGTTTGTAGCCGTCCTTGCCATCTGCTGCGGCCTGGACACGAGCGGTCTGCACCACGTCGGCCGGTATGCCGGCGAGTTCGTCGTCGCGCGCGAAGTAGGCGTAGGCGTCCGTGGCATCCAGCGCGTTTTCGCTGAACTTCTGGCTCAGCTCGGCCTGCCGTTCCTGGATCGCGGCGAAGCGCTCCTTGGCCGCACCCGTCAACTCTGCGCCCGAAAGAACGAAGTTGCGCACCGCGTTTTTGTGCGCCTGATGCTGCTCGGGGTTGAGTGTGGCCAGATTGATGGCCTTGTACTTGGCATACAGCCGCTCGTCGGCGCCCAGGCGTGTCCAGAACTCGGTGACTTTGGGCAGGGCCTCGTTGTAGGCGGCCCGCAGTTCGGGGGTGTCGGCCACGCCGTTGAGGTGACTGACGGCGCCCCAGGCGCGGCTGAGGTTCTCGGTGGCAATGTCCAGCACAGCGGCGATGCCGGTCCAGCGCGCCGGAAATTCCGGGGTGGTGACCTGGGCCAGTGCGGTTTCGGCCTGCGCCAGCAGCACATCGATGGCCGGACCCACATGGTCGGGCTGGATCTGGTCAAACTGGGGAAGGTCGGTGAAGTCGAGCAGCGGGTTTTGTGAAGTCATGGCAATCAGCTGTGGGCGGGGGCACCAAATCTAAAGGGACAGGCCGGACAAGCGCGCAAAACATAAGGCCGGACGCTGGCCGCTGCGGGCACTCAGTCCTGCGAGCGCTTCTTGAGGCTTTGCAGACGGGGTTTTTTGGCGCGTTTGACGCTTCCACCCGGCGTCAGGCGTTGGTTGCCCAGCACCCGCAGCGTTTTGACCTCGGGGCGCTGGCCATAGCGGCTGCTGTTTTTCAGTACTTTTACGTCGCGCGGGCCGGGCATGCGGTCCTCGCTGACCTTTTTTTCCTTGGGCGGCATGGGCCGCCAGAGCACCAGCAGCTTGCCGATGTGCTGGATGGGCGCGGCGTTGAGTTCTTCGCTGACGCTCTGGAAAATGGCCTCGCGGCCTGGCCGGTCGTCCGATTGCACGCGCACCTTGATCAGGCCATGCGCCTTGAGTGCAGCGTCGATTTCGTTTTTGACGGCCTCGGTCAGGCCGTCAGCGCCGACCATCACGACGGCGTCCAGGTGGTGCGCTTCGGCGCGGTGTTCTTTGCGCTGGGCGGGGGTAAGTAGTATTTGAGCCATTCCCGGATTATCGGTGGAGAGGACAATACGGGCATGAAAGTAAAAACCCAAAGTAAAAAGGTCAATAAAGCGTGGCTGAATGACCACGTCAACGATACCTATGTGAAGTTGGCCAAAAGGGAGGGCTATCGGGCCAGGGCGGCCTACAAGCTCAAGGAAATCGACGACACCCTGAGCCTGATCAAGCCCGGCCACTGCGTGGTGGACCTGGGCAGTGTCCCGGGCGCCTGGAGCCAGTACGCCCGCCGCAAGCTGTCACCCTCCGGGGCGGCCGTGGGCGCGCTGAATGGGCGCATTGTTGCGCTGGACCTCCTGCCGATGGAGCCGGTCGAAGGCGTGGTCTTCATCCAGGGCGACTTTCGCGAGCCCGAGGTGCTGCAGCAACTGGAGCAGACCCTCAGTTCGGACCGGGGCTTTACCAAGGTCGATGTGGTGATCTCCGACATGGCGCCCAACCTGTCGGGCATTGAAACCGCCGATGCTGCGCGCATTGCGCACCTGGTCGAGCTGGCTGTGGATTTTTCCGTGCAGCACCTCAAACCCGACGGCGCGCTGGTCGTCAAGCTGTTTCATGGCGGTGCTTACAGCCCGCTGGTCAAGTTGTTCAAGGAGACTTTCAAGGTGGTCAAGCCTTTCAAGCCCAAGGCGTCGCGATCCACCTCGTCGGAAACCTTTCTGGTCGGCGTGGGTCTGAAAAACAGCCGTGGCGCAGGTGCTGAGGCGGGCACTGAAGGGGCTAAACCCGCAGTGAAGGGGCTAAACCCGCAGTAATTAACGCAAACCCGCTACAAACCTAGGGATGTCCTAGGGCGCAAATTCGGTTTTAAGCCTTGAAACGCCTAAAATCAGGCGCATGTGCCTTGTGTTCCTCAATCGGAGACATCCTTGAACAATCAGTGGTTTTCAAAAATTGCAATCTGGCTGGTGATCGCCATGGTGCTGTTCACCGTTTTCAAGCAATTTGATACACGCGGCGGCGCCGGTACCAACTACCTTGGATATTCCGAATTCCTGGACGAGGTACGTGGCAAACGCATCAAGTCCGCCACCATCGCCGAAGGCCAGGGTGGCACCGAGATTTCCGCCGTCACCACGGACGACCGCAGGATACGCACCACTGCCACCTACCTCGACCGCGGCCTGATCGGCGACCTGATTTCCAACGACGTCAAGTTCGACGTCAAGGCACGGGAAGAAGGCTCGCTCCTCATGACGCTGCTGGTCAGCTGGGGACCGATGCTGTTGCTGATCGGCGTCTGGATTTATTTCATGCGGCAGATGCAGGGCGGCGGCAAGGGCGGCGCTTTCAGCTTCGGCAAGTCCAAGGCACGCCTGCTCGACGAATCCACCAATCCTGTAACTTTTGCCGACGTCGCTGGCTGCGACGAGGCCAAGGAAGAGGTCAAGGAGGTGGTTGACTTCCTGAAAGACCCGACCAAGTTCCAGAAGCTCGGCGGACGCATTCCGCGCGGTCTGCTGCTGGTCGGCCCTCCGGGCACCGGCAAGACCCTGCTGGCCAAAAGTATTGCCGGCGAAGCCAAGGTCCCGTTTTTCTCGATTTCCGGCTCTGACTTCGTGGAAATGTTTGTGGGTGTGGGCGCGTCCCGCGTTCGCGACATGTTCGACAACGCCAAGAAAAACGCACCCTGCATCATCTTTATCGACGAGATCGACGCCGTGGGCCGCCAGCGTGGCGCAGGCCTGGGCGGCGGCAACGACGAGCGCGAGCAGACGTTGAACCAGATGCTGGTCGAGATGGACGGTTTCGAGACCAACGTTGGCGTGATCGTGGTGGCTGCCACCAACCGACCCGATATTCTGGACTCGGCGCTGCTGCGCCCCGGCCGGTTTGACCGCCAGGTGTACGTCACCTTGCCCGACATCCGCGGCCGCGAACAGATCCTTAACGTCCACATGCGCAAGGTGCCGCTTGGCCAGGACGTCAGCCCGCTGGTGATCGCCCGCGGCACGCCCGGCATGTCTGGCGCCGACCTGGCCAACCTGTGCAACGAAGCCGCCCTTATGGCCGCACGCCGCAACGCGCGCACCGTGGAGATGCAGGACTTCGAAAAGGCCAAGGACAAGATCCTGATGGGCCCTGAGCGCAAAAGCATGGTCATGCCCGAGGAAGAGCGCCGCAACACGGCTTACCACGAGTCTGGCCACGCGCTACTCGGCAAGATGCTGCCCAAGTGTGACCCGGTGCACAAGGTCACCATCATCCCGCGCGGTCGCGCCCTGGGCGTGACCATGAGCCTGCCGGCGCAGGACCGCTACAGCTACGACCGTGAATACATGCTCAGCCAGATCAGCATGCTGTTTGGTGGCCGCATCGCCGAAGAGGTCTTCATGAACCAGATGACGACGGGCGCCAGCAACGACTTCGAGCGCGCCACGGCTCTGGCCAGGGACATGGTCACGCGTTACGGCATGACCGAGGCGCTGGGTCCCATGGTTTATGCCGAGAACGAAGGCGAAGTGTTCCTGGGCCGTTCGATCACCAAGACCAACAACATGAGCGAGGCCACCCTGCAAAAGGTTGACGGCGAGGTGCGCCGCATCATTGACCAGCAGTACACGGTGGCGCGCAAGCTGATCGAGGACAACCAGGAAAAGATACACGCGATGGCCAAGGCCCTGCTTGAGTGGGAGACCATCGATGGCGAGCAGCTCGATGACATCATTGCCGGCAAGGAGCCGCGCCCGCCCAAGGACTGGACACCGCGCAACGCTTCCGTGGGCGGCGGTGGCGGCCCCACCGGTGGCACGCCGGCTGTGACCACCGACCCGGCGCCTACGGTGGCCTGACGACCATCGATTGTCTTCGTGTAAACCCGGGCTGGCCCGGGTTTTCTTTTATCTGCTGCCACTGATCTTCCGAGGCTTTTTGTGTTCTGGCAAACCTCCCGTTTTCAGATAGACCTGACGCGCCCGCGCGTGATGGCTATCGTCAACACCACCCCTGATTCCTTTTCCGACGGCGGCAAGTTCTACCGCCCGGACGGCAGTGTGCTGGGCGTCTTCGAGCGCTGCGCGCAGCTGGTCGAAGAGGGCGCCGACATCCTTGATATTGGAGGCGAATCAACCCGGCCGGGCGCTGCGCCCCTGCTGCTGGAGGACGAACTCGCGCGCGTGTTGCCCGTGGTGCGGCACGCGGTGCGCCTGGGTGTGCCGGTGTCCGTAGATACCTACAAGCCCGAGGTCATGCAGGCCGTGCTGGACCTGGGTGCCGATATCATCAACGACATCTGGGCGCTGCGCCAAACCGGGGCTGCGGCTGTCATCGCAGCGCACCCGTCCTGTGGCGTCTGCCTGATGCATATGCATCGCGAGCCGCAAACCATGCAGGCTACGCCCATGGAAGGCGAGGTGCTGCCGCAGGTGCTGTCTTTTCTCGAACAAGCTGCCGGAGAGCTGCGGGCACTCGGTGTGGACGCCCGCCGTATCGTGCTGGACCCGGGCATAGGCTTCGGCAAAACGGTGGCGCAGAATTTTTCGCTGTTGGCGCGCCAGCAGGAGTTGCTGGCCGCCGGTTACCCCCTGCTGGCGGGCTGGTCGCGCAAGTCCTCGCTGGCGGCGGTTAGCAGCACCTCGCTGGCCAGCGTGGCCAAGCTTGATATCACGGACCGCATGGTGCCCAGCGTCACCGCTGCCGTGTTGGCCGTGGACCGCGGT
>NZ_JBDNGU010000005.1:0-11936 GCF_041689105.1 Polaromonas sp. | reverse complement strand
GATCGATGGCGAGCAGCTACGCCTGCGGAATGGGCAGTCCGTGTCAGTCTGGCAGAACGGCTGTGACCTCAATTTCGATCCGCGCCCGCTCTTCGACCAGGGCCGAGACCTCCACACAGGTCATGGCCGGGAAATTTTTGCCCATGACCTCTCGGTACACTGCGCCCAGCTCTTTCAGGCGCGCCACGTATTCAACCCGGTCCACCACATACCAGGTCATGCGGACCATGTGCTCGGGACCGGCCCCCCCGGCTTGCAGCACGGCCAGGATGTTTTGTAGCGTCTGGCGGGTCTGGGCAATGAAGTCGTTGCTTTCAAATTGCTGCTGCGCGTTCCAGCCGATCTGACCACCGACAAAAATCATGGCGCCGCGTGCCACGACGCCGTTGGCATACCCTTTGGGCTCGGCCCAGCCCGACGGCTGCAGTAATTTCATCATGGCTTGTTCTCCTCTTTGGTTTCCAGGTAGGGCAACAGCGCTGAGCGCAATCCGTCAGGAATGGCCAGCACCTTTCCGTTTGGTATCCCGGCGCACACTACCACCGTGTTTGCGATCAATTTAAGGCCTTGGCCCTTGTCTGATGGGCGTGAGCAGCTATGAATTTCATAGTGCATGCCGATGCTGGCGTTGCCGACGCGGGTCAGGCTCAAGCTGATGATGATCTCGTCGCCATACCGGCACATGTCAACGAATTCGGTTTTCAGGTCGACGATGGGCACGCCCAGGCCCGAGGCAATCAGCAAATGTTCAGGGTGGCCGATATGCGCCAGAAAGTCTTCCTGGGTTTCATGCAGGAGGTAAAAGTACTGCGGGTAGAAAACAATCCCGGCCGGATCACAGTGGTGAAAGCGGATCTGCTTTTTAACCGTGAACTTCATGGCTGACGCAGCTTGAAGCGCTGCAGTTTTCCGGTTTCCGTGCGCGGCAGACTGCTGACGAATTCGATCTGGCGCGGGTACTTGAAGGGCGCCAGGGTGGCTTTCACGTGGTCCTGCAGCAGTTTTTCCGTCGCTTGCCCTTGCGCATGACCGGGTTTGAGCACCACAAACGCCTTGACCACCATGCCGCGTTCGTTGTCCGGCACACCGATCACGCCGCATTCGGCGACCGCCGGGTGTTTGAGCAAGGCGTCCTCCACCTCAGGCCCGCCGACGTTGTAGCCCGAGGTGATGATCATGTCGTCGGCGCGGGACTGAAAGAAGAAGTAGCCGTCGGCGTCCTGCATGAAGGCATCGCCGGGGTAGTTCCAGCCGCCTTTGACATAGTTGGCCTGGCGGGCATCGCTCAGGTATTTGCAGCCGGTGGGTCCGATGACGGCCAGCTTGCCGACGGTGCCGCGCGGAACCTCATGGCCGTCATCATCGACCACTTTGGCTGTGTAGCCCGGCACCACCTTGCCGACGGCGCCCCGGCGCACATCGGAGCCGGCGCTGGAAATGAAGATATGAAACATTTCGGTGGCACCTATGCCGTCGGTCATTTCGATGCCGGTGGCCTCTTTCCAGAGCTGGCGGGTTGCGTCGGGCAGTCCCTCACCGGCACTGACACAGGTGCGCAAGGTCGGCACCCCATGCTGCTTCGCAAAAGGTGCCATCTGGCGGTAAAACGTGGGCGCGGTGTAGCAGATCGTGGCCCCTACCTCGTTGATCAGCTTGACCATGGCGTCAGGGGTGTAGGCAATGCTTGGGTAATACACCGACGCGCCCGCCCACATCGGGAAAATCAGCATGCCGCCCAGCCCGAAGGTGAAAGCCAGCGGCGGTGAACCCATCACGATATCCTCGTGCGTCGCCCGGAGCACATGGCGCGGCCAGGCTTCGCAAGCGGCCAGCACGTCTCGGTGTGTGTGCACCGCCGCTTTCGGCGTGCCGGTGGTGCCGGAGGTGAAGGCCATCATCGCGATGTCGTCGGCCGAGGTCGGGCAGGGGGCGAAGCGGCCGTCCTGGCTGGCCGCGCGCAGGGCGAGTGATCCCGGCTCGTTCAGGTTGAAGGGCACGATGGTGCTCAGCGTTGGGTTCAGACCTTGGGCGATTTGCAGCTCTGCCAGCAGGCTGACATCACACAATGCCACAGTGGCCTGTGACTTGGTGATGATCTCCCCGAGCTCCTTGGCGCGCAGCAGCGGCATGGTGGCCACTGCCACCAGCCCGGCCTTGACCACGCCGAGCCAGGCCAGCGCCATGCCAATCGTGTTGCCGCCGCGCAGCAGCACGCGGTTGCCGGGTACCAGCTGCAGATTCTGCGTGAGGACCTGGGCGATGCGATTGACGCGCTCGCTGGCGTCCGCATAGCTCAGCGTGATCTTGTCGGAGCGCAAAAAGGGCCGGTCGGAAAAACCATTTTTTTCAACCTGGTCAAACAACACGTCGACCAGGTTGGCCTGCGCCGGGATGTTCAGCTCCGGCAGCTCGTAGCGCATCTGCGGCCATTGCTCTGGGGACGGCAGGTGATCGTGCACGAACCGGTCGGTTTGCGAGGAGGGGGCGGTGGTGGCTGGGGTCATGATTGCAAAACGGCTTTGCCAATGATCAGTTGCTGGACTTCGGTCGCGCCTTCGTAAATGCGCAGCGAGCGGATGTCGCGGTACAGACTTTCGACCTTGGTGCCGACCTTGACGCCCAGGCCGCCATGCATCTGCAGTGCCATGTCGATCACGCGTTGGGCGTTTTCGGTGGCCGTCATTTTGGCCATCGCTGCTTCGGCTGTGACACGTTTCCCGGTGCCACTGCGTTCGCTGTCGTCGCGCAACCAGGCGGCGCGGTAGGTGAGCAGTGCGGCAGCGTCAATCAGCGCAGCCATCTCGCCGATTTTGGCCTGTGTCAGCTGGAAGTCGGCCAGCGTCTGGCCAAACATCTTGCGCTCGCGCGAAAAGCGAACGGCCTCAAACAATGCACGGCGCGCCATGCCCAGGGCTGCGGCCGCGACCGAGGCGCGAAAGATGTCCAGCGTCTGCATTGCCAGCCTGAAGCCGCCGTTGAGCGCACCGAGTTGCGCCGTGCCGGGAACGCGGCAGTGCGCGAACTTCAGGGTCGCCAGCGGATGCGGCGCCATCACCGCGATGTGTTCGCTGCTGTCCAGACCGGCGTTGCCGGCGTCGACAATAAACGCCGTGATGCCACGCGTGCCGGCCGCCAGGTCCGTCTTGGTGAAGGTGACGTAAAAATCGGCGATGTCACCGTTGCTGATCCAGGTCTTGCTGCCGTTCAAGGTCCAGTCGCTGCCGGCCGCATCAGCGGTGGTGGTCATGGCACCCGCGTCTGAGCCAGCATCCGGTTCGCTCAGCGCGAAGGCAGCGATCTTGTCGCCGCGTGCAACCGCAGGGAGGTAAGCCGCCTGCTGCGCCGGCGTGCCGGCCAGGGTGATGGCGCCACTGCCCAGGCCCTGCATGGCAAACGCAAAGTCGGCCAGCGGGGAGTGGAAGGCCAGGGTTTCGCGCAGGATCACCAGCGCGCGCGAGTCGAGTTTGTCCAGCGCACCACCGAGGGCGCCGTCCACACCTGCGGGCACGCAATAACGCAGCCAGCCACCAGTGCCCAGCAGTTTCACCCACTCTTTGCAGGCGCGACGGTCATCACTTTCGTCAACCTGTTGGGCTGGCGCCCAGGCGGCGAGCTGTTCACCCAGTGCGCGGTGGATGTCGTCGAAAAAAGGCAGGGCCAGATGTCGGGTATCGGCTTTCATGTCAATCCCCTTGAAACACCGGTTTTTGTTTGCTGGAGAAAGCTTCATACGCGCGTGTGAAGTCTTTGGTCTGCATGCAGATCGCCTGCGCCTGCGCCTCGGCTTCAATCGCCTGGTCCAGCGTCATGGCCCATTCCTGGTGCAACATGGTTTTGGTCATGCCGTGGGCAAAGGTCGGGCCGGCGGCCAGCTCCGCAGCCAGGGCCTGCGCTTTGGCCAGCAGGTCGGCCGGTTCGTGCAGTGCATTGAAGAAGCCCCATTGCAGCCCTTCCTGCGCCGTCATCGCGCGTCCGGTGAACAGCAGTTCGGACGCGCGGCCCTGACCGATCAGGCGCGGCAGCAGGGCGCAGGCGCCCATGTCCGCACCAGCCAGGCCGACGCGCGTGAACAGGAAGGCGGTTTTGGCTTGTGCCGTGCCCAGGCGAATATCGGCGGCCAGGGCCATCATGGCGCCAGCGCCGGCACAGATGCCGTCGATGGCCGCAATGATGGGCTGCGGGCACAAACGCATCGTCTTGACCAGATCACCCGTCATGCGCGTGAACTCCAGCAACTCCGGCATGCTCATTTTGGTCAGTGGGCCGATGATTTCGTGTACATCGCCGCCTGAGCAGAAGTTGCCACCGGCGCCAGTCAGTACCACTGTCTTGACGTCGGTGGCGCTGTTCAGTGCACGAAACAGGTCGCGCAGCTCGGCGTAAGACTCAAAGGTCAGCGGGTTCTTGCGCTCTGGCCGGTTCAGGGTCAGGGTGGCGACGCCGCCTTCGAAGGCATAGGCAAAGTGGCGGGCGGGGTAGCTGGCCAGCGCACTGAACTGCGCATGCATGGGGTTGGCAGGGCCAATGTAGTGTTTCACGTGTTTTCCATTTCCAGGCTCAGGTCGGCCTGGTGTTGTTTGACTTTGCCCAGCAGCTTGTGCAGGGTGTCGATCTCGCGCGGAGTCAGGCCGCCAAAGGCCTGGACAATCCAGTCCTCGTGCTGGCGCGCCATCTCGTCAAAGGTCTTGCGGCCGCGCGGCGTCAGGCGTACGCGGTAGGCGCGGCGGTCGCCCTCCACGTCCACGCGTTCAACCAGGCCTTCGGCCACCAACTGGTCGGTGATGCCGGTGACGTTGCCGCCGGTGACCATCATTCGGCGCGACAGCTCGTTCATCTTCAGCCCTTCCGGGTTACGCTCAAGCTGCGCCATCAAATCGAACCGCGGCAGCGTGGTGTCAAACTGCTCGCGCAACTGCCCGCGCACCTGTTTTTCAATCAGCTGCGTACAGGTCAGCAGGCGCAGCCACAGGCGCAGCGCCTCGGGGTGTTCGCGGTGTCCTCGTGCTTCCATGTCCATGATCGTCTCCCGGTTGCTATATATTTAATAGCTTATTACGCTTGCTGGATAAGGGCTCAGGTCTGTTTTTGCTTGGATAGTTCGCGGTAAAGCTGGTCACGGCCGCTGAGGTAGGGCTTTGGCCAGTCCACGTGCCGGCTTTGCAGTTTGGCTGCCTCGTGCAGTGTCCAGGCCGGGTCGGCCAGGTGTGGCCGGGCAATTGCGCACAGGTCAGCGCGGCCGGCGGCAATGATGCTGTTGACATGGTCGACCTCGGAGATCGCGCCGACGGCAATCGTCTGGATACCGACCTCGTTGCGGATGCGGTCGGCAAACGGGGTCTGGTACATGCGGCCGTAGACCGGCTTGGCGGCGCGGGTGGTCTGTCCCGAGGACACGTCGATGAAGTCGCAGCCGGCCGCCTTGAACAGGCGCGCGATGGCCACCGCATCGTCGGCGGTGTTGCCGCCCGGCGCCCAGTCATGCGCCGAGATGCGCACACTCATGGGCAGGTGCGCGGGCCAGACTGCGCGCATGGCCGCAAACACTTCCAGCGGGTAGCGGCAGCGGTTTTCCAGGCTGCCGCCGTAGTCGTCGGTGCGCAGATTGGTCAGCGGCGTGATGAAACTCGACAGCAAATAGCCGTGCGCGCAATGCAGCTCCAGCCAGTCGAAGCCGGCCTGGGCAGCGTACAGCGCAGACTGCACAAACTGCGTTTTGATGCGGTCCATGTCCTCACGCGTCATCGCTGTCGGCACGGCGTTGGTCGGGCCATAGGCCATGGCGCTGGCGGCCAGCAGCGGCCAGTTGCCGGCAGCCAGTGGCTCGTCCGGCGCTTCCCAGCCGACCTGGGTTGAGCCTTTCGGGCCGCTGTGGCCCAGCTGCATGCCCATGCGCACGCCTTCGCCCGAGCGGTGTGCGAAATCGACAATGCGTTTCCAGGCCAGCATCTGTTCCTCGTTCCACAGGCCCGTGCAGCCGGGGGTGATGCGGCCTTCAGGGCAGGGCGCGCTCATCTCGGCAAACACCATGGCGGCGCCGCCCAGCGCGCGCGCGCCCAGGTGCACCAGGTGAAAGTCCTGGGGCAGTCCATCGATGGCGCTGTAAGTCGCCATGGGCGAGACCACGATGCGGTTTTTCAGTTGCAGCTCGCGCACTTTCAGTGGCAAAAGCATGGGCGGTGGCGCAGACGTGGCCCCCACGCTTGCCACTGCGTGTGCTGCACTGCCCCCCGAGGGGGCCGTCGCTTGCTCGGGGCGGCCCTTCGCTGCGCGGCCCGGATTGGCCAGCCACTGTTCATACCCTTGCAGCCAGGAGGCATCGCGAACCCGCAGGTTTTCATGGCTGATGCGCTGAGAACGTGTCAGCAGCGAATAGAAAAACTGTTCTGCATCCAGCCCGCTGTAGCGGTCTACGTTTTCAAACCATTCGGTGGAGTTGCGCGCGGCATTCTGTATCTTGAGCACTTCCACCGAACGCAGCGCTTCATAGGTTTGCAGTGCCTTGTCGGGCTCGGGTGTCTGTGCAAAACAGCGGCTCAGCTCAATCGCATCTTCCAGCGCCAGCTTGGTGCCGCTGCCGATGGAGAAATGTGCGGTGTGGGCGGCGTCGCCCATCAACACGATAGGAGCCCCCACGCTCCCCACTATGTGTGGTTCGCTGCCCCCCGGGGGGGCTGGCCTTGCTAGGGGCGGCCCGTCGCTGCGGCCGGGCACGGTGGGCCAATGCACCCAGTGCTCGCAGACCACACGCGGGAAGCGGATCCAGATCGCCGAGCCACGTACATGGGTAGCGTTGTTCATCAGGGCGTTGCCGTCGAGGTATGGGGCAAACAGCTTTTCACAGAAGGCGATGCCGTCTTCCTGGCTCATGGCGTCCAGGCCGTGGGCTTTCCAGACCGCTTCGGGCGTCTCGACGATGAAGGTCGAGGTGTTGTCGTCGAACTTGTAGGCGTGCGCCGCAAACCAGCCGTGTTCGGTTTGCTCGAAAGCAAAAGTGAAGGCGTCGAAGGTCTTGTGCGTGCCCAGCCAGACAAAGCGACAGGCGCGCAAGTCCACATCAGGCTTGAAGGTGTCGGCGTAGCGGGTACGGATGCGGCTGTTCAGGCCGTCGCTGGCGATCACGATATCGGCATGGTACCTGGCGGCGATGGCCTGGTCGTCCTCCACGTCGGTTTCAAACACCAGGTCGACGCCGACTTCGATGCAGCGGTCTTGCAGGATGTTGAGCAGGCGCTTGCGGCCTATGCCGCAAAAGCCGTGGCCGCCCGAACGCACGGAGCGGCCTTTGAAAAACACCTCGATATCGTCCCAGTGGTTGAAGGCGTCACCGATCAGTTGCGCGCTGACCGGGTCGGCCTGTCGCAGGTTGTCCAGCGTTTGGTCGGACAGCACCACGCCCCAGCCAAAAGTGTCGAAGGGGCGGTTGCGCTCCACCACGGTGACCTGGTGGGCGGGGTCCTGCAGCTTCATCAGCAGCGCGAAGTACAGGCCGGCGGGCCCGCCGCCCAGACAAAGGATGTGCATTGACAAGATCCGTTCAAATTGATTGATCGAATCTTAATTGTTTAGGTTTAAACTATTTCCGTCAAGTGGTTTTGAGGCTGGCGCTCTCATGGTTAATACGGTTTTGCATTCAATCATCTGGATAAGCGGCACTTTGTGGGCGGGAACTGGCCGAAGGGGCACTCAGCTGCGCGAATGTCCCCCGGCCTGCGAACAGGCGCATCTTGTTCCGGGGGACATGAGCGCAGTCGCTCACCCAAGCTCTTTGGCTTGCCACTGCCGCAACCTGATTTCTTGTCTTTCGAAGGCAAGCTGGTACAACACGCGTTTGCGAGTGCGCAGGCGCTCAGGGTGCCTGGAAGCCGACCGCCCGGTAGGTCAGCACCAGCGTGTCCCGATGCCCGTCTACTGTGCCGGTCTCCAGTGGCAGGATGGGGGTGGTTTCGTGGATCACCCGGGCATCGTCGAGCAGCAGCGTGGTCAGCGGCTCCTGCATCACAAAGCGCAGGCCCTGCGGGCCGTTGGCGTCGAACACCCGGGTCTCGCCCCCTTTGACGCCTTCGCGCGCCACCAGCATCACCACGACAAAATCCACACCGTCGCGGTGCGCGCCTTCCGGCGTGGGCCGGCCGACGCCGCCCGCGGTGTCGATGCGGAACTGGTGGGCCTCCACAAACCAGCGCGGAACAGGCCGCACTTGCGCAAACAGCTTGCCCAGCTCCGCCAGCAGCGTGGTCCAGGCTGGCGCTGCGGCCACAGCCGGTTCGACCGGCTCAAACCAGCGTTCAAAGCCGCCGTGCAGCGCGTTGTAGTCTGTCGGTTGCCAGTGGGCGCGGTGCGGTGTCTGCGTCAGTTGCCCGCCGTTGAGGTCTTGAATGAAGCAACTGTGCCGGCGCTTGCGGTAGTGGCCGCCGTCCTTCAGGTGAGCGTCTGGGGGCAAACGGTCCCAGGCGCTGACCAGGTTCGTCCAGTGTTGCGTCCATTCGGCCGGTAAGGTGGCGGCCAGATCGGCGGGCGACAACAGGCGCAGGCCGTCCTGGCTCAGCGCCTGCACGGCAGGTTTGGGGGCTGTCGGAATATTGAGCATAGGGGGGTATTTTGCTTCAGCCCTCCTCGTCACCCTTCAGCCCATCACCATGACGGGAAAGCAGCCTACAGACTTCCAGAGGCGCCGTGCCGATAATCGGACTTATTCAAACGACACCCAAGGAGCTCTCCGATGCTGTACAAATTCAAGTCCCAAGCCGCTGGTGACCTGATCATGCTGGAGGCCAATGGGCGCCGCGTCCTGGAGGTAATCGGCAAGGACGCTGGCCCCAAGGGCATCATCCTGCCCGAGCAGATGCCTGCCGCCGTTGCCGCCTTACATGCCGCCATCGCCCAGGAAGAAGTACACGATCAGGAGGCCGAGGCGGCGGTCCCCGGCGAAGGCTTGGGCTTGCGCCAGCGCGCCGGGCCCTTCATCGAGATGCTGGAGCGCAATCACAAGGCCGGCCATGAGGTTGTCTGGGGGGTCTAGATGTGGCCCCCACGGTCGCTCACTGCGTGTAGCTCCCTGCACCTTGCAGGCCGCCGCTCGCCAGAGGCTTCGCTTCTGTTGCCTGTCCAAACCTGCTCAAGCAGGTTCGGAGCCGCAGGCGCCAGCCCCGAGGGGGCCGCTGCGCCTGCGGGCCGGCAGAGCCGGACCCGCGGCCCCTGCTTGAATAAGACAAGTCCTCGCGGTCGCTCACTGCGCCTGCGGGCCGGCTCCGCGGCCAGTGCTTGAGTGGGCGGGCGACTCGCTAATCGACTTTAGCGCCCGAAGCCTTCACTACAACTGCCCATTTTGCGATTTCTGAGTCAATCAGTTTGGCGAATTCCTGCGGTGTGTTGCCGCTCGGGATAGCGCCTTGTGCCAGCATTTTTTCCTTGATGGCGGGCGTGGCCAGTGCTTTGGCGACTTCCTGCTGGATGCGGCTGACGATCTCGGGGGGCGTGCCGGCCGGTGCAAGCAGGCCGAACCAGCTGCTGGCCTCAAAACCCTTGAGCTTGCCAGCTTCTTCCACGGTGGGCAATTCGGGCATCGCGGTCGAGCGCTGGGCGCTGGTGACCGCAAACGCCTTGAGTTTGCCGCCTTTGATTTGCGGCATGGCCGAGGGCAGGTTGTCAAACATCACATCGACGTTGCCACCGATCAGGTCGAGCAGGGCCGGACCGGAACCGCGGTAAGGAATGTGCGTCATGAAAATCCCGGTCTGTGACTTGAAGAGTTCACCCGCCAGATGGATGGAGGTTCCGTTGCCGCTGGACGCCATGCTGAACTTTCCAGGGTTTGCCTTGGCGTATTTAATAAAGTCAGGGACGCTGTTGATACCGAGCTGCGCCGCCTTTTCGGTGTTCATCACCATGACGTTGGGAACGCCGGCCACCAGCGTGATGGGTGCAAAGTCCTTCTGCGGGTCAAAGGGCATCTTCGCGTAAATCGACTTGTTGATACCGTGGGTGCCCACGGTTCCCATCAGCAGCGTATAGCCGTCAGCAGGTGACTTGGCAACGAGGTCGGCGCCTACGTTGCCGCCGGCGCCAGCACGGTTGTCAACGATGAATTGCTGGCCGAAGGCTTTTGACAGCTCTGGCGCGACGGCGCGGGCCAGGATGTCTGTGGTGCCGCCGGGCGCAAACGGCACCACAATGCGCACCGGCTTTGTCGGCCAGCTACTTTGGGCATTGGCCTGGAACGCTATAAAACTGATAGCTGCAAACGCAACATGGGAAAGGGCCAGGCGGCGATTCGGCTTGAAGATTGAGGTCATGAGGGGGTTCCTTTTGCAATTTGGCAATGTGCCTGGGGCGTGTCTCTACCTTAGTGCGGCGAGGCTGCTGCTTCAATCGGGGCAATCCCGGCCTGCCATGAAAAAAGCCGCCGGGCTTGCGCACGGCGGCTGTTCTGCAGTGCGGGCGGAGTCAGTCGGCGAATTTGCCAGCCGCTTCAATCACCGGCTTGAGTTTGGCGATTTCGCTGGCCACAAATGCCTTGTGGGCTGCGGGCTCGACACGCTTGTCGGTCACCACGATGGCGCCCAGGCCTTCCTGCTTCTTCATGAAGTCGGGGTCTTTCAGGGCGATCTTCAGCGCGTTGTTCAGCTGTGTCTGAATGGCAGCAGGTGTGCCCTTGGGGGCATACAGACCGTGCCAGATGGTCAGGTCAAAGCCTTTCAGGCCCATTTCCTGAAGCGACGGGTAGTCCTTGAGCAGCTTGTGGCCGGACAGCGGCTTGGCGGTGGTGACGGCAAAGGCTTTGACACGGCCGGCTTCGATCTGGCCGACGGTGTTGGTGGTCTGGTCGCACATCAGGTCAACCTGGCCGCCCACCAGCGCATTCATCGCCGGGCCAGTGCCGCCGAAGGGAATGGTGGTCATGGCTTCCTTGGCGTTGATCGCCGATTGCCACATCAGGCCGCACAGATGTGAGGCGGAACCCAGACCGGCATGGGCAATGTTGAGCTTGCCGGAGTTGGCGCGGATGTAGTTCTCAAAATCTCGGTAGGTGTTGGCAGGCAGCTGCGGTTTGCCAATGAGGGTCATGGGAACCTCGTTGACCATGCCCAAATACTCAAAATCTTCCAGCGGTTTGTACTGCAGCTTGCGGTACAGGGCGGGGGTCGCCGCCATGCCGATATGAAACAGCAGCAGGGTGTGGCCGTCCGGGTTGGCCTTGGCAACCTTGGTGGTGCCAATCGTGCCACCAGCGCCGTTGACGTTTTCCACGACGAAGTTGGCAGAGCCACCCATAGCCTTGCGCATGGCTTCGGCCAGATCGCGCGCCACACGGTCGGTCGGGCCGCCCGCTGCAAAAGGCACCACGATCGAAATCGGCTTGGAGCCGGGGTAGGTTTGTGCGTTGGCGAACAGCGAAGTCGCGGCCACCGCAAGAATAAGCAGGCGTTTCATGGGGTCTCCTTGAGTTGAACCTGCCAAGTTTACAAAGCGGGCAAGCACTGTCCATGACGGGAACTACGTAAGGGCAAGCACTCGCCTTGGCGGGGCATCTTCTCTTCTTTATCAGCCAGGGCCGCGGATCTGGCTCTGCCAGTCCGCAGGCGCAGCGCCCCCTCGGGGGGGCAGCGCAGTACGCGCAGCGACAAGCGTGGAGGCTCTCTCTTCACCAGCCAGGGCCGCGGATCTGGCTTTGCCAGTCCGCAGGCGCAGCGCCCCCGCGGGGGGCAGCGCAGTACGCGCAGCGACAAGCGTGGAGGCTCTCTCTTCACCAGCCAGGGCCGCGGATCTGGCTCTGCCAGTCCGCAGGCGCAGCGCCCCCTCGGGGGGCAGCGCAGTACGCGCAGCGACAAGCGTGGAGGCTCTCTCTTCACCAGCCGGGGCCGCGGATCTGGCTTTGCCAGTCCGCAGGCGCAGCGCCCCCTCGGGGGGCAGCGCAGTACGCGCAGCGACAAGCGTGG
>NZ_JBDNGU010000004.1:0-18395 GCF_041689105.1 Polaromonas sp. | reverse complement strand
CGAAACCAGCGAGATGCGCCTGCAGACCGAGCAAATGGGCCGCTCGCTGCTCGAATGGCTGCGCAACCACCACAGCGTCAGCGATGCACAGATCAACACCTGCGCGCAACTGCCGCCCACCTACCCCGTCACCTTTGCGCTTGCTGCCTCGCCGCTTGCCGCGGGCGTGGCCGACTGTTTGAGCACCTACGCCTTTGGCTGGGCCGAAAACATGATGCAGGCCGCGCTCAAGTCGGTGCCGCTGGGCCAAAGCTCTGGCCAGCGCATACTGGCCCGGCTGGCCGCTGAAATTCCGGCCGCCATCGAAACCGCCATCGCGCTTGAAGACCATGAGCGCCAGGCGTTTTCACCCATGCTGGCGATTCTTTCCTCTCAACACGAAACACAATATTCGAGATTGTTCAGATCATGACAATATCGCGCCGGCATCTGTCGTTGCGGGCTCGACCGGCAATCCATGCGTCCGAATTGGAATGGTCAACACGCGATGGATCCCCCCGGATTGGAGTCCGGGGCAGGCTCCTCAAGTCCGGGATAACAAGCTCACAAGATCACACAACACTCGCAAGGCACTTCTGATGAGCATGCACCACATCCCCAACCGCACCAAGAAACTACCGCCGCTGCGCGTGGGTATCGGCGGCCCCGTCGGCTCCGGCAAAACCACGCTGCTCGAAATGCTGTGCAAAGCCATGAAGGACAAGTACGACCTGGTGGCTATCACCAACGACATTTACACCAAAGAAGACCAGCGCATCCTGACCGTCAGCGGCGCACTGGCGGCCGAACGCATCATGGGTGTGGAAACCGGCGGTTGCCCGCACACCGCCATCCGCGAAGATGCGTCCATCAACCTTGAAGCCATTGACCGCATGCTGGTGGACTTTCCCGATGCCGACGTGGTGTTTGTCGAGTCCGGCGGCGACAACCTGGCCGCCACCTTCAGCCCCGAACTGAGTGACCTGACGATTTACGTGATCGATGTCGCCGCCGGTGAAAAGATTCCCCGCAAAGGAGGGCCCGGCATCACCAAAGGCGATTTGTTCGTCATCAACAAGACCGACCTCGCGCCGTACGTGGGCGCAGACCTGGCTGTGATGGAAGCCGACACGATCCGCATGCGCACCACGGCGAAAGGCCTGAAGCCCTTTGTCATGACCAATCTGAAGACCAACACCGGCCTGGCCGAGGTGGTGGCTTTTATCGAAAGCAAAGGCATGTTGCAAAGCGCGTGAACGCTCTCCATTCGGCGTGCCGTTGACTACAGGTAAAATAGCCAGCCTGGAAGCGTGGCAGAGTGGTCGATTGCACCGGTCTTGAAAACCGGCGATGGGAAACTATCCGTGAGTTCGAATCTCACCGCTTCCGCCAAAACAATGGTCACCGACAGCACATACTCAAGTCGCAGGGCACCATCTCGGTGTTCTTCAGCGCCTTGACATGTACAGTGTCGGATCGCAAAAACGCCGCTACCACCTTCGAAGGCGTGACTATCTGACGGAGGAGTCCCCTGCCGGAGCGACCGGGACGGAGGCTTGCCTGCGCGAAGAATCCTGAACATCATACGAGCCGAAAACTTCGCGGGCGGTGCGGGTCTCCGGCAGTATGTAGACGATGCCGTTTGTACGCGTAAAAGACGGGCTCACCACGTTCTCATAAAACTTGACCGGCACGTTGATGCAGCCGTAAGAAATCCGGTTGTCCAGCGGACTTGGGGTGGCCAAGCGCTCTGCCCGCCGCTCCTTGGGCTGCCCCGTCGCGACGCGGTGCAGCGAAAGGGCGCTGTCGTAGTCCACCCAAAGGACCTCCACGCCGTGGATATCGCGGTCTAGCGAAGCCACGAAACGACCGGCTTGCGTGATGCGCTCCTCGGGACGAATGCTTGACAGCTTGTGCTGACCGATGCCCGGAACGGCGTTATCGCCCACGGCCATCCCCAATAGCGCAGCAGCGGCACCCCGAAGCTGCCCGTGAGCATCAAAGACAAACACCCGGGCGCTCACCTTGTCGACAATCATGAAGGGCAACTTGGTGTTGTCGGCTGAGTGCACCACCCAGTCTGCAAATTTCTGCGATTCCGGGGAAGGCACTTCCGTCCCAAAGTTGACCAGCCTGAGGGTTGGGCTGGGTGCGGGGAACTCGGCAGGCATTGGGACGCTGCCATTTTCCCGGGAGCCTGCGCCAGAACCTGGCGTGATTATGGAGGGCGTGTTCTGCGCGGCCGTGGCTGGCAGCATCAATGCAACGACCGCGACCAGGCCAAGCAGCACGCCTTGCGCGAGCCGTGCGGAAGCGGGGCGCACGCAACCTGTCAAAAAACGACGTTGAATTATTTTTGCCGGGGTTCGTATCATGATGTTCCTGTTCACAAGATACCAGCTTTCGGGGCGGTACGAGAAGTCCTTTCACCTGCTTGGCCTTGGCGGTTTAGGGGACTTTGGCTACCTGTTGCAACTTATGGGTGGCGCAGATCCCGGGCGCATTGATGACGTTGCGTCGCTCAACCTGGGCAAAAGTATGGCGCGAAGGTTTTCACCTTCGCGCCAGCACTGCTTATCTTGAAACCCTACTTCAGTTGCGGCCCTGCTTGGCCGGACGAACTGGTGGCTGGTAAGCCGGCTGCGGCGCAGGAGCGGGCGCGATGACGACGGGACGCGGAGGCGGGGGCGGAGGCGCTGGCGCCACATAGACTGGTGCGGGCGGCGGCGTTACAACCGGTACGTAGGCCACAGGGGTCGGAGTTTTTGCGCCAAAACGGTAAACCAGTCCCACCGATGCCATATCGATATGGCCGCGGTTCCGGACGGGATCATTGATGCGGTAACGTTCCAGTTCGGCCCGTACAGCCAGCGCTTCTGTGATGGCGTACTGCATACCGAGACCCACTTTGAGGTTGGTGTCGTTGCGGCGGGGGTTTGTTGTGTTCGCAGCTACGGCACCGGTACTTGTGAAGCTGGCTCGGCTTTGCGCATAAGCGGCACCAATTCGACCGAAGACGGAGAAGCGATCGGATACAGGCAGCATGCCCACCAGATCCAGGTTCAGACCTCGAACGCGAGTTTCCCCGTTGAAGCTGCCCACTGGGGTAGTGTTGAACGTATAGCTAGACCGACCCAAATCAAAATAACCACCCTCAACCGCAAAATTGCGGTTGAGCTGGTAGCCGCCGAAAAGCTTGTAGCCGGTGCCGCTGTTGTCCTCAGTCGTGGATCGGACAGTCAAGCCCTGACCGGCCAGAGTTCGGTTGATGGACCCGTTGTCAAAGTCGGCACGGGTGCGGCCCACGTTGCCGCCAATGTACGGGCCGGTGGTCTCGTCTTGAGCAATGGCCCAGGGGCTGGAAACAGTTCCGAGTACAGCTAGAGCGATGAGGCCTAGCCTGCGCGTGGCTACAGGAAATGTTGATGCTGTCATGGTACGTGTCCTAAAGGTTGAGCCGAGATGTAAAAGAAGAGCACTGATTCATTGCTGGCGATGCACTGGTAAATCCGGGTGAAGCCGTGATTGAATCTGATGCCAATGTCAGGCGACCGTCACACGCGTTTTGTAGGAAAAAGCCGTCAGTCAGCGTCATTTTGTTAGAAAACAACACTGCAGGCGCTGGCAACGAATGACCATACCTCGGGCCGCCAGGCCGCCAAATTCTGGCCCCTGAACAACGCGATAGCGGTTTAATGTCCAGGCGCCAGAAACAGCGTCTGCAAATCGTTCAGGAAATCAAACCCGCGTTCGGTCGGTTTGACGCTGGCAAAGTTGCGCGTGATCAGGCCCTTGCGCTCTGCTTCGTCCAGCCCGGCCTCGATGGCACTCAAGGGCAAGCCAGTTTTTTCCGAGAAGTCCTGCAGCTTGAACCCTTCGCGCAGGCGCAGGGCGTTGAGCATGAACTCAAACGGCAAGTCGGCGCGCGCCACCTCGTTGTCCTGCGCCACGGGCGTGCCAGCAAGCGCCTTGTCCATGTACAGCGCGGGATCGCGAAAACGCACCTGACGCACCACGCGGTGCGCAAAACTGAGCTTGCTGTGCGCGCCAGCGCCTAAACCCAGATAGTCGCCAAACTGCCAGTAGTTGAGGTTGTGCGCGCAGCGATGACCGGACTGGGCATAGGCTGAGACCTCGTAGCGGTCCATCCCTGCGGCAGCGGTCAGCTCGGTGATCCGGTCGAGCATGGCATAGGCGTCGTCATCTTCCGGCAGAGTCGGCGGATGTTTGGCGAAGAAGGTGTTGGGTTCAACCGTCAGGTGGTAAATCGAGATGTGCGGCGGATCAAACGCGAGGGCCTGGCGCATGTCCTGCTCCAGATTGACCAGCGTCTGGCCGGGCAAGGCGTACATGATGTCCAGGTTGAAGGTGTCAAAAGCCTGCGCGGCTTCCTCGACCGCGGCGATGGCTTGCGCGCGGTCGTGTACGCGGCCCAGGGCCTGCAAATGCGCATCGTCAAAGCTTTGCACACCCACTGACAGGCGGGTGACACCAGCGCTGCGGAAAGCCTTGAAGCGGTCCTTCTCGAAGGTGCCGGGGTTGGCCTCCAGCGTGATCTCGCAGTCAGGCTCCAGCCGCAAGCGCGCGCGAATGTCGCCGATCAGCCGGTCGATGGCTTGCGGCGAAAACAAGCTGGGTGTGCCGCCGCCGATGAAGATGCTGTGCACCGTGCGACCCCACACCAGCGGCAGCGAAGCTTCCAGATCGGCCATCAGGGCGTCCAGGTAACGCTGCTCGGGCAGTGCGCCCTTGCTCTCGTGCGAGTTGAAGTCGCAGTAAGGACACTTCTTCAGGCACCAGGGCAGGTGTACATACAGCGACAGCGATGGGAGCGCGCTCAGTCGCAGGGTGCCGCCGCGCATGTAGTGCTGGATGTCCTTGAGCCCCGCCCCGGTTTCTTCTGCGGGTGACACACTGACAACAGGGATGGGGAAAGTCATAAGACCACGAACACGTAAACGCTCACAACCAGCGCTCGCGCATCAGCTCCATCATCCGGCGTGCCGCCTGGCCCCGGTGGCTGTTGGCGTTTTTGACCTCTACGGGCAGTTCGGCAAAGGTCTTGCCAAAGGACGGGATGAACATCACCGGGTCAAAGCCGAAACCATTGCTGCCCCGCAGCTCGCGGGCGATCTCACCCACCACGCGCCCGACCGCAATCAGGGGTTCGGGATCATCGGCAGAGCGAACCGCCACCAGCGTGCTGACCAGCGCGGCGCGGCGCTCACTGAGGCCCGCCATTTGCTCGAGCAGGGCACGCACATTGTTGTCATCGCCTTTGGCATAACCAAACTGCGTGGCGTAAAAAGCCGTGTCCACGCCCGGCAGTCCGCCGAAAGCGTCAACACACAGACCGGCGTCGTCGGCCAGTGCCGGCAAACCACTGGCTTGCGCGGCGTGGCGCGCCTTGGCCAGCGCGTTTTCAACAAAGGTGCGAAAAGGCTCTTCGGCCTCGGAGATGCCGAGCTCGGCCTGCCTGATCAAGGTGACGCCAAGCGGCTCCAGCATGGCCTGCAGTTCAGCGAGTTTTCCGACGTTGTTGGACGCAAGTACAATTTTCATAAGCAAAATATGCCTCCAGCCCTTTAACGACGGGCGCAAGAAGCTATCAATTCAGGAGCGATTTCTGCTGCAGGGCGACCAGCTCACTGATGCCTTTTTCAGCGAGTAGCAACAGCGCATCCATTTCCTTGCGCGAAAAGGCCGCGCCTTCGGCGGTGCCCTGCACCTCGACATAATGGCCGGCGCCCGTCATCACCACGTTCATGTCAGTGTCGCAGCCTACGTCCTCGATGTATTCCAGGTCAAGCAGCGGCGTGCCCTGAACAATACCGACCGAGATGGCGGCGACGTGGCCGAGGATGGGGGTTTCCTTGAGTTTGCCGTCAGCCAGCAGTTTGTTGACGGCGTCCTGCGCAGCCACAAAGGCACCGGTGATGCTGGCTGTGCGGGTACCACCATCGGCCTGGATCACATCGCAGTCAAGGTGAATCGTGCGTTCGCCGAGTTTTTTCAGGTCAAACACCGCGCGCATCGAGCGGCCGATCAGACGCTGGATTTCCTGTGTGCGCCCGCTTTGCTTGCCGCGCGCGGCCTCACGGTCGCTGCGGGTATGCGTGGCACGCGGCAACATGCCGTACTCGGCCGTGACCCAGCCTTCGCCGCTGCCTTTTTTGTGGCCCGGAACTTTTTCTTCCACCGAGGCGGTGCACAGCACCCTGGTGTTGCCAAACTCGATCAGCACCGAGCCCTCGGCATAGGCGGTGTAGGCGCGGGTAATGCGCACCGGACGCAACTGGTCGGCAGCGCGGGCACTGCTTCTTTCGAATGAACTCATGACGAAAAGGCTTTCTGGCGCGGCACGCCCGGGGTACAAATGGCAATGAAATGGCAATTATCGGGAAATGATGCCCTCCCGGGTGACCAGGCGGGTGGGTCGGGCCGGCTCAGACCTTCTTGGCGGCAGACCGGCGTATTGCCTCGTTGATCTCGGCAATGGAACGCTCAATCGCCGCATCGTCGAGGTCTTCCACCCCGGTGTCGAGCACGCCAGCCTGAATGGTGGAGGCAAACACACCGTCCATGATGGAGTCGGTCGAGACGCCACGTGTCGACTCAAAGGCGTCGGGCGTTTCCCACTCCATGGCCAGTACCGTGACGTTGTCGCCATGCTCGCCGCCGTTACGCAGCGCGTGTTCGACCATGTCAGGCACGGCGTCAGACACGCTGTTGGAGGCCATGTGGCGCACGATCTCGTTGTCGGTCAGGCTGCCCCACAGGCCATCGGAGCACAGCATCAACTTGTCCCCCTGCTGCAACACGACCGGACCGGCAATGTCAAACACCGGTTTGGACGGTGACCCCAGGCAGGTGAACAGGATGTTGCGGTTGATGCGCTCAAGCTTGATCACGCCGGCGTTTTGCTGCTCAAGGTAGGAATGGTCGCGTGTGCGGGTTAGCAGCTCACCGTCGCGCACAACATACAAGCGCGAGTCGCCACAGTGAGCCCAGGTCGCGGCGTCACCCTGCAGGATGGCTGCCACCAGTGTGGTACGCGGGGTGTCGAGCATGCCTTTTTCGCTGGCGTAACGGATGATCTGGTGATGTGCCGCCATCAGGGCGGTGGACAGGAACTCGGTCGCATCCTTGACGAGTGGGCGGGCTCCCTTCTGGTACAGCGCGGAGATGGTCTGCAGTGCCAGCTGCGCGGCGACTTCGCCTTCGGGGTGGCCGCCCATGCCGTCGGCCAGCACAAACAGGCCGGATTCACGGGTGTAGCAATACCCCATGCGGTCTTCGTTTTTTTCGCGCCCGCCCTTGCGGCTGACCTGGAAGACAGAAAATTTCATTTGAACTTCGTCGCAAAGCTGGTGGCTTTGCGCGCGCTTTTCTTGGTGTCCGACACCATGTTGTCGAACTGCAAGCGCATTTTTTCGCCGACAGTGAGTTTGGTGTAGCGCCGCTCCCCCTCGCGGCTGAGCTCTTTTTGCAGAGCAAAAACCGATTGGGGCCGGGACAATGGATCGAGCGACATGCACCACTCCACCACCTCGATCAGGTTGTCGGAGTACACGCCGCGCAACCGCGAAAGCGCAAGCGACAGCCGGTCTTTTTCCAGGCGCTGCGGCGCGTCATTGGGCGGATAGCCCTGCATGGTGGCGTAAATGCAGGCGCCAATCGCATAGATATCGGTCCAGGGTCCCATGGAGGAATCGCGGCGGTACATTTCGGGCGCAGCAAACCCGGGGGTGTACATGGGCCGGATGAAATTGCCCTCCTTGCTCAGCACCTCGCGCGCGGCGCCGAAGTCGATCATCACAGCCTTGTTGTCGTCCGTCACGAAAATGTTGGCAGGTTTGATGTCCAGGTGCAGCATCTTGTGCTGGTGCACGATACGCAGTCCGCGCAGGATCTCGTCAAACAGCGAGCGAATCGTCGATTCGCGAAACACTTTCTGCTTTTTGAGCTCGCGGGCGGTGATGATGAAGTCCTGCAGGGTGCCCCCCTCCAGGTAGTTCATCACCATGTAAACAGTTTCGTTTTCGCGAAAGAAGTTGAGCACGCTCACCACGGAGGCATGGGAGATTTGCGCCAGCGAACGGCCTTCCTCGAAAAAGCTCTTCAGGCCCAGGCGGTAGAGGGACAGTTTTTCGGGTTGCACTTGGGGCAGCAATTCACCGGGCGGGCGGCTGGCCAGCGAGGACGGCAGATACTCCTTGATGGCGACCTGCTGGCCTTCGTTGTCAACGGCCAAGTAAACTACCCCAAACCCGCCAGCGGACAGCTTGCGCACCACACGGTAGCCACCAATGACGGTATCGGGTGGAAGTGGCGCGGGCTTGACCTTTGACATAATTCGGGATTGCAGCAAGGTGACGGGGTCACCCAGTCCTGTTGACTCTTACGAAAAGCGTATTACTAAATGTCAGTTTACAGCATGACAGGCTATGCAGCCGCCCAGTCTACCCCTGCTCGCACAGCCCCGGAGGCCGATGCCGGCACCGGCAGCAACGCGCGCCTGGGCGTGGAAATACGCTCGGTCAACAGCCGTTTTCTGGACCTGGCTCTGCGCCTGCCCGACGAATTGCGGCAGGCCGAACCCGCCTTGCGCGAGCTGCTGACCGGCAAGCTCAAGCGCGGCAAGGTTGAAATACGTGTCTCACTGGACAGCCAATCCGGCGGCGGCCTCAAGGCCCCAGCCAGTGCCACCCTGCAGCGCCTGGGGTCCATGGAAGACACCGTGCGCTCCTGGCTTCCCGGTGCTGCAGCACTCAGCGTGGCCGACATTTTGCGCATGGCGGCTGGCGAAGACAAAACCGCGCACGACTACAGCGACGAGCTTCTCAAACTTGCCAAAAAAGCGCTGAAGGATCTGCTGGCCGCCCGCGAGCGCGAAGGCGCGCGGCTGGCGCAGATGCTGCTGGAGCGCACCGCCCAGCTGCGCGCGCTGGCCGCATCAGCCACCCCCATGGTTCCCAAACTGGTTTCACAGCAAAAAGCCCGCTTCATGGAGCGCTGGAAAGAGGCCATGGCCCTGACCGACGGCAGCACCCTGCCGGAAGCGGCGCAGGACCGGGCCTTGCTGGAGGCCACCTCGTTTGCGATACGTATCGATGTGGCCGAGGAAATCACACGGCTCAACTCCCACCTCGACGAAATCGACAGGCTGCTGGCCGCGGGCGGCGAAGTGGGTAAACGCCTGGACTTCCTGATTCAGGAGCTGCACCGCGAGGCCAATACCCTGGGTTCAAAATCGGGCTCGCTGGAGCTGACCCATGTGTCGGTAGACATGAAAGTATTGATCGAGCAGATCCGCGAGCAGGTTCAAAACATAGAGTAGTCCGGCTCTCCCCGAATCACCCCCTTTCAAGAACCTGTTGCCATGGATTACCCCGGAAACCTGTTTGTTGTCGCTGCGCCCAGTGGCGCCGGAAAGTCCAGCCTGGTCAAGGCGCTGATGGAGCTCGATGCGCGGGTTCAGCCGGCGGTGTCGCACACCACGCGAGCACCGCGCGGACAGGAAAAACATGGCCGGGAGTATTTCTTCATCTCGGCCGAGGAGTTCGACGGCATGGTGCTGCGCGACTCCTTCCTCGAATGGGCGCATGTGCATGGCCAGCGTTACGGCACTTCGCGCCAAACCATCGAGGAGCGCGTGGCGCACGGCGCCGATGTCATCCTCGAAATCGACTTTCAGGGCGCCATCAACATCAAGCGTATCTTCAGCAATGCGGTGCTGATCTTCATCCTGCCTCCCAGCTGGGAAGAACTGCGCTCCCGCCTGGAGCGGCGCGGCGAAGACGCACCCAAGGTGATTGAATTGCGTCTCAAAAATGCCGCCATCGAGATGGCGCAGGCCCGGGAATTTGACTTCGTTATAATCAATGAATTATTTGAACGGGCGGTTTTTGACCTGAAAACCATTGTTCATGCCCAGCGGCTCAAGTTTGCAGCACAGCGGCGCACCCGCGCCGAGACCTTCAAGGCCCTGCACATTTCCTGATCCGTTGCCCCCTCTACCCGTTTCACCGTTCCATCACCCGGAGATCATCATGGCCCGCATTACTGTTGAAGACTGCCTGGAAAAAATCCCGAACCGCTTCCAGCTGGTTCTGGCGGCAACCTACCGCGCCCGCATGCTCAGCCAGGGCCACGCGCCCAAAATCGAAAGCAAAAACAAACCCGGCGTGACTGCCCTGCGCGAGATCGCCGAAGGAAAAATCGGCCTTGAAATGCTGAAAAAAGTCCCCGGCTGATCTGCCCCCCGGCTCTAAAAAAGGCACCGCTTGCGGTGCCTTTTTTGTTTCCTGTGTTGCTCAAAAGACCGCTTTTTGCAGTTTTTATCGTCGTCGCGATACATTTAAGGCATGAGCGCCCTGGTTTCCCCTCCCGTCAATAGCAAATCAACCCCAGCTGCCGCCAACGCAGCCGCGGCAAGCTTTGCCGCGCTCACCGCCAAACTGGATTACATGAGCGCCAGCGACGTCGACAGCGTGCGCAGCGCCTACCGTTTTGCCGACGAAGCCCATCTGGGCCAGATCCGCAACGGCGGACTGCCTTACATCACCCATCCGATTGCCGTGGCCCAGCAATGCGCCGAATGGAAACTCGACGCACAGGCCCTGATGGCCGCGCTGCTGCACGACGCCATCGAGGATTGTGGCGTGACCAAACCCGAGTTGATCGAGCGTTTTGGCGCGCCGGTGGCCGAGCTGGTGGACGGCCTGACCAAGCTGGAGAAACTGGAGTTCAACACCCGCGAGGAAAACCAGGCCGAATCCTTCCGGAAAATGCTGCTGGCCATGGCGCGCGATGTGCGCGTCATCCTGATCAAGCTCGCCGACCGCAGCCACAACATGCGCACGCTTGGCGATGTGCCACGCGACAAGTGGGGCCGGATTTCACGCGAGACCCTGGACATCTACGCACCGATTGCGCACCGCCTGGGTCTGAACACCACTTACCGCGAGTTGCAGGACCTGGCTTTCCAGCATTTGTACCCCTGGCGCTACGCGACGCTGACCAAGGCGCTGGCAAGGGCCCGCGGCCGCCGCCGCGACGTGATCAAGCGCGTGCAGACCGAGGTGGATGCAGCGTTTTCCAGCGCGCATATTCAGGTGCACATCTACGGCCGTGAAAAGGCCCTGTATTCAATCTACCGCAAGATGGACGAAAAACACCTGTCTTTTGCGCAGGTCACCGACATCTACGGTTTTCGCATCATCGTCGGTGGCGTCACTGGCTGCTACACCGCGCTTGGCGTGCTGCACCAGCTGTACAAGCCGCTGCCAGGCAAGTTCAAGGACTACATCGCCATTCCCAAGGTCAATGGCTACCAGTCGCTGCATACGACGCTGGTCGGCCCTTTCGGCACCAGCATCGAGTTCCAGATGCGCACCGATGCCATGCACATCGTGGCCGAATCGGGAGTCGCCGCGCACTGGCTCTACAAAGCCACCGACCCTGAGGGCGATGCATCGCAGCGTCTTGGCACGCAGTGGCTGCAGTCCCTGCTGGACATCCAGCACGAAACGCGCGATGCCGCCGAATTCTGGGACCACGTCAAGATCGACCTGTTTCCCGACGCCGTCTATGTGTTCACCCCGAAAAGTCAGATCATGGCGATGCCGCGCGGTGCAACGATTGTCGATTTTGCCTATGCCATCCACAGCGACGTCGGGCACCGCGCTGTCGCCGCCAAAGTCAACGGCGAGCAGGTACCACTGCGCTCGGAGCTGCGCAACGGCGACGTGATCGAGATCATCACCGCGTCGGTGTCCAGCCCCAACCCCGCCTGGCTGGGCTTTGTGCGCACCGGCAAGGCCAGGTCAAAAATCCGCCATCACCTCAAGACCATGGCGTTGACCGAGTCGCAAGACCTCGGCGAAAAAATGCTGGCGCAATCGCTTCGGGCCGAAGGCATAGAACGTCTGCCCGACGACGATGAATCCAATCATGGCACCTGGGAAAAGATACTGCGGTTTTCCGGTAACCGCTCGCGGGCCGACCTGCTCACCGACATCGGGCTGGGCAAACGCATTGCCAGCATGGTCGCCAAGCGCATCGTCACGCTGCTGGCTGAAATCGGCGAAAAACCCGACCCGCTGCTGATGAGCCGCGAGCGCTACACCGCCCAAGAATCGATCTCGCAAGGCGCGCTGGTGCTCGACGGCAGTGAAGGCGCATCGGTGAAATTCGCGACCTGCTGCCGCCCCATTCCCGGCGACGAGATCGTAGGTTACCTGGGCCGTGGCGAAGGCCTGGTGGTCCACACCAACGATTGCACGGTGGCCAAAAAACTCCAGCACCGCGACAGCGAACGCTTCATCGCCGTCGACTGGTCCGACGAGCCCGCACGGGCGTTTGAAACAGGGCTGCTGGTGACGGTGACCAACGGCAAGGGCGTGCTGGCGCGGGTCGCCTCGGCGCTGGCTAGCGCCGAGGCTGACATCACGCATGTAGACATGGTGCAAGAGGCAGCGCAAGACGCCACCGACCTGCGTTTCGGCGTGGCGGTGCGCGACCGGGTGCACTTGGCATCGGTCATGCGCGGCGTCAAACGCACACCCTCGGTGCTGCGGGTCCAGCGCGCCAAGCCCGGGGTTTGATATGGCCCCCGCGTTCGCTCACTGCGTGTAGCTCTCTGCCCCCCGAAGGGGCTGCGCTTGCTCGGGGCGGCCCTTCGCGGCGCACGGCCGCTATAGCCTCCTCCGCTTCAAAAACGGGGCCAGATCAGTCGGGAGGTCGCACGGGGTAGCGCACCTCCAGCACCTCGATGTCCCGCACGCCCGCAGGGGTGATCAGCTTCACTTCGTCCCCGATCCGCGCCTTGAGCAAGGCCCGCGCTATGGGCGAAATCCAGCTGACCTGGTTCTGCGCGCTATCGGCCTCGTCGATGCCCAGTATCGTGACCGTCTGCTCAGCACCACTGTCATCAGCGTAGGTGACTGTGGCCCCAAAAAACACCTGGTCGCTGCCATGGTGCACGGCGGGGTCTGAAATTTCCGCAATCTCAAGCCGCTTGGTCAGAAACCGGATACGCCTGTCGATCTCGCGCAGGCGCTTCTTGCCGTAGTGGTAGTCGCCATTTTCCGACCGGTCGCCGTTGCTGGCCGCCCAATGCACGACCTCAACGACCTTGGGACGTTCATTGTCGATCAGGTCCAGCAACTCGGACTTGAGCCGGGCGTAACCCTGGGGCGTGATGTAGTTTTTGCCGCCGGCAGGCAGCGGCGGCAAGGACAGGTCCTCATCGTCGTCTGCGTCGGTTTCTTTGGTGAAGGCTTTGCTCATGGGAGCCTGGAGTAAAAACGTGTTCCGGCACGGGACATCGTAACGAAAAAGCCCTGGAACCTCGCGGTTCCAGGGCTTGACGTTTGGTGCGGCTGGCAGGAATTGAACCCACGACCCCTTGGTTCGTAGCCAAGTACTCTATCCAACTGAGCTACAGCCGCTAAGCCTTTAATTGTAGCGTATGTGGGTGGTAGGGTGAATGCCCCCGGATTTTGAGGAGGCTCTAACCTTTTAGAAGATGGTGCCAAAACCATGATGTCTGTCTACGGAAGCGGGTGAAGTCCGTGTTTCCACCAATGCGCGATCAAATGGAATTTTGAGGAGTGTAAAGCCTCAGATGATTTATGAGCGCATTCGCTGCGCGCGGAGGCCTCCGAAATATCGTCGCAGTGCCTCTGCTGTGCAAATAGGTGATCGGCGCTATGGTTTCGCCGGCTTTTGCCTTCCATCCCATCCCAGTTGCCAAGGCGCAGTCCCAGCGAATACGTGAGGATATCGCTCTTAGGCTACTTCAGAGTAGCCAAGCGCCCCAACGTAGTCTTTTTACCCGTCCCTCTCACAGTCGCAATTCGCCCCTAAATAAGCGAAAGCGAATAGTGCGTAATGAAATGTCGGACCGATGCCGCACTGACAAATGCAGCATATTTCTGGTGCCTATCGTCCTTTTCCTTATCCGCCGTATCGCACACCGCCTTCAATGAGACAGCCCGAACAGATATCGATGCCGACTGCGCAGCCGCGTAAACACCGTATGTCTCCATGTCCAAACCTATTACGCTCCGGTGCTGATCTTCCCGGATGCGATCAGCAATGCGCTCACTTGCCAGGACTGATGCCCCAGTCGCCATCGGCCCTAAAACGAGTTTTGGAAGCGAGAGTGAAAGCTCCCGGGATGAGTCGGCGAACGTTGCCCAGAAGTGCGTGTCTCTCTTGAACTGCAACAAGCAATTTCGGGTCTCAAGATCGATGTCTAGCTGATGCGGTGAGATAAGAAATCCATCGACACCTTGGCGGTCAACAAATTTTCCACTTTGCCAATTCCAGCTAACTTCAGCAGCGACCACATCACCCATTGAGACTTTATCCGAGAGCCCTGCGCATATACCGACCATTACTACGAGGCGAGGCCGCAGACGCGCTATAGCCTTGCTCGTCAACAGCGCCGCCTCGACGGGTCCCATACGTGCACAGAACGCGGCTGCGATGGAAATTTTCTGCTCACCCGCATCAACTTCTGCAAACCTGACAAGTTGCTTGGAGTCAAGCGGCTGCAATGGCCCAAAGTTGCCGAAAGCGCTTTCAGTTGCTGAAAATTCGGGATCTTCCAAAGCGGCTATCACGAACACGTCGCAACGTCTCGGTTCGTTCGCTTGCTCCGCCTGGCGAGCAATCCATTGGCTCACACTTTCGATATCTAGAAGCGCTTGTGCTGATTCGTTTTCATAGGCCACTATTCCCCACGGCCTCCCTCGAAAATATTCTTTCACGGCTAGCGACAAATTTACGACAGAACTAACAGCCAGAACGTAACGCGGCCTCTTCACTCCCCCGTGCTCTCCATCAAGCTGGTCAAGCAGATCGAGTGAGTGTTGCTCGTTTGGAGTACCTCCCGACCTGGCAGGAATAACGACATCCAAAATCAGGAGATCGTATTGCTGCACTTGCATTCTTTTGATCGCGTCTGCAGTTGAAACGCAGACTTCTGGATCTTTGAAGAGGTCCTTGCGCTCCTGCAAGAAGTCGAACATCCTTTGCTTCTTGCCAGGATCGTCTTCCACGACTAAAACAATAAGTGGGCTATAGGATTTCATTAGACAGGCGCTCCAGGTGAGTCATAAGTTGTCGCTCCCAGTTTGAATACGCGGAATCGAAGTACACGTAGCCTCTGTAAGTTTCCGGGTAGTCCCGCGCTAGATCAGAAGCAAGCTTTTCCAACGGCGTTGACTTGGATCCCTCCACCAAAGCTGGATACGAACTAACTACAAGCACGGGCGTAGTGAGCCCTTCCCGCATCAAGTAGTCGAAGACTTCAATCCCACCAAACGGTCTAGGTGTACCCCCACGTTCCCTGCTCTCAACGTCAAACGTAGGCAGAGACATATCAGCGATGATCAAGCTGAATGATTTATTCTCTAGCGCCGCAACAGCACTTCTGACAGACTTCGCGGTTTCGACCATATAGTTCGGCACCATCGACTTCAGAGCTGCAACGACGCTGGCAAGCTTTGTTTCGCTGTCTTCAATAACGAGAATTGAGCCTGTCATGCATATGCTCCCAAATCGGTCAACTCGTTGCCTCGGACTCGTTCAAAGAAATGTAGACAAGCTCGAAGTGAAGTTTGAAGCGCAACTTTTCATCCACATCAACGGAGAACAATGCGTCAGCACCCTGATGAACTATGCGGGCAAGGCGGGTGAGCCCTGAGCCGCCTCGGTCTTTACGCTCACTCTCTTAGTTCCGCTTGGAAATATCGTCCCTGATTTGCTCGAACTTTTTAGACCGTTCTGTCGTCCATGCGTTCTTGTCGATGTCGCTGTGAATATCGAAAACCAGCTTACGATTGTCGCTGAGTGTGATTCGAACATCGACTGGATTGCCCACTCGTATGCCCGAGTGCTCCGCGATGTTGTCGAAGGCGATCTGAAGACCGTCATGGACAAGTGGAAAGCCGTGTGAGTCTAGTTCTACAGAGTCATTTATATCTACTGTAATCGAAGGTTCAAATCCGGTGCGCCTGCTTTTCACATAGGCAAGAGCTACATCGAAGACCAGCGGCAGCGGGTATGTTTTGCCCTCCACGTTTAGGCGAGGTACTCTAATCCAACTTGAAATCAGCGATGCGTTGTACTGGAGCCGCTCCGACGCCTGATGGACTTTCGCCAAGGCGGTTGCATCAATCACACCAATGTTCCGAAGTTCGTGATTGAGTTTAGAAAAAATGTCCCGAAGCGACTTCTTGACAAAGTCATCCACGGTCGCTCGCTCTCTTTCCACCGTTGGAGACAGCGTAAACCAGAACAGCTGAAAACATTCCCTAGCGAATTGCCCAACACTTAAACATTGAGACGCTAGGCTTCTCGCCACAGCCAAAGTAAAAGGATTAAACACGAGCTCAAAAGCGGGACTTTGCCTACTAGTGGGCGCACATTGAAATATCTCATCCCGAAGTTGAGCGACGAGTTGATCAATGGCTTGGGAGAATCTGGCAAATGCGTTGTTGACCGCCTTCCGCAAGCGGATTTCTAGTGCGTTGCCGATCTCGATAGCAAGTGCCGGTGCGTCATAGTCCGCGCCTGTGCGTGGTCGCTGACCGATCATGTTCAGGTGTTCCAACGTACCGCGCAGTTCACCTGAAATTGTCCCGTGCCGGATGCGCCGGCCTATGACGGTGTCCAATCCGTTCACTGGGTCATCGACAAATTTGGTGCGGAGACTGTCTAGCATCTGAATGAGAAGATCTTCAGCCTCATTCTGAGGAATTTTGAAGACTGAACTGGACTGCTGCCTCACGCTTCTGAGCAACTCCTCCAGCGAGGGTGCCTCGCCGACACCTGTAGCAATCAACTGTTTGTACCGCTCAAAGTCGGGCGCAAGTTCCTTCGCCCCTTGAACGAGGAGCGGTTCCTCGTCAACGTACACCTTACTGTCGTCCAAGACGTCCAAAGCAATGTCTACCTCAAGCTGAGTATCAATGCGATCCGCCTCGGAGATCAGCTGTGCAGAGGATCGCGTACTGATTGACGAAGCGAGCCGCAGAATCTCCGAGCGACTCTTGAGCGCTTGCCTTGAACCGTCAACTCCTGGCAGTAGTTCAAGGGTCGGAAGATCGCAAACAGTTGTCATAAAATAGGTAAGAAGCTCCATATTTGACGTGGCTGGAACAAGATTTGCACAGAGCTCACAGACGGACGCTGCGGCGTGTGCACGCATAAGTGACTCGATAGCGAAGCGCTTGAACGTACGGATCTGTCGTTCGTCTTGAAGTGACAGATACTGATGCAGGCTGCAGCAAAGCTCGACTGAGGGTCCATACGAGGCCACTTTCTTCCAACTTCCGCCTCGGAACAGGTCTGCCAACGGCAGCCCAGTTACAAGGCGCGGATTCTCCAGAGAAGCATTGGCGCAGATAGCGATGGCTGTAACGTCGTCCCCGTTTTCGTGAGCTGTGCGGGCGCACTCGACAGCAATGCACTCCAACGTGGTTGCAGGCAATTTTTCCCCTCGCCAGATGGGGATGCCATCAACGATCACCTCGGCCGGGTCGAGTCCAGGAGGCGTAACTAGTTTCTTTAGGTAGCCTCCATCACTACCAGTCTGGACGGCTAGCCGTCTAGCGACTTCGACCTTCAGATTTTCGTCCAATGGCCGCGTTAGCACCTCGGCACGCCTGATCGGTCCGAGAACCTCTGAAATCTTTGGAACCCGCGGATACACAGATAGAAAAATGGCTTCTGGCAGCCAATTGAAGTTGAGGAGGAGTTTTCGGAATTGTTCCTCGTCCGCCTCGCTTCCACTGTAAGTAATGAGCGAGGCAAGCCCTCGGACGGTGATTCCGCCGGTGGCGCTTTCTTGCCCATCGAAGGCAATGTCAACAGCCGACACCAGGGACGTCATGAGGTGATGCGAAACTCGCAACTGAGTTCCGCTTTCGTTCATTCGAAATACGGTAGAGAACAGTGGGTCGCGAAAGTCGCCAACTATCTGCGCGGCAATATCCAGCGTGTCCGAATCGTGCACACCACTCGCGAGTAACGAAGCGGCGACCTTCATAGTCGTGTGCAGAAGGTCGATACGCGTCGTAAGTTTTTCAAATGACAATACAGTCGCGAGATCTTCAACCGTTACGGGAAGTACTCCCGTTGTCCGGAAGATCGCGTATGTACGTTGCCGCTCCTCCAACTTCGAATCGCCCATGCGCTTTGCGACCAGCACCTTAAAACGCGCGCTGGACTGAGAAGCCTCGGCGCGCAGTCCGAAGTGATGTGGTGGTCTAATAAAAACAGACAGCCCGATAGGTTGTTAAAACCGAAATGGCATAAACCGTGAGCAACCCAAAATCCAGAAGAGTATTTGACACAGACTTCAAGCTGCAAGTCGTGCAAATGGTCAAGACGCAAGGCCT
>NZ_JBDNGU010000003.1:0-18507 GCF_041689105.1 Polaromonas sp. | reverse complement strand
GCCCGATCTCATTGAGGCCGATATCGAGCTGGCCCTGAATGCGTGTGTCTACATTCCAGGCGGTTTCGCCATGGCGGATGGCCAGCACGCGAGCGGCGTCGCTCAAGGCTTGATCTCGACATTAACGCGGCGCGTCCCGGCTGACGGCACCGGAAAGCCGCGCAGCGCGGCGTCCAGCATGGCCGCCAGCACCGGGTCAGTCTCCACCCACGGCTCCTCGCTGACCGCGCGAGTTTCATACACGGCCACGTTGCTGCGCAGCTCGCGCATGACGATGCTGATTTCGCGGCGGTACTGCGGCGTGTCCATGCCGCCCAGCGGAAAACCGAACCCGAAGCCGAAACCGACATTGGCGCCGGCGCCACCGCTACCGCCGCCGATAAAGATATTCGGACTGCCATACGGGTAGGCGCCGTCCCAGTGGGAGCGCAGCAGAGGTTGGGAGCTGGCGCTGACCTGTACGCTGAAGGCCGCTGCCGACGGGTTGTGCTGCAGCCCCACTCTGGCCAGTGCGGCTTGGGCCAGGCCTTCGAGCCGGGCCTGTGCTGCGTCGGCTTGCTGCTGCGAGGGCAGACGCTCGAAGCGGTAAGTGCTGCCGGGCGCGGGCGGCGCCGGCGTCCAGCGCGCGAAGCTGGTGACATCGTTCTCGACCACGCGGGTGCTGGCACAGCCGCCCAGCAGGCCGATCACGGATGCTCCTAGAATAATAGCTGTAAGCGCTCGTCTCATAAAGCCTCCAGGCACAATTGGCTTGAATTACTGCAGTCCCACCACGGCCAGCCCTGGCCGCGATGGCGCGAAAAACTCCTCGACGTCGAAGGCCTTGTCGCCCTCCGGGTCCGGCATGCCGGTGCTGCGCAGGCCCTTGAAGTCATGCTGCTTGCCGTCCATCAGGTGCGAGGGCACGACGTTCTGCAGCGAGGTGAACATGTTCTCGAGGCGGCCGGGGAATTTTTTGTCCCACTCGCGCAGCATGTTGCCAACCTGCACACGCTGCAGGTTTTGCTGGCTGCCGCACAGGGTACAGGGAATGATGGGGAAGTCGCGCACCTGCGCCCACTTGATCAGGTCCTTTTCGGGCACGTAGGCCATGGGCCGGATCACCACATGTTTACCGGTGTCGCTGACCAGCTTGGGCGGCATGCCCTTGAGACGCGACGCAAAAAACATGTTCAGAAAAAAGGTCTGTAACATATCGTCGCGGTGGTGGCCCAGCGCGATTCTGGTCGCGCCCAGCTCTTCGGCGACGCGGTACAAAATGCCGCGGCGCAGGCGCGAACACAGCGAACACATGGTCTTGCCCTCGGGGATCACGCGCTTGACGATGCTGTAGGTGTCCTGGGTTTCGATGTGAAAAGGCACACCGAGCTTTTCGAGGTACTGCGGCAGGATGTGATCGGGAAAGCCCGGCTGCTTCTGGTCCAAGTTGACGGCGATCAGCTCGAAGTTGATGGGCGCGCGCTTTTGCAGCTTGAGAAGGATGTCCAGCATGGCGTAGCTGTCCTTGCCGCCCGACACACACACCATGACCTTGTCACCTTCTTCGATCATGTTGAAGTCCACAATCGCGCGGCCGACCTCGCGGCACAGGCGTTTTTCGAGCTTGTGTTCCTCGCGTTCGATCTTCAGGCCGGCCTTCGCGGGCGCGGCGCTGGCCTTTTCGGTATCTTCGCCGGCGCCGTTCATCAAGTCGTTCAGTACAGCACTCATATCGTTTCCATCCTTCAGGGTCACCATTGACCGGTTTCGACGCGAATGGCGACTTCGCAGTCTTCAAAAATCTCGAGCTTCGCAATTTTCACGCGCACACCGAGTACACCGGGCAAAAGCATCAACCGGTGCGCCAGCTTGCCAATCAGGCTTTCCAGCAGATTGACATGTTCGGCCCGGCACTCGTTGATGATGATCTGCCGCACCTTGCGGTAGTCCAGCACGTGGTGGATGTCGTCGTCGCTGGGCAGCAGCGGTTGCGTGCCCAGGTTGAGTTCGGCATCGACCTGTATCGGTTGCGGCGCGGTTTTCTCCTGCTCAAGAATGCCCAGGTTCGCGTCGAAGCGCAAACCGGTCAGCGTCAGTATCTGGTTGCCACTTGTATTAAACATCTTGGGTGTCGGCCTGCGGTACGTGTGTAGGAAGGCGCGCTCACATCAGTGAGAAATCACGCTCGAATTTCATCAGGTGCTGGCCGCCGTCAACCAGCAGCGTGGTGCCGGTGATGGAGCTGTTTTCCAGTGCAAATTTCACGGTGGCCGCGACATCGGCTGCGCTGGACGAGCGCCCCAGCGGCGAGAGCTTGTGCAGCGCCTCGAACTTTTCGTCGCTGAGCAGATGGCTGGTCAGCGTGAGGCCGGGCGCCACGCCGACGACGCGCACCTGGGGCGCCAGCGCCATGGCCAGCAGGGTGTTGGCCGCCTCCAGCGCCGCCTTGGACAGGGTGTAGCTGAAAAAATCGGGGTTGGGGTTCCAGAGCTTCTGGTCCAGCAGGTTAATCACCGCAAACCGTCCGGTTTGCCCAGCCACCGCGCCGGTAGCCTGCCGCGCCAGAGCGTGGGCATGCAGCGCCTGGGCCAGCACAATGGCGGCGCCGGTGTTGCTGCGCATGTGTTTTTCGAACGCGGCAAAACCAAAGCTGGCGGCGTTATCGTGTTCAAAGGTCGAGGCGTTGTTGACCACCGCGTCGATCTGGCCGAAGTGCGCGATCACCTGCGGCAACAGGCCTTGCACCTCGGTCTCGTCACTCAAATCAGCACGGAAATGGGCTGCAGCCCCCGCCAGTTTTGCGCAATCAGCTACTGTTTTGATAGCGTCCTGCTCCGAGCTGCGGTAATGCACAGCCACCCGCCAGCCGCCTGCGGCCAGCGCAAGCGCGATCTCGCGGCCCAACCGTCGGGCAGCGCCGGTGACGAGAACAACAGGGGAAGGCGGTACTGGTTTCATGCGGGTGGTGAGGGCTGGCCCCGGAGCGGGGCAATCGCCGACAATTCAGGGGTGACTCCCCCGACTTTGACGACACCCCCTAGTTTAACGAGCCCCCTGGCCGGCCGCATCCGCGAGGCCATTGCTGCGGCGGGTGGCTGGATAGGCTTTGACCGCTTCATGGCCATGGCGCTGTACACGCCGGGTCTGGGCTACTACACCCACGATTCCCGCAAGTTCGGCCTCATGCCCGCTTCGGGCAGCGACTTTGTGACCGCGCCGGAGCTGTCGCCGCGTTTCGGCCAGGCGCTGGCGCGGCAGGTCGCGCAGGCGCTGCAGGCCACAGCTACCGACGAGGTCTGGGAGTTCGGCGCCGGCTCGGGCGCGCTGGCGGCGCAGTTGCTGGAGGCCCTTGGCCCGCAAGTCAGGCGCTACACCATCGTCGATTTGTCCGGCAGCCTGCAGGCGCGGCAACGCGAACGCCTGGCGGCCTGGGGCAGCGCGGTGCGCTGGGTCAGCGAGCTGCCGGCGCAGATGCAGGGCGTGGTGGTCGGCAACGAGGTGCTGGATGCTATGCCGGTGCAGCTGTTGGCCCGTGTGGAAGGGGTCTGGCAGGAGCGCGGCGTGGCCGTTCACGACGGTGTTTTTGTACCGACGGATCAGTCGACGGCTTTGCGGCCTCCGCTCGACGTGGCGGGCAGCCACGACTACCTCACAGAGATCCACCCGCAGGCCGAGGCGTTTGTACGTACCCTGGCCGACCGGCTGCAGGCCGGCGCGGTGTTTCTGATGGATTACGGTTTTCCCGAACACGAGTATTACCACCCGCAGCGCAGCATGGGCACGGTCATGTGCCACCGCGGTCACCTGCTGGATGCCGATGCGCTGCGAGACGTGGGCGAGAAGGACATCACCGCGCACGTCAACTTCAGCGGCATCGCGCTGGCCGGGCAGGAGGCCGGCTTCCAGGTGCTGGGCTACACCAGCCAGGCGCGTTTTCTGCTGAATTGCGGGGTGCTTGACGGCATGGAAGGCGCGCCGCTGGCCGAACGCGTCATGGTGCAAAAGCTGGTGAACGAGCATGAGATGGGGGAGTTGTTCAAGGTGGTGGCCTTTGTGGTCGATTCGGCAGACAGCCCTTGGGATGGGTGGCAGGCGATGGGGTTTTCTGCGGGTGACCGGACCCATACTTTGTAAATTGCTGACTTGCTCGATGGTCCGGGGTCTGCCTGCTTGCCGGGGGTTGTCCGGCGGCAACTCACTTTTCTTTTGCGTCGCCAAAAGAAAAGGCGACCCGATGGTCTGGGTCCCTTGCGCTGCGCTCCGGGGCAACCTGCGGTGCTCACCAAAAGCGGGGTCTCGCTCGAACTCGGCTTCGCCTCAGACAATCACTAGCCCTGATTCGCTTTTGCCTGCGCTCCTCGGCCCAGCCCGACGGGTGGCGGAGAAGACAAACATCCAAATACCAATACCGAACTCCCCTCCGGAGTGCAGGAAGCGCGGAGCGCTTCCTGCACGGGAATCCCAACAGACCGTCATGTGTGCACGCAAGCGCAGCACACGCGGCCAAATGCGGCTCCCTTCTCTCGACCAGCGGGGCGAGGGAAGGGCGGGGGGTTGGGAGTGGGGAGTTGCGCCTGCTGCCCAATGCAGCCCACAGGCGCAGCGTGACACAAGGAATGCTTTCCGGCGGCCAGCTACTGGACCTGCGGCTCGATCCGCAAAGGAATCGTCACCGGGCCGTCATTGACCAGCTGCACCTGCATTTCGGCCGCGAACTGTCCGGTTTGCACCACCGGATGGACCAGCCGGGCCTGCCCCACAAAATAGTCGTAAAGCCGGCGCCCTTCTTCAGGCGCTGCGGCACCGGTGAAGCTGGGCCGGTTGCCGCCCGACACGTCGGCGGCCAGGGTGAACTGGCTGACCACGAGAAGTCCACCGCCGGTGTCTTGCACGCTGCGGTTCATCTTGCCTGGTTGACGTGCCCCCACGTTTGCCACTGCGTGTGCAGCACTGCCCCCCGGGGAGGTCGGCCGTGCTTGGGGCGGCCCGGCGCCCGGTTCATCGGCAAAAATCCGCAACTTCAGGATTTTCGCCAGCAGCTTGTCGGCCTGAGCCTCGCTGTCGCCGCGCTCCGCACACAGCAGCACCAGCAGGCCGGCAGCTATCTCGCCAGTCACCTCGCCACCCACCAGCACACGCGCCTGGCTCACCCGCTGGATCACGCTGATCAAATCAGGTCCTTTTCATCGTCGAAATGTGCTTCCACGTCGGAAGGCAGCAACTGGATGGTGGCGCGCAGCCCCGGCACGGCGCTCATCAGCGCCTGCTCGACGCTGGTGCGCAGCGCCGCCGCGCGGCCCAGAGACCAGCTGCCCGGCATGTGCATGTGCAGATCGACAAAACGCCGCTGGCCGGAGCGGCGCGTGCTCAGGTGGTCAAAACGAATGGTGGGGTGCTTGAACACGTCCAGTGTCTTGTGAATGTCGGCCAGCACCTCGGGCTCCACCGCCTCGTCCATCAGGCCCTGCGACGAGCGCCACATCAGGTGAAACCCCTCCCGGAGAATGTTGAGCGCCACCCCGATAGCGACCAGGGCATCGAGCCAGAGCCAGCCGGTCAGTGCCACCCCGATCAGGCCCACGACCACGCCGGCCGAGGTCCAGACATCGGTCACCAGGTGTTTGGCGTCGGCTTCAAGCGCAATCGAGCGGTGCAGCCTGGCCGCACCGAACATGACCCAGGCCAGCAAACCATTGAGAGCGGAGCTGACGATGGACAAAGCCAGGCCCCACCCGACTTGCTGCAGCGGCTGCGGATCAACCAAGCGGTGCCCAGCGGCCCAGACGATGGCCAGCGCCGCGCCCACGATCAGCATGCCTTCAAAGCCGGATGAAAAATACTCCGCCTTGTGGTGCCCGTAGGGGTGGTCGTCATCGGCGGGCCGCTGCGCAATGGTGACCATGGCGAGCCCGAAAATCGCGCTGGCCAGGTTGACGAAGGACTCCATCGCATCGGCCAGCAGGCCGACTGAGTCGGTGATGTACCAGGCTCCGGTCTTGAGCGCGATGGTCACCAGCGCAACCAGCACCGATGCCTGGAGCAGGCGCTGCGGGCTCAGGGACTGCAATTGCCGAAACTTCATTTGCCCATTGTGAATGATGTTCCCCTGCGTCCGTCATGGCGCAAAATGAGCATCATTCAGGAATCACGCATGAACCGAAACCTCCTTCGCCTACCGCTTCAACGCATCATCTTCACCCTCGCCTTTGGGTTTGGTGCGACCGGCGTGGGGCTTGCCATTGCCCAGGTGGCTCCTGGCGCTGCCGAAGTGGCACAGTACAAGGGCCTGCATGCCGCTTCCCATCAAGGTGATGCGGCAGAGATTGAAAAACTCGCTGCCAGAAATGCTGACCTCAATGCCCGGGACAGCAACGGCCGCACGCCACTGCATGTGGCAACTTTTGCAAAACAACGGGCGCCATCCGTGCGCTGGTGAAAGCCGGCGCCGGCATCAATCTACTCGACAAGGACATCTACGACGGCGTGACCATCGCGTCGGTGGCGGATGACGAGGAAACACTGAGGGTGTTGTTGGCCTCCGGCGCGAGCGCAAAGCTGGTAACCAGCCGCTACGACGGCACGGCGCTCATCGCTGCCGCACACCTGGGCCATGACGGTGTGGTCAGGCAGTTGATCGCGGCCGGCGCGCCGCTTGACCACGTCAACAACCTGCACTGGACGGCGGCCATTGAGGCCGTGGTGCTCGGCGACGGCGGCGTGCGCCACCAGAAGAGCTTGCAGGCGCTGATCGATGCCGGCGCGAATTTGCAGCTGGCCGACCGCCACGGCCTCACGCCACTGCAGCTGGCGCGCTCACGTGGCTACACCGCCATGGTGGCGGTGCTGCAAAAGGCCGGTGCGCGCTGACGCGCAAGCGCCCCGGTTCAGCCCAGCGACACTCGCGCAAACTTGCGTTTGCCGACCTGCACGACGTAGGTGCCGGCGCCCAGCTTGAGCGCCTTGTCGCTGATCACGCTGGAGTCCACGCGCACACCGCCGCCCTCGATCAGGCGGTTGCCTTCGCCAGTGGATGCGGCCAGCCCGGCCATCTTCAGCAGCGCGGCGATGCCCAGCGGTGCGCCGCCCAGCGTGACTTCGGGAATCTCGTCGGGTACACCGCCCTTGCTGCGGTTGATGAAGTCCTGCTCCGCAGCATCTGCTGCGGCAGCCGAATGGAAGCGCGCGGTAATCTCCTTGGCCAGCGCGACCTTGGCGTCTTTGGGGTTGCGCCCGCTCTCGACCTCTTTTTTCAGCGCGGCGATGTCGGCCTCGCTCCTGAAGCTCAGGAGGGTGTACCACTTCCACATCAGTACGTCGGAGATCGACAGCACCTTGGCAAACATGGTGTTGGCGTCTTCCGAAATGCCGATGTAGTTGTTTTTGCTCTTGGACATCTTCTCGACACCGTCCAGGCCCTCAAGCAGCGGCATGGTCAGGATGCACTGCGGCTCCTGGCCGTATTCGGCCTGCAAATGGCGGCCCATCAGCAGGTTGAATTTCTGGTCGGTGCCGCCCAGTTCCAGGTCGGACTTGAGCGCCACCGAGTCATAACCCTGCATCAGCGGGTACAAAAACTCATGCACGCTGATCGACTGCCCGGCCTTGAAGCGGTCATGAAAGTCGTTGCGCTCCATCATGCGCGCCACGGTGTATTTGGCGGCGAGCTGGATCATGCCGCGTGCGCCCAGCGGATCGCTCCACTCGCTGTTGTAGCGAATCTCGGTGCGGGCGGGGTCCAGCACCAGCGAGGCCTGCTTGTAATAGGTGTCCGCATTGGCCTTGATCTGCTCGGGCGTGAGCGGCGGGCGGGTGGTGTTGCGGCCCGAGGGGTCGCCGATCAGCGAGGTGAAGTCGCCGATCAGGAAGATCACCGTGTGCCCGAGGTTCTGCAGCTGACGCATTTTGTTCAGCACAACGGTATGGCCGACATGAATGTCGGGCGCGGTCGGATCCAGCCCCAATTTGATGCGCAGCGGCACGGCGGTAGCCGCCGAACGGGCCAGTTTTGTAAGCCATTCGCTCTCGGGGATCAGCTCTTCGCAGCCCCGTAGCGACACCGCCAGGGCTTCCCTGACGCGGTCCGTCACCGGGAAATTTGTAACAAGCTCTTGATTCATAAGGGTTTTTCACAGGTCGGGCAGTTGTCTGACAGATATAATCGCTTTTCTGCCATAGTCAGAGGCCGGCCGCAGCTGGCCCGCAAATTGCAAACCAATTCTAAGTTGTTGCCGCCACGCATTTCTTCTCCTGGCTGCACAACACCTTCATTCGTCGCCGCTGGCCACCGTTGTGCGTGTCAGCTGGTTCTATAAGTTGGGAACTTCAGTTTGACCAAGAACGATTTATCACGCGGCCTGCAGGCCTTCTCCGGTGTTCTTCTACGCCACCCCAAAAGAATCACAGCCACCCTGGCAGTCCTGCTGCTCGGCACGGGCGTGACCGCGTTCGGCGTGGCGCCGCTGGCACCGGATGCCGCCGACCTGCCCGTTCGCCAAGTGCTGGAGGCCGTTCAGGCCCTGCCCACCGACATCCAGACCGACGCCCTGGGCGATTTCCGCTACACGCTGTTTCGCAGCGAAAGCACCCGCAGCAGCGATACCGCCGACGCACTGCTCAAGCGGCTCAATATTGACGACGCTTCCGCATCGGCCTTTTTGCGCAGCGACGCCAATGCGCACCTGATCCTGTCCGGCCGCCCCGGCAAAACCGTCACCGTGGAGGCCAGCGACAGCCAGCAACTGCTCAAGCTCAGCATGCGCTGGCCGACCGACGACGAGGCCCTATTCAAGCGACTGGTGATCGAACGCACTGCTGCAGGCCTGAGTTCCCGTATTGAAACGGCGCCTTACACAGCGTCGGCGCGACTGGCCAGCGGCAGCATCCAGAGCTCGCTGTTTGCTGCCGCCGATGACGCTCGTATTCCTGATGGTGTGGCGGTACAAATCGCCGAGATTTTTTCGGGTGACATCGATTTCCGCCGCGCCCTCCGCAAGGGCGACCGCTTCAACGTTGTTTATGAAACACTGGAAGCCGACGGCGAAGCCCTGCGCACCGGCCGTGTACTCTCCGCGGAATTCGTCAATGCCGGAAAGACTTACCAGGCCATGTGGTTCCAGACCCCTGACCAGGGCAAGGGCGGTTACTACACGCTGGACGGCCAGAGCCTGCGCCGCGCCTACCTGACCTCGCCCGTCGAGTTCTCGCGCATCAGCAGCGGGTTTTCCATGCGTTTTCACCCCATCCTGCAAAAATGGCGAGCTCACCTGGGCACCGACTTTGCTGCGGCGACCGGCACAGCGGCACGTACCGTGGGCGATGGCGTGGTCGAGTTCGCCGGTGCGCAAAACGGCTACGGCAACGTGGTGTTCGTCAAGCACCGCAACGGCCATGAGACGGTGTATGCGCACCTGAGCAGGATTTCCGTTCAGCGCGGACAGACTGTGAGCCAGGGCCAGACCATCGGCCTGGTCGGCGCCACCGGCTGGGCCACCGGCCCGCACCTGCATTTTGAGTTCCGTGTCAACGGCGTCCATCAGGACCCGATGATGATCGCCAAACAGAGCGAAACCATCCCGCTTTCGGCGGCCGCCATGCCGGCTTTCCGCGAGCTCGCCACTGGCGTCAGGACCCAACTGCTGGCCGCTGCCTCCATTTTGCAGACTCGGGCTGAATAGATTGGCCCCCACGGTCGCTCACTTCGTGTAGCTCCCTGCCCCCCGAGGGGGCCGCTGCGCCTGCGGGCCGGCAGAGCCGGACCCGCGGCCCCTGCTTGAAAAGAGAAGAGCCCCCACGGTCGCTCACTTCGTGTAGCTCCCAAGGCCTTGCAGGCCGCAGCTCGCGAGACGCTTCGCCTCTGTCGCCTGTCCAAAGCTGATCAAGCAGCTTTGGAGCCGCAGGCGCCAGCCCCTCAGAGGCCGCTGCCTCTGCTTGTAAACAATACCGCCCCCACAGCCGCTGGTTTGGGGTGCAGGTGTCCCTCGTTCCGTGCGGCAAAATGGCTGCATGCGCAATCACTATATTGGCCTGATGTCGGGCACCTCTCTGGACGGTGCAGACGGTGTGCTGGTGGATTTTTCCGCTGGCCGGCTTCGCGTGATGGGCGTTGCGACAGAACCCTTTTCCGACGTCTTTCGCGCTGAGCTGCTGGCATTGAATTTTCAAGGCCCCAATGAGCTGCATCGCGCAGCCATCGCCGCCAACCAACTGGCTCGTGTGTATGCCGGTGTCGTGCGCTCCCTGGTGGCGCAAGGCGCTGCTGGGGGTATTGATGCCAACCAGATCGAGGCCATCGGCGCCCACGGGCAAACCGTGAGGCACCAGCCGGCACCCTTGCGGGCGGGCGACGGCGGCTACACGCTACAGCTCAACAATCCGGCCTTGCTGGCGGAACTGACAGGACTCCAGGTGGTGGCAGACTTTCGCAGCCGCGATGTCGCAGCCGGCGGCCAGGGCGCGCCGCTGGCGCCGGCCTTCCACCGGAACGTGTTTGGGCGCGCAGATGCCACCGTCTGCGTGCTCAACCTCGGCGGCATTTCCAACCTCAGCGTGCTGCCGCCTGCTGATACGGCGCCAGTCCTCGGCTTCGATTGTGGGGCCGGCAACGCCCTGATGGACGCCTGGTGCCACCGCCACACCGGCCAACCATTTGACGCGGGCGGCGCCTGGGCAGCCAGCGGCAGGCTGATCCCGGCCTTGCTGGCAAGTTTGCTGGACGAGCCCTACTTCACCCTGCCGCCCCCAAAAAGCACGGGGCGGGACCTGTTCAGCCTGACATGGCTGGATCAAAAGCTGGCTGCCTTTGCCGCAGAGCGCCCGGAAGACATCCAGAATACCTTGGCAGAATTCACCGTGGTCCCTTGTGTATCGGGCGTGACACGTTATGGAATAGATAGCAAGCAACTGATTGTCTGTGGCGGAGGAGCCTTCAACGACCACCTTCTGCGACGCCTGCAGGCAGGTTTGCCATCACTGCGTGTCAGCGCCTCAGACCAGCACGGCTTGCCTCCCCTCCAGGTAGAGGCCGCCGCCTTTGCGTGGCTGGCCCGACAGGCGATATTGCGACAAGCTGGCAATCTGGCCAGCGTCACCGGCGCTGCCGGCCCCCGCGTTCTGGGTGCAATCTACCCGGCCGGGCCGGACTGACTCGCGTGATCCTGGACCCCTAGCGTGCAGTCGTACAGACCGGGCGCTGGAAAGCAAAAAGGCCGCCATAAGGCAGCCTTTTTCAACAACGCGATACGCTCAGGCAGAAAAACTGGACCCGCAACCGCAGGTGCTGGTGGCATTGGGGTTTTTGATCACGAACTGGGCACCTTCGAGGTCGTCCTTGTAGTCAATCTCGGCGCCCACCAGGTACTGGTAGCTCATGGCGTCGATCAGCAGCGACACGCCGTTTTTGGTCATGGTGGTGTCGTCTTCGTTGGTGATTTCGTCGAAGGTAAAGCCGTAGGAAAAGCCCGAGCAACCGCCGCCTTGCACAAACACGCGCAGCTTCAGGTCGGGGTTGCCTTCTTCGGCGATCAGGTCTGCCACTTTGGCAGCCGCGCTGTCGGTAAAGACAAATGGGTCGGGCATTTCTGTCTGGATGTTTTCAGCTACTGCACTCATGGGAGGCTCCGTTCTTCACAAATCGTTCAGGCCATCGTACAGCAAGTCCATCAACCACAAAGGCTGCGCTGGCTTAGAGCCGGCCAAAACCGCTGTTGGTGACTTCATCGCTGGGTTTTTCAACGTTGTTGGCCGCAAGCTTCAGGAGCGGCTTGTCGCTGACTTCATGGTCGATGGGCCGCAACTGACCAAAGATGATGGCGCCCTGGTGCATTTCAAGCGCCTTGTAGGCCACATCGCCCTGTATTTTGGCCTTGGGCTGCAATTCGAGCAGTTCGGTGGCATGTACCGGGCCCATCACCCGCCCATTGATGATGACGTGGTCGGCATGGATATGGCCAGTGACACAGGCAGACTCGCTGATTACCAGAATGCTGGGGCTGCCTTCGTTGGCCCGGATGTTACCAATCACTTCGCCGTCGATGCGCAGGCCGTCGGTAAACTTGAGGTTACCCTCAATGCAGCTGCCCTGGGCAATCAGGCTGCGAATGGAGGGCTGGGCTTTTTTTCCAAACATGGGGAATTCCTGACAACACTACAACTTGATGGCTTGCACGGAGCGCGTGACAGTTCCTTCGACGAGCTTCGCTGTAATCGTTTGTACCACGGCATGGGGTGGCAAGTCGAGGACACCTTCCACGCGGCGGTACTGTTTGAACTGTAAAGTCTGCGCGCCGCCGGACAGCCCCGTGGTCCATGGCTCGTCGGCCAGTGTTCCACTGAATGTAAGTTCCAGCTTTCCGTTGAAGACCGGTGCGTCCTTGACGGGCTGGATCACCAGCACCTGCCACTTGAGCTGCATGTCGGAAAGTTTTTCAGCCTGAAGGCCACGGATCGTCGCACTGTCAACGCCCCCGGCTGGCAGCAACTTTTCAAAAAAGCCCAGATCGTCCCGCAGCAGCCGGTTGTCCGATTCCAGTTGCCTGATCTGGCCCATCATCTTTTCCTGCGCGGCTTTTTCGGCGGTTAGCAGACTGCCTGAAATGTTGGCGATCGACTGCGATTTTTCGCGCTCGGCGCGGAGCTCGGCGACTTCTTCGCGTAGCTTGCTTAATTCCAGCTTGGCGGCCCTGTCGAGCCCGGCAATACTGACACCGAGCTCGAAGGTCCACAGCGCGATGGCGGCAGAAAACCCAAGCATCACCGCGCCCATCGCCCAGCGCAGCGGCCAGGGCATGGCACTGCGTATGGCCATGCGCGGGGAACTGATGGTCAGGCGACGATGAAACAGGCGAAATTTCAAGGGCTCATCTTGCGGTTTTTACTTCAGGAGGGTGCATTGTGCACGCAGATGCGGCCTGAACCCATCCGTCCCTGGTGCCCGCCGGTAAAGCGCAGGTAAGGGTTTGCATCCCGCGGCAACCGGCAGTCCCTTGCAACAACCATGAAAAAAGCCGCTTGGCGTAAACCAGACGGCTTTTTCGGGAACAGCAGAAACGTCTTAGCGCTTGCTGAACTGCTTGCGGCGACGTGCCGAACGGAAGCCGACCTTTTTACGCTCGACTTCACGCGCATCACGGGTCACGAAACCAGCCTGGCTCAGCGCGGGCTTCAGGGTGGTGTCGTAGTCGATCAGCGCACGGGTAATGCCGTGGCGGATCGCGCCGGCCTGGCCGGACTCGCCGCCGCCGTGGACGTTGACCATGATGTCAAACGTCTCAACGTGGTTGGTCAGGTGCAACGGCTGTTTGCAGATCATGATCGAGGTTTCGCGGCCGAAAAAGGCCTGAATGTCCCGGTCGTTGACGGTGATCTTGCCCGTGCCTTTTTTGATAAACACGCGGGCGACGCTGGATTTGCGGCGGCCGGTGCCATTGTTCCAATCACCGATCATTTGGCGGCTCCTGCGATTTCAAGCACTTTAGGCTGTTGGGCGGTATGCGGGTGCTCTGCGCCACCGTAAACCTTGAGTTTCTTGATCATGGCGTAGCCAAGCGGGCCTTTGGGCAGCATGCCCTTGACGGCTTTTTCGAGGGCGCGGCCTGGGTGCTTGGCCTGCATGTCCTTGAAATTGGTCGCCGAGATACCGCCGGGATAACCGGAATGGCGGTAGTAGATCTTGTCGGTCGACTTGGCGCCGGTGACACGAAGCTGGGCTGCGTTGATGATGACGATGAAGTCACCGGTATCGACGTGAGGCGTGTAAATGGCCTTGTGTTTGCCGCGCAAACGGAGAGCAACTTCGCTGGCTACTCGTCCGAGGACCTTGTCGGTCGCGTCAATCACAAACCACTCATGCACCACGTCAGCGGGTTTTGCGCTGAAAGTTGTCATGGTTTACTTTTCAAAAGTTGGTTTGAGCAGCCCTTTTCCACGGTCGGTGTTTCTCTGATGGAAACCTCTTAGGTGGGAAATATTGCTTCGCCGCGGGGCCAGCCAATCGCTGCGAAGCCCTCGATTATACAAAGTCGGTGCCTATTCCGCCAGTCCTGGCCCGCCAAAGGCCAAAACCAGGCCTGAAACCCCTGGAATTTGCAGCTGTTCTGCATCTGCGCGTTGTTCTCCACACACAAGGGCAGCGTAGCCATGCCGGGTTTCTGGCCCTCGCGGTCAATACACAGGGGTCGGCCCTGGCGGCGCCCGTTAACATAGCCCCATGTTTAGTTATCGCCACGCCTTCCATGCCGGCAACCACGCCGACGTGCTCAAACACACCACGCTGATCGCGTTGATGAAGTACCTGACCCAGAAAGACACGGCGCTGACGGTGATTGACACCCACGCTGGTGCCGGCCTGTACCGGCTGGACGGCGACTACACAGAAACCAGCGGCGAAGCGCAGGAAGGTGTTTTCAAGCTATTTTCCACGTTAAATCCGCCCTCAGCCCCCGCTAAACGGTCACCGGTAGCTACAAAAACTGTAGCAAAGTTGAAGCCCGACGCCACTGGCGGAAGCGGCAAGGCACCGGCCAGTCAGGCGCTGGCGCCAGCCCTGCAAGACTACGCCGACCTGCTGCGTGGCCTGAACCCGGCCTTTGCCGAAACCGGCGACCTGGCTCACCTGAAGATTTACCCTGGTTCCCCTTTCATTGCACAGCAGTTCCTGGGTGGGCGTGACAAGCTCAAGCTGTTCGAGTTGCACCCCACCGATTTCAAGTCGCTCACTGGCAACATTGAGCAGCTGGGCGTGGGCCGGCAGGTCAGCGTCACGCGCGAGGACGGTTTTGAGGTGCTGAAGACCTTTTTGCCGCCGCCGGCGCGTCGCGCCATGGTGCTGTGCGACCCGAGTTACGAAATCAAGACCGACTACGGGCGGGTGGCAAGCTGCATGGCGGATGCTGTCAAGCGTTTTGCCACCGGTACCTATGTGGTCTGGTACCCCATCATCCCGCGCCCCGAAGCGCACGATCTGCCGCGCAAGCTCAAAACCCTGGCGACCAAAGCCGGCCGCCCCTGGCTCAACGCGACCCTGACAGTCAAGTCCAGCAAGCTCACCACCGACGAAGCCGGCGAGGTCAAACGACCCGGCCTGCCAGCCAGCGGCATGTTTGTGATCAACCCGCCGCACACCCTCAAGGCCGAACTCCAGGCAGCCCTGCCGCAGCTGGTAACGCGCCTGGGCCAGGACCGCAACGCCGGCTTCACGCTGGACCACGGCGGCTGAACCAGCCGGCAACAGGACGGGGCCATGGCTGTGATTCTGGTGGTGGAAGACGACGGTGCGATTCGCAATAACATCGTCCGCCTCCTGGGCCTGGAAGGTTTTGACACGCTGGGCGCCAGCGACGGCCAGGCCGGCCTGGCGCAGGCGCAGACCCGCGCGCCCGACCTGATCATCTCGGACGTGAACATGCCCGGCATGGACGGCTTTGCGCTGCTGGCAGCGGTGCGCGCCGATACCGCGCTGGCAACCACACCTTTTGTGCTGCTGACCGCACTGGACGACCGCGCCAGCATGCGCCGCGGCATGACCACGGGCGCCGACGACTACCTGTCCAAACCCTTCACCCGCAGCGAACTGCTGGACGCTGTCGACGCGCAGATCCGCAAAAAAACCCGTGTCGAGGAACACATCAACTCAGGCCTGACCGCGCTCGAAACGCGGCTACGCGCTTCGTTCGCCGACAACATAGGCGGTCGCCAGGCCGGCGCCTTTGCCGTGCCGTTGCCGGTGGCCGGCAGCGACACCGGCCACGCGCTGGAGGCCACCGTGCTGGTCTCCACCATCCGCAACTTCACCTCCCTGGCCGAAAAACTCGACGCCGCTGAGGTGTCGCAGTTGCTGACCGAGTATTTCGACCGGGCCTGCCAGCCGGTGCTGAAAAACGGCGGCCACCACCTGACGTTTGTGGGCGATAGCCTGATGGCCGTGTTTACCGACACGCCTGGCGGCTCGCCGCTGCCGGCGCCGCGCCGCGCCATCTCCGCCGCACTGGCCATGGCGTTGGCGACCCATGAATTTCGTGCCTGGCTGGAACAGCGTTTTCCGGCACGCGGCCTGCCGCCGTTTGCCATCGGTGTGGGCCTGCATGGCGGAGAGGTCAGCCTGTGCCGCATGGGCGCCGGCGACAGCCAGGACCTGACGCCAGTGGGCGACACGGTGAAGCTGGCGGCGCGCCTGGAGGCGACCACCCGCGAGCGCGGCTGGACCGTGCTGGCCAGCAGCAGCGTGCTGGCGCAGGCCGGCGCAGGCATCCAGACCGGCACACGCGACAGCGTGGCCGTGCGCGGCAGGTACGCCAACCTCGATGTGATCGAGATCACCGGACTCACCACGCAGCTCGACGACAAAATCCACGGCATGGCCAGCCTGACGGAGCGCGCCGACGAGGTCAGCGCCGCGGTCCGAAGCAACTCCGACATCACGGCACGCGCCGTCAAGGACGCGCTGCAGTCCAAGCTGGCGGCCATCAAGTCCCTGCGTTTTGACGCGGATGCCGAGCCGATACGCCTGAAAGGTTACCGCGTCACGCGCAAGATAGGCGCGGGCGGCATGACCGAGGTTTACCTGGCTGAGCGCGAAAGCGACGGGTTGCCCATTGTGCTCAAAGTGCTGGACTCGCGCGGCAAGGAGGCGTCAGAGCACCTGGTGCGTTTCATCCAGGAATACGCGCTGCTGTGCAGGATCGACCACCCGCATGTCATTCGTATTCACGACCAGGGCTTCACCGACGACCACGCCTATATCGCGATGGAGTACTTCGAGCGCGGCGACATGCGCGCGCTGCTCGGCTCCGGCATGACACGCGAGCGGGCGCTGACGGTGGTGCAACACATTGCCCAGGCGCTGTCGGCCATCCACCAGCAAGGCATCGTGCATCGCGACGTGAAGCCGGAGAACGTCATGCTGCGCAGCGACGGCTCGGTGGCGCTCGCCGACTTCGGCATCGCCAAGTCCATGCTGCAGGCCGACAGCCTGGGCCTGACCCAGACCCGGCACGGCGATGTGGTGGGGACACCGTATTACATGAGCCCCGAGCAGGCGGGCGGTCGGGACGTCACTGCAAGTTCAGATCTTTACAGCCTGGGCGTGATGTTTTTCGAGATGCTGGCCGGCCAGCGCCCGTTTGTCGCGGAGTCGCTGGAGTTGCTGCTGGCCAAACACCTGCATGCCGAAACCCCGGCCCTGCCGCTGGCCCATGCGGCGCTGCAGCCCATCGTCAACAAGCTGATGGCCAAGGACCCGCAAGCACGTTACGCCTCGGCCGACGCCCTGCTGGCGGATCTGGCGCGGGCCGTCTGATACAGGCATCCGCCACCTTGGTCGATAATTAACCGACCGATCGGTCGGTTAATTGATATACTGGCGGCACATCGCTTTTTCAGCGACCCCGCGACAGGAGACAAGCCGTGTACACCCAATCCCTTGACGTGCCCGATGGGTCGGCGCCCGCGCTGGCGGCCGTGCCGGCCGCACCCGACGCGCTGCAGACCCGTTTCGACGAAAAAATCGACGCTGACCAGAAGATCGAACCGCAGGACTGGATGCCCGAGGCCTACCGCCGCACCCTGGTGCGTCAGATCAGCCAGCATGCCCACAGCGAGATCATCGGCATGCAGCCCGAAGGCCAATGGATCTCGCGGGCACCCTCGCTCAAGCGCAAGGCGATTTTGCTGGCCAAGGTGCAGGACGAAGGCGGCCACGGCCTCTACCTGTATTCGGCCGCCGAGACTCTGGGCGTAGGCCGCGACACACTGCTCGATGCACTGCACAGCGGCAAGGCCAAGTACAGCTCCATCTTCAACTACCCGACGCTGCAATGGGCCGATGTCGGCGTGATCGGCTGGCTCGTTGACGGCGCAGCCATCATGAACCAGGTGCCGATCTGCCGCTGCTCGTACGGGCCGTATGCGCGCGCGATGATCCGCATCTGCAAGGAAGAAAGTTTTCACCAGCGCCAGGGCTTTGAAAGCCTGATGGTGCAGATGCAGGGCACGCCCGAACAACGCGCCATGGTGCAGGACGCGGTGAACCGCTGGTGGTGGCCGGTACTGGCGATGTTCGGCCCGCCCGATGCCGACAGCACCAACGGCGCGCAGGGCATGCGCTGGGGCATCAAGCGCATCTCCAACGACGACCTGCGCCAGAAGTTTGTCGATGCCACTGTGCCGCAAGCCGCGATTCTGGGCGTGACGCTACCCGACCCCGATCTGACATGGAACGAAAAACGCCAGCAGCACGATTACGGCGCGATCGACTGGGACGATTTCTGGGCCGTGGTCAACGGCAACGGCCCCTGCAACAAGGAGCGCCTGGCCAATCGCGTGAAGGCACATGAAGACGGCCAGTGGGTGCGTGATGCAGCGCAGGCCTACGCAGCCAAACAGCGGGCACGGGCACTGAAGGAGGCGGCATGACGAAGAGCCCTCACCCCAACCCTCTCCCAGCGGGAGAGGGAGTCAGGCAAAACGACTGGCCTCTTTGGGAAGTATTTTTGCGCTCCAAACAGGGTCTGGAGCACAAACACTGCGGCAGCCTGC
>NZ_JBDNGU010000002.1:0-1460 GCF_041689105.1 Polaromonas sp. | reverse complement strand
CTGTCGCCGCGCTCGGCCACAAACAGCAGCCAGTTCTCCGGCATGGTGTCCTGCATGCGCTGGAAGAAGTCGCGGCTCAGGTAGGGGGCGTTGCCGTGTTCGTAATAAGTGCGTTCGTAGCAGCTGTAGAAGAAGTCCCAGTCGTTCGCGGAAATGTCCTTCCCCAGCGACCAGCGAAAGGTCACCCCGGCTTCAAGCACCTTGCGCCGCTCCTGGCGGATTTTTTTGCGCTTGTCCTGGCTCAGCGACATCAGGAAGTCGTCGAAATCACGGTAACCTGCGGGTTGGCCAGTCCAGTGAAACTGCACGTCGTGGCGCAGCATCAAGCCGGCTTCTTCGCAAGCTGCTACATCCGCATCGCTGGCAAACAACAGGTGAAGGGAGGAGAGCTTTTGCTCGCTGCACCAGGCCACCAGCGCCTTGACCAGCAGGGTGCGTGCTGCGGCGTCGCGCGCCAACAGGCGGGGGCCCGGCACGGGCGTGAAAGGTGGCGCGACCAGCGCTTTGGGGTAGTAGGCCAGGCCGTGCCGGTGGTAGGCGTTGGCCCAGGCGTGGTCGAAGACGTATTCGCCGTAGGAGTGGTCCTTCAGGTACAGCGCGCAGGCGCCCACCAGTTCATCGCCGCAGGACAGGGTGAAAAACCCGGCGGTCCAGCCGGTGGCTGGCGTGGCGCTGCCGCTGTCGTGCATGGCGCTCAGGTACTCGTGGCGCATGAAGGGGTTGACCCCGCTGGTCGGGTCCTGCAGGGCGAGCAGGTCGTTCCAGAGCTTGGCATCGACTTGCCCCGGCGAGTTCAGGACGCGAATGACATAATCGTTTTCAGCCACAGCACCTACCGTTTTTTCTTTTTCCATGACTCTCAAAATCTGCGTTGCCCAATTGAACTACTGCGTGGGCGACATGCCCGGCAATGCACAAAAAATCATTGATGCCGCCCGCACGGCGTATGCCGATGGTGCGCGCCTGCTGCTGACGCCCGAGATGGCGATTTGCGGTTATGCCGCCGAAGACCTGTTTTTGCGCCGCTCTTTCATCGAAGCCTGTGATGATGCCGTGAATCACATCGCCCGTGAGCTGGCCGGGTTAAAGGGCCTGACGGTGGTGGTGGGCACACCCACCCACGGCGACAGCGGCAAGGGTTTGCGGACCAAAAGCGTCGAGGTGCAGCAGCGGCACAACGCCGCCCGGGTGCTGCGCGAGGGGGCGGTGATCGCCAGCTATGCCAAGCGTGAGCTGCCCAATTACCAGGTGTTCGACGAGCGCCGTTATTTCACGCCGGGCCAGGGGGTTTGCGTATTCGAGGCGGGCGAGGGCGCCGGCGCAGTGCGTATCGGCTTGCTGATCTGCGAGGACGCCTGGTTTGAAGAACCGGCCCGGCTGGCCAAAGAAGCTGGCGCCGAAATGCTGGCGGTCATCAATGCCTCGCCCTTCCACGTGGGCAAGGGCGGTGAGCGGGAATT
>NZ_JBDNGU010000001.1:0-35623 GCF_041689105.1 Polaromonas sp. | reverse complement strand
TGTAGTCGATGCGCAGGCCGCGGTTGCGGCGAAAGGCCATCTCGCGGTAGTCCCACCAGGAGTAGCTTTTTTCCGGCTGCTCGAACAGCCGGAAGGCATCGTGCAGGCCCAGCCCCAGCAGCGCCTTCAGGTGCTCGCGCTCCTCGGTGGTGTGGTGGATGGTCTCGCGCAGGCCCTCGGCGTCGTAGGTGTCGCGGTCGTCGAAGGTGATGTTGAAGTCGCCGACCAGCACCAGCTTCGGCTGCGCCGCCAACTCGTCCCGCAGCCAGTTGCGCAGGCCGTCCAGCCACTTCATCTTGTAGGCAAACTTGTCGGTGCCGGGCGCCTGGCCGTTGACGAAGTAAGCGTTGACCAGGCGCAGCTCGCCCTGCGGTGTATCCAGCGTCACGGCGATCACGCGCGACTGCTCGTCGCTGAAGCCGACGATGTTTTTGACGATGTTGCGCGCCGGTGCGCGGCTCAGGATGGCCACGCCGTTGTAGGTCTTCTGCCCGAACACTGCGCTCTGGTAGCCGGCCGCAGCCAGCGCCTCCAGCGGAAACTTGTCGTCGCTGAGTTTGAGCTCCTGCAGGCACAGCGCATCGACCGGATTCGCGGCCAGCCAGTCCAGCACTTGCGGCAGGCGCACGGCCAGCGAGTTGACATTCCAGGTGGCGATTTTCATGATTTTCTCAGTTGATAGACATTGGACGGCCAGATAAGAAGATGGCGATGACGTCGCTGCAGCCACGATTCTTTCCGCAGACCTAACTTCCCCGCGAGTTCCGCAATCGTGAAATCCACTTCTTGACCTGAGGAGTGTCCATGTGCTGCCTGTTGTAAGTAACAAAACTAAAAGGCATACCGTTGGACGAGACGTGAGTTTTCCTCGAGACTTCTCGCAAAGCTGATCCAAGCATCGGCGCGAAGGCATCACCTTCGTAATCTTGCGCAATTTCGGTAACTTCAACGCGTTTAGCCAATGACTTTGCCTGCGCATAGATCTGGCCGCCACCTATTACCCAGATGTCGGGCGACGGCGCAGCCAGTTGCAATGCTTGCATCAAGCTATCGGCGCGTTGTGCACCGTCTGCCTGCCAGTCCTTCTGCCGCGTGATCACGATGTTGGCGCGTCCCGGCAGAGGGCGGAACTTCGGCGGCAGCGAGTCCCAGGTCTTGCGACCCATGATGACGGGATGGCCATGGGTCAGTTGCTTGAAATGCGCCAGGTCTTCCGGCAAATGCCAGGGCATGACGCCGTCACGGCCGATCACGCCGTTGCTGGCGCGGGCGTAGATGAGGTTGATGCGGGTCACGTCAGAGACTCAGGCAGTCAGACCGCGACCGGCGCTTTGATCCCCGCATGGTGCTGGTAATCCAGAAACTCGAAATCATCAAATTCGTAATCAAAAATCGAAGCCGGCTTACGCTTGATGTTCAGCGTCGGGTAGGGGAAGGGCGCACGGGCCAGTTGCAGGCCCACCTGCTCGGCATGGTTGCTGTAGATATGGCAGTCGCCGCCAGTCCAGATGAAGTCGCCGACGTCCAGGTCGCATTGCTGCGCCACCATGTGGGTCAGCAGGGCGTAGCTGGCGATGTTGAAAGGCACGCCCAGGAAAATATCGGCACTGCGCTGGTAGAGCTGGCAGCTGAGCTTGCCTTTGCCGCCGGGCTCGGTGGCAGGGGCCACATAAAACTGGAAAAACGCGTGGCAGGGCATCAGCGCCATCTTGGACAGGTCGGCGACGTTCCAGGCGCTGACGATGATGCGGCGTGAGTCCGGGTTGGTCTTGAGCGTCTTGATGACGTCGGAAATCTGGTCGATGTGACCGCCGTCTGGCGTGGGCCAGCTGCGCCATTGCACGCCGTAGACCGGGCCGAGGTCACCGTTCTCGCGCGCCCATTCGTCCCAGATGGTCACGCCGCGTTCTTTCAGCCAGTTGTTGTCGCTGGAGCCCTGCAGAAACCACAGCAGTTCGTGCACGATGGATTTGAGGTGGACTTTTTTGGTGGTCACCAGCGGAAAGCCCTCGCTGAGGTCGAAGCGCATCTGGTAGCCAAACACGCTTTTGGTGCCGGTGCCGGTGCGGTCGGCCTTGAACACGCCTTGGCTGTCCACATGGCGCATGAAGTCTTCGTACTGGGAGCGGATGGGACCAGGCATGAATCAGTAGCTTCCAAAAAGTGTGTCCAGCGCGTCCTGAACGGTGGCTCGCTGGGGGGCCAGACTGGCCACGGGTGTGTGCAGCCAGGCTCGTGGAAAGGTGGCCATGGTGGGGGTATCCAGCACGACATCACGGCCCTTGATCGAAAAAGCCGGGTGCACGCGCTCAAGCCGACTGCCATGCGCCTGCGCATCGCGCAACGGAATAACAATGCGTGTTTCAACGCCGCTCAAATGGTCGTTCTGCACGTCAAGCACAAACGGCGTGTGCTGGTGTTCGGATTTATCGGGGTTGGAATAAACGTCGAAGCGCGCCATGCTTTATGCAGCTTTCTTGACTTTGCCGCTAGCGCGGTCGTCTCCGAGGCTGCGGGCAAAGGTGCGGTATTTCGCGCCCCATATGCCATGCTCGCGGATACGCTCGTTGTATGCGTCAATCGCACCCTTATTTCGTTCGTTCCATTTTTCCCAATAGACCCGCTTGACCTCTTCGGCCAGCAGCGTGTCAACGGTCTGCGATACATTCATTCCGAGTGCGCGCGCCGCTTCCAGCACTTTGGCGTTCAAGGACAGGTTGGTTGCTTTTTTGGGAGCACCGCTAAAACCATGCATGGCTGACTCCAGGAGTTTGTGCTAATTGTATGCGCATCTTGTATGCGTATCAATGGTGCGTTATCGACGCAGCACCCGCCCCGGATTCATGCGGTTGTCCGGGTCCAGCGCCTGCTTGATGGCGCGCATCATGCCGAGTGCGACTGGTGATTTGTGCTTTTCGAGCTTGCCGACTTTGAGGCTGCCGACCCCGTGTTCGGCCGAGATCGAGCCGCCGAAAGCCTGCACCGAGTCATACACCAGCGTGTTGACGCGTTCTTCCTGCTCGCGCAGGAAGGCAGCGGGGTCGCCATCGGCGGGCGCCTGTACGTTGTAGTGCAGGTTGCCGTCGCCCAAGTGGCCGAAGTTGACGAGGCGCATGCCGGGAATAGCCTGGGCCAGCAACTCGTCGGTGACCCGCACAAACTCTGGAATGCGCGAGACCGCGACCGAGATGTCGTGCTTGATGTTCAGGCCTTCTTCGGCCTGCGCCAGCGGAATGCTCTCGCGGATATGCCAGAGCTGATGCGCCTGCTGCAGGTTTTCCGCCACCACCGCATCGGTCACGCAACCTTCTTCCATGGCGGTTTCCAGCAGGCGTTCAAATTGTTCCCGGGCGTGACTCTCTGACTCGTGGTCGGAGTTTTCAAGCAAAACAAAATAAGCCCCCACGCTCCCCACTTCGTGTGGTTCGCTGCCCCCCGAGGGGGCTGTATCCGGCTTGGGGCGGCCCTGCGCCGATACGTTATCGGTGAACGGTATGCGTTGCTGGGGAAAATGTTTGGCCACCAGGCTCAGCGCAAATTGACCCATCACTTCAAACCCGGTCAGGCCAGCACCCAGGTGCCGGTGTGCCAGCCCGAGCAGGGTGACGGCATCTTCCATCGACGGCACGGCCGCCCAGGCGGTCAGTTGCGCCGCCGGCATGGGGTAGAGCTTCATGGTGGCGGCGGTGATGATACCCAGCGTACCCTCACTGCCGATGAACAGGTCGCGCAGGTCGTAACCGGTATTGTCCTTGCGCAGGCCGGAGAGGCCTTCCCAGACCTCGCCCTGCGCGGTGACCACTTCCAGGCCCAGGCACAAATCGCGCGCATTGCCGTAACGCACCACCTGCGTTCCGCCGGCATTGCTGCCGAGGTTACCGCCCAGGGTGCAACTGCCTTCGGCGGCCAGGCTCAGGGGAAACAGGAAGCCGGCTTTTTCCGCAGCTTCCTGCAGGGTCTGCAAAATGCAGCCGGCCTCGACCGTCACGGTGAGGTTGGCTTTGTCTAACGCGCGCACTGCGTTCATGCGCTGCAGGCTCATGACCACCTGACGGCCCGTGTCGTCAGGGATGGAGCCGCCCACCAGGCCGGTGTTGCCACCTTGCGGCACCAGGCTGATGCCGGCGGCCGCGCAGGCCTTCACAGCGGCCGCGACCTCCGCTGTGTTGCCAGGCCGGACCACTGCCAGCGCCTTGCCGCGTGAGCGCTTGCGCCAGTCCAGCTCAAAGGCGCTCAGGTCGCCGTCGGCCAGGACATGCGGGGCGCCAACGATGGCGCGCAAGTCATTCAGAAGTTTTTCCATGGGTCCCGGTATTTTCTCAGGCGGCCGCCTGGGTTGCCTTGGCGTTTTTCAGGCGCACGCGCACATGCATCGCGCAGGCGGTAAACAGCAGCAGGCACAGTGCCACCTCGATCATCGCCAGGTAGTTGCCTGGGGGTTTGTCGCTCCAGGCGCGCACCGCGCCTTCGGTGAAATACAGCCACACCATCAGGCTGAGCCAGCGGTAGGTGTACATGCGGTTTTTCAGCAGGCCGGCCAACGGGAAACACAGCGGTAACACCTTCAGGGCCAGCAGCGAGCCGCCCGGTCGCAGCGGCGCCAGCCACATTTCCCAGGCCAGGCCCAGGACGATCAGGCCGCCCAGGCTGCCCAGGGCCAGCCAGCGGGTGGCGTCTATTTGTGTTGTTTTGTTCATGGAGGAGGGGGTCAGCAATTGCGCGGGTCGATGGCATGATACCGGGGATGAAATTCCCGCAGTCCCTGCAGCGGTCTTTCCAGGAGTTCTGGACCGACCTGTCGCGTTTTCCCTGGCGCGACACCGCCTTGACCTTGCGCCAGCGCTTTCGCGAAGACCACATGGGCCTGACGGCCAGCAGCCTGACCTTTACCACCACCATTGCGCTGGTGCCGTTTTTCACCGTGGCGCTGGCCATCTTCACGGCTTTTCCGATGTTCTCCAAGCTACAGGGCGCGCTGCAGGTCTGGCTGGTCAACAGCCTGATCCCCGACAACATCTCGCGCCAGGTGCTGGGCTACCTCACGCAGTTCGCGCGCCAGGCCAACAAGCTGGGGGTGGTCGGCCTGACGGTACTGCTGGGCACGGCCATTGCGCTGATCCTGACCATAGACCGCACGCTCAATGGCATCTGGCGCGTCAAAAAGCCGCGGCCGCTGGCCCAACGTGTGCTGATTTACTGGGCGGCCATCACGCTGGGCCCGCTGGTGCTGGGCGCCAGCCTGGCCGTCACCTCTTATGTGGTCTCGGGCTCGCGCGGGGCGGTCAGCGCCGTGCCGGGCGGGCTGCGCGTGTTTCTGGACATCCTGCAGTTTTTCCTGCTGGCTGGCGGTATAGCGGCGCTTTACCGTTACGTGCCCAACACCTTTGTGCGCTGGGCCCATGCCTGGGCGGGCGGCCTGTTTGTGGCGGCCGGCATCGAACTTGCAAAAAAAGCACTGACCTTGTACCTGAGCAGCGTGCCGACCTATTCGCTGGTCTACGGCGCTTTTGCGACCTTGCCGATCCTGCTGGTCTGGATTTATGTGGCCTGGGTGATTGTGTTGCTGGGTGCGGTGATTGCCGCCTACCTGCCCAGCCTTCTGGCGGGCGTGGCGCGTCGCGGCAACAGCCACGGCTGGCAGTTCCAGCTGGCGGTGGAGCTGCTACAGCAACTGCACCATGCGCGCAGCACCACGCGCATCGGGATGGAAGCCTCTGAACTCGCGAAAGCCCTGCAGGTGGATGTGCTTCAGCTCGAACCTGTGCTGGAAACGCTGATGTCGCTGGACTGGATTGGCCAGCTGACCGACCCGGACGACGAGAAGGAAGCGCGTTACCTGATGCTGGCCGATCCAGACGCTACCGCGCTGGAGCCACTGATGGCGCAACTGCTGCTGAGCCGCGATCCGTCGATGGAAAACTTATGGGAAAACGGCCGTTTCCCCATGCTGCAGCTGCGCGACCTGTTATGAAAATGACAATAATCGTGAAGCAGGCGCAGCCTTACTCGCGGGCTTTTTTAGACGCTTCATAACGCGCCTTGTTCTCGGCATTCGGCGGGTACAGGCCCGGCAGGGCGGCACCCTTGTCCACCTCGGCCATGATCCAGGTCTCCAGCCGTTCCTGCTCGGGTGCCAGTATCAGCATCTCTTCCAGCAGCGCAGCCGGGATCAGCACCGCGCCGTCGTCATCGACCACCACCACATCGCCAGGAAACACCGCCACGCCGCCGCAGGCAATCGGCTGCTGCCAGGCGACAAAGGTCAGACCGGCCACCGAGGGCGGCGCGGCGGTGCCATTGCACCAGACCGGCAGGCCGGTGGCCAGCACGCCGGCCTGGTCCCGCACCACGCCGTCGGTGACCAATGCGGCGACGCCGCGCTTTTGCATGCGTGCGCAGAGGATGTCGCCGAAGATGCCGGCGTCCGCCACACCCATGGCGTCCACCACGGCGATGCAGCCTGCCGGCATGTCTTCAATCGCGGCGCGGGTCGAGATCGGCGAGGCCCAGGACGCCGGCGTGGCGAGGTCTTCGCGCGCGGGTACAAACCGCAGGGTGAAAGCACGTCCCACCAGCCGCGGCTGTCCGGCGCGCAACGGCCGAGCGCCGCGCAGCCAGACGTTGCGCAGGCCCTTTTTCAGCAGCAGCGTGGTCAGCGTGGCGGTGGTGATGCCCGACAGGATGTCGATAGCCCGGGCGTCGAGCTGCATGGGGATGGTGTCGTTCGCCATCAGATCTTGACCTTGCCGGTCCAGATGTCCTTGTACATGACCCAGTCGCCCATGAAGCTGTAGAGCGGGCGCTTGAAAGAAGCAGGTTTGTTCTTCTCGAAGCCGAAATGCCCGACCCAGGCAAAACCGTAGCCGCACAGCAGCCCGGCCAGCAACCACCAGGGGTTGCCCGTGGCGATCAGCGCCGCCAGACAAAGCAGCACCAGCGTGGTACCGACAAAGTGCAAACGGCGGCAGCTGCGGTTGCTGTGTTCGCTCAGGTAGAAGGGGTAAAACTCGGCGAAGCTTCTGAAGGCTTTGGCGTCCCTGGGTGCGGGGCCGCTGGAGGTGTTTGTAGTCATCGGGTGTCTCCGGTGGGTTGTTTTGCCATGATAGCCAGATCACGCTGTGGAAAACGGGGCTTTCAAGAAACCGCGAAAGCGCGCCCGACCGCCGCGCAGCGGAGCCCCGGTCAGCCGGTAGCCGGGAAAGCGCTGCAAAAAACGCCCAACCGCGATGCGGCCTTCCAGCCGCGCCAGGCTCAGCCCGGCGCACTGGTGAATGCCGAAGCCAAACGCCAGGTGGCGGTTGACCTCGCGCTGCAAATCGAGCTGCTCGGGGTGATCAAACTGCGCCGGGTCGCGATTCGCCGCGCCTACACACAAGGTCAGCAGCGCACCTTCTGGCAAGTCCACGCCGCCGACGCTGCAGGCCTTGAGCGCGCGGCGGTTGCCGAGCTGGTTGGACGACTCAAAACGCAGAAACTCATCAATTTCAAGAGTCAAATCGGCCTCCGGCCCTTTCTGGTCATGCGTAAGGCGCTTCACTTTTAATAGCAATTCAGCCTTCGCTGCTGGCCACTCATGCAGCGTTACCAGCGCATTGCCGATCAGGTTGGTGGTGGTCTCATGCCCGGCGTTGAGGATGAACACACAGTTTTGCAGCAGTTCCGCTTCGCTGAGTCTCTCGCCAGCATCCTCACCCTGGATCAGCCTTGTCAGCACGTCATGCTCCGGATCGCCCGGATGTTGCCGGCGTTCCGCCACCAGGGTCTTGAGGTAGGCCGTGAACTCGCTGGCGCTGCGGTTGCCCACTGCCTCCTGCTCGGGCGTGAGTTTGGGCTCCAGTGCGCCCAGGATGGCCAGCGACCAGTCGCGCAGCGGCGCGCGGTCGGCGTGCGGCACGCCCAGCAGGTTGCCGATGATCTCCACCGGGATCGCCGAGGCAAAGTCTTCGATCAAATCGCCGCCACCTTGGGCTTCGATGGCATCGAGCAGGCCATCGACCAGGGCGATCAGCCCGGGCTCCATGTCGGCAATTGCACGCCGGGTCAGCGCGCCCATGATGAGCTTGCGCACGCGGGTGTGCAGCGGCGGGTCGTTGAAGACCAGGCTGGTGGTGTGGTGCGCCAGCAGTGGGGCGCCCGCGCCGTACTTCGGCGTGAACTCCACCTTCTTGTCGGAGCTGAAGGTCTGCGCATCCCGGTACACGGCCACGATGTCGGCGTAACGCGTCAGAAAGTAGGAGCCGTCGGGCATGCGCTTGACCGGCTCGGTTTCGCGCAGCAAGGCATAGACGGGGTAGGGGTTGGCGTAGAAGTCGGGCGGCAGGGCGCGCAGGTCAAAGTTGGTGGCGATTTGCGCCGCACGTTCGGGCGTAACGGGTGGAGTGATCGCAAAAGCGTAGGCATCAAGCATGCAGTGATTTTGGCATGCAGAGCAGCCGCAGTGCGGCAGCCTTCAGGCCTGGCGTGTGTGGCTGGCCCTGTGCCGGGTAGTGGCCGGGCTCAGTGCCGCGTGTTTGGTGGCCCGTGCCCTGACCCGGATACGCCACATCCGGAAAGAGCTGCGTTGCAACTCGCGGCGCATCAAGGCGATGACCGCAGACTCGCTGAGTCCGAACTGCAGTTCTATCGCCTCGAAGGGGGTGCGGTCCTCCCAGGCCATCTCAATGACTCGCGATACGTTGGCCAAGCCGAGGGGCTGGTCCGACCGTTCGCGAACAGGCATCAAGCGGCTTTTTTCGCCCAGGCGCTGCACCAGGCTTTGGCTGCCACCTGTTTGCCGGCAAACAGCGGGCAGGCAGCGGCTGCGTCGGTGGCTTTGCCCTGGTAGAGCGCGCAGTTGGCGCAGTTCTGGCTTGCGGCGTACTTGGGGTATTTTTTGGAGTCGGTCTTGCTGCCGTCTGTCTTGTAACCCAGCGCAACAGCGTTGGCGTCGGTGTCTTTGACCATGGGCGGTGCGGCGGTCGTCTGGGCCAGCGCGAGGCCCGTGACAGCCAGCGCGCCAGTGGCGCTGACAGCTTGAATGACAAAGGTGCGGCGTGAATGTGTCATGGAATTAGTTTGTGAAGTCGTGGATGAAGACAGGAGATTACCATTCAGTCTAAATTTAAACGAAATGGTTTGAAATAGATGAGTGCCGCGCCGGGTCAAGGCCGGGTTCGGTTTGTTCGGCTGTCGCCTCGGTCTTTACCCAGATCAGCGAGTTTTGAGGAAATCCCGCATCGCAACCAGCGTCTCTTCAGGCGCCTCGGTCATCTGGTGATGGCCGACGGGCACCTTGACCAGCAGCACGGTTTTGCCGCTGGCTTTTGCCTTGTCGATCAGCGGCTGTGCCGCCCTGGCTTGCGTCATCTGGTCTTGCGTACCGAGCACAAACAGCACCGGCGCAGTGATCTGCGCAATGGCCGCTTCACCGTTGGCATAGCTGTCACAAGCCATGAAGCCGCGGTGAAAGACGTTGACCCTGGTATTGCTGGCCAGCACACGGCGTCCCAGCGCCATGCTGGCGCCGTACACCCAGGTGCCGGGGCCCAGTACCGAGGGTGGCGGGGCGAGGGTGCTGCGCGAAAACACGTTGATCATCTTCAAGGCCTTCATCGGCTCGTTCAGCGACGCGTCCAGCAGCGCCTGCGAGACCTTCATCGGGTAGGCGGTACCGACCAGCACCAGGTGGCTGATGCGGTCTTTCAGCTGGGCGGCAGTTTCCAGTGCGATCAGCGCGCCCCAGCTGTGGCCGATCAGCGCGGCCCGCTTCAGGCCTGCCGCATCGAGCAAGCCCGCCACAAAGCCAGCCGCCTCCTCGACGCTGGATGGCGCCTCGCCGGCGCTGCGGCAGTGGCCCGGCAGGTCCACCGCCAGCACGTTCCAGCCGTGGTGGGCGAGGTAGCGGCTTTGCAGAATCCACACGCTGTGGTCGTTGAGCACGCCGTGGATAAACACCACCGAAGGTTTGGCGGCGTCGAAAGGCTTGCCACCGGTGTAGCAATAGGTGTTGTGGCCATTGACGGTGAGGTACATGCTCAGGCCCCGGCTTTCTCGGCGGCCTTCAACGCCCGCTTCAGATCGTCGATCAAATCGTCGGGGTCTTCCAGTCCGATGCTCAGGCGGATGGTCCCCTGGGTGATACCACCGGCCGCCAGCGCCTCGTCGCTCATGCGGAAGTGCGTGGTGCTGGCTGGGTGAATCACCAGGCTGCGGCAATCACCGACGTTGGCCAGGTGGCTGAACACCTTGAGCGTTTCGATGAAGGCCTTGCCTTGTTCGCGATTACCCTTGATGTCGAAACTGAACACCGAACCGGCGCCGCGCGGCAGCAGTTTTTTCGCGAGTTCATGGCTCGGGTGCGATTCGAGCATGGGGTGACCAACGCGCGAGACCAGCGGGTGGCTGGCAAGAAAAGCCACCACTTTTTCGGTATTGGACATGTGGCGCGCCATGCGCAGTGGCAGGGTCTCGATGCCCTGCAGGATCAGCCAGGCGGTATGCGGGCTCATGCAGGCGCCGAAGTCGCGCAGGCCTTCGCGGCGGGCACGCAGCAAAAACGCGCCCACCGTGCTTTCTTCGGTAAACACCATGTTGTGGAAACCGTCGTAGGCCTCGGTCAGTTCGGTAAATTTTCCGGCTGACTTGGGGCCTTCCCAGTCGAAGCTGCCGCCATCGACCACGATGCCGCCGATGACCGTGCCGTGGCCGCTCAAAAACTTGGTGGCCGAGTGGTAGACCAGGTCGGCACCGTGCTCGAAAGGCTTGATCAGCCAGGGCGAGGTCAGGGTCGAGTCCACCAGCAGCGGCACGCCGGCCTCGTGCGCGATGCTTGACACGGTGGGCATGTCCAGCACGTCCAGGCCGGGGTTGCCGACGGTTTCGCCGAAAAACAGTTTGGTGTTGGGCCGCACGGCGGCGCGCCAGCCGTCGATGTCGCCGGGTTTGATAAACGTCGTTTCAATGCCGAAGCGCCGCATGGTGTAGTGGAGCAGGTTCTGGCTGCCGCCATACAACGCGGTGGACGCCACAATATGCGAGCCTGCACCCATCAGCGTGGCAATGCTCAGGTGCAGCGCTGCCTGGCCGCTGGCGGTGGTGATCGCGCCTATGCCGCCTTCAAGCGCCGAGACCCGCTGCTCCAGCACCGCATTGGTCGGGTTGCTGATGCGTGAATAGACGTGACCGGCACGCTCGAGGTTGAACAAAGAGGCGGCGTGGTCGCTGGACTCGAAGACAAACGAGGTGGTCAGGTGGATGGGCACGGCGCGTGCACCGGTGCTTGGGTCAGGCGCTGCGCCGGCATGCAGGGCCAGCGTGTCGAAGCCCGGGTCAGAGTAGCCAGACATGAAGTCTCCAGTGAGGACAAAAAAGGGCGGCGGAAAGTGCAAGCACCCTGAAACAAATCGCGATGGCTTGATGGGGCATTGTGGGCTATATTTGGACTGAATGTCCCGCCGGGCGGCACCCGGGGAAAACCTTCAGACTGCCGAGAAAAATTCCAGAGGAGCGCCCCATGAAAGTCCTAGATATCCTGCGCGTCAAAGGCAACACCCTGTACACCGTCCAGCCTGACGAGCCGCTGGCCAAAGCGACCCAGATCATGGCGGAAAAAGACATCGGCTCGCTCGTCGTCATGGAGCATGGCGACCTGGTCGGCATGCTGACTTTCCGCGAGGTCATCCTGTGTATCGTCAAAAATGGCGGCGAGATCGGCGGCACGCAGGTGCGCACCGCCATGGACGACGCGCCGCTGACCTGCACCCCCGACACCGAGATCGACGAGGTCCGCCGCATGATGCTGGGGCGCCATGCGCGCTACATGCCGGTGCTCAATAAAAAGGTGCTCGAAGGCGTGATTTCGTTCTACGACGTGGCCAAGGCGGTGGTTGACGGACAGAACTTCGAGAACAAGATGCTCAAGGCCTATATTCGCGACTGGCCTTCTGAAGAAGACGAGACGCCAGAGACCAAGCTTTGACCTTGGCGAGGTCAGCCTCCACTGGCTGGTTCGTCCCCAAAACCCAGACTTCTCTGCCTGTCATCCCGGACCGATCCGGGTCCGTGTTTGATGACTTGTGCTTTGGTTGCTTGCCAACAAGCCGGGCTACCCCCGGCTTGCTAGCCAGCCAATACGCTGTGAACGAAGCTGGCAGCCAACAAACATGGATGCCGGATCAGGTCCGGCATGACAACTCTTCAGCTATTTCCAGGGCGTTGGGGCTGGAATCTCGCAGACCGGCTCCACGTCAATTGACGTGAAATCCGCCGGCGAGACAATCTCCAGGTACTCCATGTCTGGCGAGTAGTCGAACAGAAAGTGCTTGATGCCCGGACGCTGGTGCACCACGTCGCCGGCCTCGACCAGGGTTTCCTGGTCTTCGTACATGAAGCGCGCCCAGCCTTTGAGCATGTACACAATCTGGAAATCCGCCGCATGACGGTGCCACCCTGTGCCCGTTTCCGGTGCCATGTTGGCCTTGACCAGGTGCGCGATCACTTTTCCGTGCGTTGCCTCGGCGATGCCCAGGTCACGGTAAAGAAAGAAGTCACGCAAGCCGCCCGACACAAAGGGCGTGTCGCCGGGTTTGACGTGCGAGAAGGTGGTCGTGGTGCGGTCCAGCATGGGGTGCTCCTTCTTTCAGTGTGTCTGCGCATCAAGAGGATGGTGCAGTGCAGCAAGCAGGAAGTGTTCCAAGTTTTGGCGGGATGGCGCTGGCAGCTGCGCAATTTTTTGCATCAAGCGCCCGGATAGGACGGCCCGAAGCGACATATCCCCCGCATGTCAGATGCCTCCGGGGCACGTTGCAACCCCGATTCGCGGGAGACGACACCCAGGGCGCACAGGACTAGAGCGGGTTCGCAGACGATTGGGCCGTCAGCCAATGCGCGTTGCGGCTGACCAGCACCAGATGGGGCAGGGTGACAGCTGTCAGAGCCACAAGCAGCCACGTGAGCAGGCGGTGGTCTTCACTGGCAGCGACAGGCGCAAGCGGCAAGTACCAGGCCAACACAAGCATCAGCACCAAAGTAGCCAGGCTGGTGACAACGATGGCTACACCGCTTCGCTGATTGAGCGTGCGATAGCGGACATTTGCCTGCCCGATGGCCGCGCCGTGACGGTGCCTGGTGGCAATCCTGAAAATGTGCGCAGCTGAATGAAGCACGCCAAAGTAAATTGAGAAAGCCATGAGCGGCGACAGAGCCAGATTGAGTACAAAAACGACGGCGACTTCTGCCCAAAGTGGTTTGCTGAACAGCCGTTGACGCAACACGGCCAGTCCCACTCCGCACAGGCCTACCCAGAGCCACGCCAACGTTTGCCAGATCGTCCACGCCCATGCCGCGTCCGGGCCAACAGCGATCGGCAGAACAGCTTGCAGCGCTTGAGCTGAGATCAGTGCGGGCAGCATCACGGGCGCGCCACCCGCAATGACGCGATGCACCCATGCGCCCTGTGCCCAGGCACTTCTCGCCCAACGCCCATACGGCTCGCCGAAATGCCAAACCGACATGAGCAGCAGTATCAGCACCATCAGCCAGCCGCTTTGCAAACACAGCATCGCCAGCAGCACAGCCGCTGCGATATACAAAATGGCAGCGCCTGCCAGGCGGCGTGCGCCGGCAAACTGGCGCTGCAGCAGTACGATATCGAGAGCGCCATGGAAGAAGCCGGTCGTTAAAGTCAGGCCTGCAAAAAGCCATAGCCCAGCTTGCGCAAAGCTTTGGTCGAGGTAACGTAGCGTGGCTAAAGCCAGTACGGAAAGCATGGCTAGCGTTGCCAGCGTGACCCAAGTAAATGGCTGCCTGAAAAATAGTCGCCCCGGCATCAGCGACGCGCTCCCAGGACTACTGGCGCGCGGTCAATCCATGCGGACAGCGCCTGCGCCGCAAAAGGCAAGGTTGGCAGAGCGCCAGCTACCAACAGCCGTTGCCGCCAATTGGCTTTACCGCTTAAAAATGCGACCATGGTGTCTGGATCAAGCCGCTCAAACAATTGCATAAAGTACCACGGACTTTTGCGCCAGTCGCGTTCCAGCACTTTCAAAAATACCTCGTCCATCCACGCATCCAGGGCCCGGCGCTTGAATGCCGTGGGTACCCACGTTTTTAGTTCGTCCCTGCTGGCGTGGCTTTCAAGGGACATGGCTATTTTCTCGACGTGCTCCAGCGTCTCTAAAAAAGCGTACCCGGTTGACGCGCGCAAGGTTCCGGCCCCGCGCCCCAAAGGCGCTACATGCAATGCATTGTCCGGCGCAGTGTGGTTCAGGCTCAGGTTGAGCGAGCCTTTTTCCTGGTAGACCACCTCATAGGCCGCCGAACCAACGGCGCTTGTTATAAATTGCTGCAACTCGGCGGCAAAGTCTGGCTGATGGGATGCGGGAGAAATCCAGGTGGTCTCAACCAGGGCGTTGCGCGGGCTGTAAGGCAATACATAAAAAAAGTGCAGGCCTGCGGCGCTGGGATGGAAATGCATCAACTCAACCGCTGCGGGGTCGAATACATCACGGTCCGTTTTTATCTCGTAACCCACAAATTGCTGCACCAAGCGGCTTGTGTTGTTGTGCCTTGGCGGGCGTGCGTCAAATACCCACCCGGCGCGTATCACCTCGCCGTCGCTGGTTTCTACGCTTGGCGTGTCTCCACCTGCTATTTGTCGTACCGATGTGCCCAGGCGCAATTGAACATGACCGCTTTGCGAGATGGCATGCAGTGCACTTGAATAGAAAACGTCGCTATCGAGTGTGCAATAACAAGCTGCTTTACCAGCATTGTTGGCCTTGGGAGACCCCTGCTGCTGAAGGCGCTCACCTTGCCGCACGCGCCATTGCGTCCATTGCTGGCGCTCCAGGTGGCTATAGCGGTGTGCTGGGCTTCGTGGCGTTTTCCAATAACTCCACGTACGGTCGCGCACGTAGCTTTGACGTTGCTCCAGCACCAACACCCGCAGCTTTGAAAACTCAGCTTGCGCCAGTTCGGCCGCCAGCGCTAAACCGCTCAGGCCTCCACCGACAATGACGATGTCAAATGACATGAGTAGCGCATCAAACGCTGGCCGGGAACCCCGGAATCAGCGCCAGGTGTTTCAAGTCATTGCCCACCACATCCCTTACCGCTGTGCTGGGAAATTTGTTTGCACCTGTGTAGCAGGCAACGATTAATTTTATTTTTTCAAATCGCCCAAGCGATGTTCTGCCGCGCCAATAGTGGGCAGCACCCAAGCCCAGAATTTTTTGCCCGATGCCCCGGTACAAGGCTGCTGCAATGCGGATGGCCCGGCGGTTGCCAGCAGGTATGTGATCAAAGCCTTGTTGCGAGTAGGCATAAAAGTCGTCTGCCAGATTCAGCAGCTTCTGGATGGCCGTAAAGCTTTGCGCTGCTTGTGCTGGGCTGTGTGGTGCGTGTAAAGCCTCGGCGCTAACACCCCATTGTGCCGGGATGTAGCAACGGCCCCGCGCTGCGTCTTCCACCACGTCGCGCGCAATATTGGTGAGCTGCATCCCCACACCCAACGCCGTCGCGTAGGGTTGTGCTTTGCTGGCAGCGCCCAAAATGGGGCACATCATTTGCCCGACAGTACCCGCAGCGCCGTAGGCAAACTGCAAAAGTTCTTCTGTCGTCTGGATGCGGCGTGGGTTGGCGTCCTGACTCAAACAGTCCATGAAATTACGAATCACCGCCGCGCTGACACCTTTTGAAAGCAGCATCTTGCCAACTTGATGCCCCAGCTCGATGCCCGTATCAGGGTTGAGCGCACTGCTTTCCAATGCCTGCAATTGCGCCATGCGATCGGCCCATTCACCCAGTGCCTCTTCGTCGGCCAAATCATCGGCCAATCGGGCAAACGCGTAGAGTTGCGCTGCGTCCCGCCTGGCCTCAGGCAATAAAAATCGCGCCGCCCATGAAAAGGACCGGGCGTGTGCGTCCATCACAGCCTGCGCATTCACCACTTGCTGCGCTGTGATGGCGCGCTGCGGGCTTGTCAGGTGAAGACTCATGCCACGGCTCCAAACATCAAACGCTCGACCACTTTGGCAGAAGTCACCACGCCTGGCACGCCCGCACCCGGGTGCGTGCCTGCACCGCAGAAGTACAAATTGGCAATATCTGGCGAGCGATTGGGAAAGCGAAAACCCGCCGACTGCATGAGTGTGGGCGTGATGGAAAACCCAGAGCCCCAAGGCGACATGAGCTCTTGCGAAAAGTATTGCGGCGTCACGTGCGATTCATCCACAATGTGTTGGCTTAGCCCTGGCAGGATACGCTCCTGCAAGTCGGCTTGCAAACTGGCCTTGAAAGGTTCTGCAACACTGGACCAGTCAATATCTGCAGACAAGTTGGGTACGGGTACCAGTGCATAAAAGCTGTCGTGGCCAGCGGGGGCGCATGCGGGGTCGGTAGCGCCAGGGCGGTGCAGGTAAATGCTCAGATCGTCAGGTAGCTGGCGGGTGTCAAATATTTTATGCAACACCTCGCGGTAAGTTTTGCCAAACAGGATGGTGTGGTGGGGTACGTCCGGGTATTGTTTGTTGGTGCTGAAATACCAGACAAACAAGCCCATGGAATACTGTTTGCGTTTGGTAATGTCTGGCTTGCGGTACGGTGGCGGCAACAGGTGACCCAGCACATAGCCGGGGTCTGCATTGCACACCACCGTGTTCGCTTGTAACTTGGTGCCGTCCTGCAAAGTCAGGCCGCTGGCCTGACCATTTTTTACGTCAATAGTCGCTACATCAGCATTCCAGATAAATTGCACGCCATGGCGTGTACCCAAAGCCACCAGCGCATCGACCATACGCGCCATCCCGCCGCGCACAAACCACACCCCCCATTTGCGCTCAAGGTAGTGAATCAGGCTGTAAATACTGGTGGTGTCAAACGGATTGCCGCCCACCAGCAAGGGCTGAATGCTGAAGGCGCGGCGAATGCGGTCGTCTTTAAAAAACCTGGCAGTAACGTCATAGACCGACCGATCAGCCCGCAAGCGCATCATGGCGGGCAAGGCTTTCAGCATGGAACCCCAGCCCAAAAATGCCTGGGTGCCCAGCTCTTCATAGCCTTTTTCGAACAGCTTTTCTGAATGTGCCAGGTAAGCCGGGTAAGCCTCTGCATCCCGATGAGAAAACCGCCCTATCTCGGCCTGAATTTGTTCGGTCGTGCCGCCGTAGTTAAATTGTGTGCCATCGGAAAAACGCATCTGATACCACGGAGTCACAGGCAGCAAGTCCACATGGTCGGCCAGCCGTTCACCAAACAAGGCAAACAGCTCTTCAAACAAAATGGGCGCGGTCAGCACTGTGGGGCCAGCGTCATATCGGAATTGATGACCTGTGTGGTTGTGAACAAACTCCACAGCCCGACCGCCGGGGCCGGCCAAGCGGTCTACGACCGTGGTTTGCACACCGCGTGCAGCCAGACGCAGTGCTGTTGCAAGTCCACCAAACCCGGCGCCCACAACAATGGCTGTATGACTTGCCTGGGTAACGCTCCCATGACGACCAGAGTCGGGAAAGGCATCAGTATTCAATCGGTTAATCATCGCCGACCCCTACCTCTCATGTTGCTCGACCAGGAGCTGGCGAAGACGGCAGGCGTAGTCGATCAAACACGCGCCGGCCTCACAGGGCAGGCGTGCCGCAGATTCGATGGCCGCGTCAAGGCGCTCCTGCCCTATTTTCTTTGCGGCTGCTATGGATTCATCTGTAGAGCCTGAGGCCTGGTAAATGGAGACGATGTTGAACGCACTGGAGGCAGAATCAGCCCCCGTGTCACTTTGCAGGTCATTCAAATCGTCAACGATCTGATAGCCGATGGAGAAGGCCTCAACCGCATGCCTGGCGTCAGTCAAATAGCGGGCCTGGCCACTGGCCAGAAGAGCCAACTCGATAGGCAGGCACAGCAAAGCACCAGACTTTGCAATAGCAATCTGTTGGTAACGCCTGGTGGCCGAGGCAATGTCGCCCTCGATCTCTGCGCTCGCCATCAGGTCAGCGCACTGGCCGTCGATCGCCGTGGCTGTCCGCTCGTGAACGAGTAAAACCATCGCAGGCAGTGCGCGCGAATCTTCCAGCTTGCAAAGCGCGGCGTAGGCTGCCGACAACAGCAAATCCCCCGTGCAAATCGCAGTGTTCACCCCGTATTGAACCCACACTGCCTGGTGGCCACGCCGCAGGTGGTCATGGTCCTGAATATCATCATGCACCAATGACGCGTTGTGCAGCAGCTCTACCGCTGCTGCAATGGTGACTGCGTCAGCGCGACTGATGCCAAGCGCCAGGCCTGCATGGAGCGCTAACCTGGCGCGCACCCTTTGGCCGCCTACACGCAGGTGGTAACTCGCCGCGTCCCGGGCAGAGGCCGAATTCAGGGAAACGTTTGCGGTGTTGGCACCTACAGCCGCGATCATCCTGGTCTCAACCATGTCCAACAAGTATTTGATCGCGTCGTGCTCTGGCGCTTGTTGGGTTGCGGTCTGCAATTGCATATAAAAGCAATCTTGATTAGAGGGCAAAGTGGATTGCCCGCCAAATGAATAAGCGCCTTCACAGGCCCGGCGTTTTCGCCAGACCCGTGAAGGACGTTGGCACGCCAGTTATTTCTTGGCGCTTTCAGTTTCCGAGACAGCGACTTGCCAAATAATCAGGCCGAAGGCGATCTTGTTCAACACATCGGCCAGGTTGTAGATGATGTTCAACATATTGGCGCTCTTGGCCGGATCAGAACCCATCAAATAACCAGCGAAGTAACCAATCGGGTAAATGGCCCAGCCGATTGTGACAATCCAACGCATGAGGTTGAATGCAGATTGAACCGACGCAGGAGCCTGCTGTGCGTTGATTTTGCTGGCCTCGCCCGCAAAAATCTCATACAGAATGTATGCCCAGCCAGCCATACCGATACCGAAGCCAAGCCAGACGTTGAGATAACCTGCCTCACCCAGGTAGCCGCCCACCAGCATGACCAGTGTGCCCACCATCAAGCGCCAAAAAACGCCTGCGGGCACCTTGGCAATCGCTGAAAGTATCAGGTAGAACTCGATCATCAACAGCGGAACCGTGATCAGCCAGTCAATGTAGCGAAACACAGTGGGCGATGCGCCCGTTGTGACCCAAACTTCTCGCATGTAAAAGTAGTGCACAGCTGCGACCAACGTGACCAGGCCAGAAACCGTGAGTGATGTCTTCCATTTGGCCGACACCCTGTCGCGCTCCAAAAAGAAGAACACTGTGGACGCGATGAGCGCCATGGAGATAAGCCAGAAACTGATGCCGACAAAATCATCTGGTTTTAAAACAGCTGATCCAGCAGCGAAGGCTTGGTTTGTTGTGAAGGCTAACGAAGCGCCAACCGCCGAGATGACGGCAAACCTCGATTTAATTGAACGAAATATCATGCGTGTCTCCTGAAAATGCATGACCGGTTAATACAAAGAGTCTTGCGGCTCTTCCCCAATCATGACTTCAGTGATCACGTTTTGAACGCGTCCAGACTAATCATGAATGGGTAGTGTAACAAATTACCACTCAGTTCATATTCGGGAAAATACCAGTCTAAAGTGGCGGGGGATTGTCTTGAAGGGAGTGGGGCGTTGGCCGTAACTGAAAGCACCGGACGTGCAGGCGTCTCTGTCCGCTGATTTTCTGGATACCTGGGCGACCTGGCGCCGCTGAGCGGCGCTTGGTGGCTTGATGGGTCCAACACGGACGCCAAGCATCGCCTGAGCTGCAGTTGGCTTTCTGCGCGCCGCATGGTTGCGGCCCGAACCCATCAGGGATAATCCCCCCATGAGCGGCAACACCTTCGGCACCCTTTTCGCAGTCACCAACTTTGGTGAATCCCACGGCCCGGCCATTGGCTGTGTGATTGACGGCTGCCCGCCCGGCATGGCGCTTTGCGAGGCGGACATCCAGGGCGACCTGGACCGGCGCCGCCCTGGCACCAGCCGCCATGTGACGCAGCGCAACGAGCTGGACGCGGTCGAGATCCTGTCCGGCGTGTACGAAGGCAAAACCACAGGCACGCCGATCTGCCTGCTGATCAAAAACACCGACCAGCGCAGCAAGGACTACGGCGACATCCTCAACACCTTCCGGCCCGGCCATGCGGACTACAGCTATTTGCAGAAGTACGGCATCCGCGACCCGCGCGGCGGCGGCAGGGCGTCGGCGCGGCTGACGGCGCCCATGGTGGCGGCGGGGGCGGTGGCCAAGAAGTGGCTGCTCGAGAAATACGGCACTACATTCCGCGGCTGCATGACGCAGATCGGCGACATGGCGATGGCCTTCGAGTCCTGGGACCATGTGCCGAACAACCCGTTTTTCGCACCCGTGGCCGATGTGTCCGCGCTGGAAACTTATATGGACGGGCTGCGCAAGGCAGGGGACTCCTGCGGCGCACGAATCCGTATCACCGCCACCGGCATGCCGGTGGGCCTGGGTGAGCCGCTGTTTGACAAGCTCGATGCCGACATTGCCTTTGCCATGATGGGCATCAACGCCGTCAAGGGTGTCGAAATCGGCGCCGGTTTTGCCAGCGTCACCCAGCGCGGCACCACGCACGGCGACTCGCTCTCGCCCGAAGGCTTCAAGTCGAACAACGCCGGCGGTGTGCTGGGCGGCATCAGCACCGGGCAGTACCTGGAGGTGTCGATTGCGATCAAGCCGACCAGCTCCATCATCACGCCGCGCGAGTCGGTCAACATGGCGGGCGAGACGACCTCGGTCGTCACCAAGGGCCGGCACGACCCCTGCGTGGGCATACGCGCCACGCCGATTGCGGAAGCCATGCTGGCGCTGGTCGTCATGGAACATGCGCTGCGCCAGCGCGCGCAGTGCGGCGACGTGGTGTCGCCGATGCAGGCCATCAAGGGTTCGGCTTGACCCATGTCTGAGGCTGCGTCGGCGGTCTCGCGTCGCCAGCTGGTTCCGTTTGCAGCGCTGTCGGCCAGCTACTTTGCCCACATCGGGTTTTTTAATCCCTACTTGCCGCTCTGGCTCAAGGAGCTGGGCTTCAGCATCCTGGCGATCAGTCTGCTCGTCTCGGTGCAGGCCGCGACGCGGCTGTTTGCCCCCTACGGCTGGGGCGCGCTGAGCGACCACACGGGTGAACGCGTCAAGCTGCTGCGTTATGGCGCGACGGTGGCGCTGCTGGCCTCGCTCGGGCTGGGGATGGACTTCGGCTCGCCCTACGGCATCTGGTGGCTGACGGCGGTGCTGCTGGTGATGTTCACGCACACCAGCGCCATGATGCCGATGAGCGAAGCCGCGATGGCGCATTTGATCAGCCAGGGCGGCGCCTTCGATGCGCGGCGCTACGGCCGGGTGCGGCTGTGGGGGTCGCTGGGTTTCCTGGTCACGGTGTTTGCCGCCGGTGCCTGGTTCGAGTTTTTTGGAATGAAACATTTCCCGGGCTGGACTTTTGTGTCGCTGCTGGCCGTGGCCGTCAGCGTCTGGTGCCTGCCGGACCTGAAAGAGTCGGTCCCCGCCCACGAAGAAAAGGTGCCGGTGCTGCCGGTGCTGCGCCAGCGCGCGGTGCAGTGGTTTTTTGCGGCGGCGTTTTTTCATGTGCTGGCGCACATCGGCATTTACGTGTTCTTCTCGCTCTACCTGGACAGCATCGGCTACAGCAAGGCCATGATCGGCATTCTGTGGGCGGTGTCGGTGGTGGTCGAGATCGGCTGGTTTTACACCCAGGGCCGATGGCTGCCCAAGCTCAGCCTCACGGGCTGGCTGGTGCTGTGCGCCGCAGCCATGACCTTGCGCATGGGGCTGACGGCCACTTTTGCAGGCGTGCTGGCGGTGCTGGTGTTTGCCCAGATGCTGCACGCGCTGACCTTTGCCACCCACCACACGGTTTGCATCGCGCTGCTTTCGCATCACTTTCCCGGCCGGTTGCGCGGGCGCGGCCAGGCGCTGTACGTGGTGCTGGCTTATGGGCTGGCTGGTGTGCTGGGCGGCCTGGCTGGCGGCTTGCTCAGCTCGGTCTTCGGGCTGGTGAGTGTGTACTGGGCGTGTGCGGCGGCGGGCGCGTTGGCCACCTTTTGCGCGTGGCGGGCGTGGCGTCTGCAGCGCCGGCTGGACGCCGCCATCGCCTGAGTTTCAAGCACTTCATGCCTGTAGCCCTTGACTGGCGTGCATTCACAGCTCTTGATTTGATAGCAAATGAAAGTGGTCACCCCGGACGCGTGCCGGGATCCATGTCGCATCTGCCACCACCGCAAGGCCACGAGGCATGGATGGCGGGTCAGGCCCGCAATGACAGACGAGTTAGCCGCGATCTGCCTGCCTGAACGGGTTGAAGCCGGTGATCAGCGCGGTGGCCGCCAGCACCAGCACACAGCCCGGCGCCATGCCCCAGGTCACAGGTTCGCCCAGAAAAATACCACCCCAGGCCACACCGAACAACGGGATCATGAAGGCCGCCGACGTAGCGGCGCTGGCCGGGATCTCGCGCATCAAACGCATGCTGATCCAGTACATCAAGCCGGACGTAAACAGCCCCAGCACCGCCACGGATATCAAGGCCCCGGTGCTGAAGTGGGCCGACGGAACGCCAGCGCCTGCCGGGATGAGCAGGATGAGTGTGGCTGCCACGTGCACCACCGCCGAGGCAGGCAGGGCGTCGTGTTTCAGCGTGGCGCGTTTCATCAGGATGGCGCCAACGCCGTAACCGGCTGCGGCGCCGGTGCAGGCCAATGCGGCCAGCAGTACCGGCGTGGTGACGGCCACCGGGCCGAGCTGCACCAGCAGCGCCACGCCGGCAAACCCCACCGCGCAGCCCAGCAGGCGGCGGCCGCTGAGGCGTTCTTCGCCCATGGCGGCGGCGCCCAGCACGCCGAACAACGGCGCGGTGGCGTTGAGCACCGCCGAATAGCCAGCCGGGATCACCAGCGCCGCCCAGCTGAACAGCACAAAAGGCGCAACCACAGTGAGCAGACTCAGCACGGCCAGCTTCGGCCAGGCCTCGCGTGCCGGCCATTTCTGGCGCAGCCCCTTCATCAGCAGGGCCAGCACCGCAGCGGCCAGCACGCAGCGCAGCCCGGCCAGCAGCAACGGCCCCAGCGCGGGGCTGGCAATGCGCAGCAGCGGGAACGAGCCGCCCCACAGCGCGGACAGGGCAATCAGTTGCAGGAAGTGACGGGTTTGCATGGGGTGCCAAGATTGTGCGTGATTCGGCCCGGCTTCGCTGTCCGCAAGGTTAAAGGTCAAATCAGCCTCCAGCCCTTTTGGGACAAGCGCAAGCAGCTATCAAAAACGTAGCGCGGTGCGTGCACCGTGCAGCGCCCGCTTGGCCCATAAAATGGCCAGTTCACCCATTCACGGAAAGCGTGCACCGCATGAGCAGCATTTTTGAAGGCTTTCTGTCCACGCCCGAGGCTCTGGAAGCTTTCGGCGAGCGCAGCTTTCTGCAGGCCATGCTGGACGTCGAGGCCGCACTGGCCCGCGCGCAGGCCCGGGCCGGCCTGATCCCGGAGGCCGCAGCCACGGCCATCGCGGCGGCCTGCAAGGTGGAGCTGTTCGACACTGCAGCCATCGTGCGTGACAGCGCAGTGGCCGGCACGCTGGCCGTTCCGCTGGTTCAAAGCCTGAAGGAAACCGTCGCCCGCTCCAGCAAGGAGGCCGCCGGTTTTGTCCATCTCGGCGCGACCTCCCAGGACGTGATCGACACCGCGCTGGTGCTGGTAACGCGCCGCGTTCTGCGGCTGATTGAAGCCAATGTGTACAAGGCGGCCACGGCACTGCTGGCGCTGGCGCAGCAACACGCCGGCGCCCCGGTGCTGGCCCGCACGCTGATGCAGCCGGCGTCTGTCACCAGTTTCGGGCTGAAATGCGCCGGCTGGGCCGCGCCGCTGGTGCGCAGCCTGCAGCGCATCGATGTGGCCTCTGGCCGTGCGCTGCGCCTGCAACTGGGCGGCGCTGTCGGCACGCTGGCGCAGATGAAGGGCAAGGGGCCGGAAGTGGTTGGCCTCATGGCGGCGGCGCTGGCGCTGCAGGCGCCCGACGCCGCCTGGCACACCCAGCGCGACGAATGGCTGGCGCTCGGTTGCGAGCTGGGCCTGCTGGCGGGCAGCCTGGGCAAGGTCGCCAAAGACATCGCCCTGATGGGCCAGTACGAAGTCGGCGAGGTGGCCGAGCCCTCCGGCGCAGGTCGTGGCGGCTCGTCCGCGATGCCGCACAAGCGCAACCCCGTCGCGTGTATGGTGGCGCTGGCCGCCGCGCAGCGTGCGCCGCAGCGCGTGGCGGCCCTGCTGGCCGCCATGCCGCAAGAGCACGAACGCGCGCTGGGCAACTGGCAGGCCGAACTGGCCGAGTGGCCGGGCCTGCTGGCCGCCGTACATGGATCGGCCCATGCGATGGCCGAGGCGCTGGCGGGACTGCAGGTCAACACACCGCGCATGCGCGCCAACATCGACACCCTGCGGGCTGAGCTGCCGGCGGACGCTGCGGACGAATGGTTCAGCATGGCGCTGGCCGCGCAGGCCGGTGAACTCGCGCAGGCACAAATCAACAACCAGTTGGCGGCGCTGGGCGCGTTAAAGCGTTGAAAGCCCGAAAACCACCGGCACATCGACAAGAAGGACAAACATGAGCACAAGCGATCACGACAAGGGCATGGTCAACCGCCGCCGGGTACTGGGTGACGCGTGGGTGGACAAATCACAAGCCAGCAGCAACGAGTTCAACGGCGAGTTCCAGGACCTGATCACGCGTTATGCGTGGAACGACATCTGGGGCCGCCCGGCCCTTGGCGACAAGACGCGCCGCCTGATGGTGCTGTCGACCCTGATCGCGCTGAAGGCGTATGAAGAATTTGCGATGCATGTGCGCGCCGGCCTGGACGGCCCGCCCGAGTCGCGCTTGAGCCCCGAAGACATCAAGGAAGTGATCTTGCAGGCTGCGATTTATTGCGGCGTGCCGGCCGCCAACCACGCGTTTTCGGTGGCCGGCGAGATCCTGCGTGAAAAAGGCCTGCTGGCCGCACCAGGGCTAAAAGCATGAGCCAGACCGTCTTGAACTGGACCCGGCAAGGGCAGGGGCCTGTGGTGGTGCTCAGCCACGCACTCGGCTGCGACTTCGGCATGTGGGACGGCGTGGCGGCCTTGCTGGCCAACCACTCCACCGTGCTGCGTTACGACCACCGCGGCCACGGCCAGTCCGAAGCGCCTGCGGGGCCCTACACCATCGAGATGTTTGCCGACGATGCCGCCGAGCTGATCCGCGCGCAATCAAAGGGCCCGGTGCATTTTGTCGGCCTGAGCCTGGGCGGCATGACGGCGCAGGCGCTGGCTGTGCGGCACCCGGCGCTGGTGCAAAGCATCACCATCGCCAACGCGGCCGCCTGGTACGACGACGCGGCCCGCGTCATGTGGCAGGCCCGCGTTGATACCGTGCTGGCCAAAGGCGTGGCCGCCATTGCCGACGGCGCCATGCAGCGCTGGTTCACGCCGGGCTTTCGGGCGGACGAAGCCGGCGGCGGCGCCAAAGAAGTTGCCACGCTGCGCGCGCGGCTGGAGCAGTGTGATGCCGCAGCTTATGCCGCCAGTTGCGGCGCTGTGGCGGCCATCGACTTTCGCAGCAGCAACAGCCGCATCGCCTGCCCCGCGCTGGTCATAGGCGGCACGCTGGACGAAGCCACGCCTGTCGCGATGTCGCAGGCGATCGCCAACAGCATCACCGGCGCACAACTGCGCACGATTGACGCGGCGCACCTGAGCGCGGTCGAGCAACCCGAGGCCTTTGTGCGCCTGCTGCAGCCATTTCTCGATGGCACCAAGCAGGCCGGATAATGGCAGCCCGTCCACCAAAAGCCTGAGCCCATGAAAACAGTTCTCGTCCTCAACGGTCCCAACCTCAACCTGCTGGGCACGCGTGAGCCCGCCGTGTACGGCTCGCAAACGCTGGCCGACGTCGAGGCGCTGTGCACCCAGGCCTGCGCGACGCATGGTTTCAAGCTCGACTTTCGCCAGAGCAACCACGAGGGCGTGCTGGTCGACGCCATCCAGGAGGCAGGGCGCGCCCAAGCCGCCGGCACGCTGGCCGGCGTGGTGCTCAACGCGGGCGCCTACACCCACACCAGCGTCGCGCTGCATGACGCCATCAAGGGTGCGGGCGTGACGCTGATCGAGCTGCACATCAGCAACGTGCATGCGCGTGAGGCTTTTCGCCACCACTCCTACATCTCGCCGGTGGCCAGAGCTGTGATGGCAGGCTTTGGCGTCAAGGGTTATGCGCTGGCCATTGACGCGCTGGCCGGCATGGCCTGACCCGGCACCCCGGCCCAACCATGGCCACCTTGCCCAAGTTTCCCGTAGACGAGCGCGAGGTCGAGTTCAGCGCTATCCGGGCGCAGGGCGCGGGCGGGCAAAACGTCAACAAGGTGTCCAGCGCGATTCACCTGCGCTTCGACATCATGGCCTCGTCGCTGCCCGAGGAAATTCGCGAGCGCTTGCTGTGCCTGAGCGACAGCCGCATCACGCAGGAGGGCGTTTTTGTATTGAAAGCGCAGCAACACCGCACGCAGGAGATGAACCGTGCCGATGCGCTGGCGCGTCTGCAGCAGGTGATTGATGGTGTGTCGGTGCCGCAGAAAGCACGGCGCGCCACCAAACCGACCTATGGCTCCAAGCAGCGGCGGCTGGCGGGCAAAAGTCAGCGCTCGGAGATCAAGAGTTCGCGCGGAAAAGTCAGCGAATAAGCCGTTTCAGCCGAAGTTCATGATGTTTTAGGGCTCCAGCCCTTATGGAACGGGCGTAATTAGCTATCAAAAGCATAGCGGTTGCCTGTGCCGATAATGAAGGCTTCGTGACCGGAGCCCTTTGCTATGCCTGACCTTCCCCTTTCCTTTCTGCACCGCCCCGCCGACCCGTCCGTCGCCGCACCCTGGTTGCTGGTGCTGATGCACGGCGTCGGCAGCAACGAGCAGGACCTGTTCGGCCTGGCGTCCTATGTGCCCAAAAACTTTCACGTCATCAGCCTGCGCGCGCCGTACGCCATGGGGCCATCGGCCTACGGCTGGTTCGCCTTTAGCGTTGATGCGCAGGGCGAACGCAGCATCAACGAAGCCCAGGAAGCCGCCAGCCGAAAAGTCGTGGCAGAAACACTGGCCGCAGCGGCCGAGCAGCTGGGCATCCCGTCCGAACGCGTGGTGGTCGGCGGCTTCAGCCAGGGCGGCATCATGTCGCTGTCGCTGCTGCTCACGCAACCCAAGCTGATGCACGCCGCGATGGTGATGCACAGCCGGCTGTTGCAACAGGTGCTGCCCTTGGTGGCGCCGGCCGAGGAACTGCAAGGCAAACAACTCTGGCTCAGCCACGGCACCCACGACCAGGTGATTCCGCTGACCGCCGCGCATGTCATCCGGGACCTGGTGACGACGCTACCGATTGAATTGACCTACGCCGAGTACCCGAGCCAGCACGAGATCATTGAGCGGGAGTTGGCAGAGGCGATGGGGTGGTTGCAGGGGTTGAGCGCAAAGCTCGATGGCGGTTCAACCCTCTGAGCCCTCGCTTGTCATCCCGGACCCCGGATCAGGTCCGGGGCAGGCCCGATCCGGGAACCATGCAACTTGAGTCACTGGCGCATGAAGATGGACCCCGTGGGCATGCCGGAGGATGTGCCCCTGTCGCCCGGGCTTCAAGGTCGGACCCGCTGGCGAAAAACCGAATCATGCGTTGTGTTGTACCCAGCTTTTCAAGGCATCGTTGATGCGGGTTTGCCAGCCAGCCCCGGACGCTTTGAATTTCTCCACCACCTCCTCATCAATGCGCAAAGTCACTTGCACTTTTGTGCCGCTACCCGTTGGGCGGCCACGTCGCAATTGCTTGAATTCAGCAGCCGCTAGTTCGTAGGTGTCAGGGTCCTGGGCGATACCGGCATTGATTGCGGCATCTTCTACGGGCGTTGGCATTGACAGCACGCGCCCGCTACGGGTTTTGATTGATGGTTTCATAGTGGCGCGGCTCGCCGTACGCGTGGCGGGTGTCGGGCTTGCATTCCAGCGTGTCCCATTCCAGTTCATCCGCTGTCCCCAGCGACACGCCATGTTTTGCCATGTTCGCTGCATCTTTCGATGGGTCAAATGTCAGCTTCATTACTATTATTGTAGCTACGTTTATTCTTCAGCGCGTGACCCAACCGCCGCAAACCGGAAAGACCTGGCCTACGAAGCAGTTTGCTGCGCTGCTGCAGAGGTAAGCAGCAAACAATGCATCTTCTCGCGCGCCTACCAGGCGACCCAGAGGGACTTCGCGTTTTATGCGCTCCTGGAACCGTGGGTTGGCTTGAACCTCCGCCGGGAAGTAGGTCGGGTTGTCCACGAAGTTCTGGGCGATGGCATTGACCTGGATGTTCTGTGGTGCAAGTTCGACGCCCACGGCTTGTGTGTAGGCCAGCTGCGCCCCACGGGCTGCACTGTAGGTTGAAGCCCGCTTCATCCCGCGAAGCGCCGAAGCGCTGCCTATGACCAGAATCTTGCCGCCGCCCCGGCTGATCATGCCGGGCACGGCCGCCTTGATGAGTCGCGGGAGTGGGTCAACCAGCGCAGCGAAGACGCTGGTCCATTCACTTTCTTCGACCTCGGTGGCCGCTGTGCTGGGTGCGAGGATAGCGAGATTGGCGACCAGTACATCAATGGCACCGGCATCCGCGGTAACGGCATTGACGGACGCGGCGTCATGCAAGGAATGGTCACTGCGAACCACATGTGCGCCTTGCTCTTCAAAAACAGTGCAAAGTATTGGCCCCATGAACTCTGTGGCCTGGGTGATCAAGACGCGTTTTCCGATGAGTGCGTTTTGCATGGGTGCTTTCAGAGCGGAGTGAGTCGCTGATAGTTGGGCTGTGCTGTTCAACGTGTCGGTCAGCGGCACCCGCTTGCGGGTGTCCGCTGCACCGAATGGTTCGGCATCATCACACATGATCAATTGGCATTGAACCCATGCGCACGCGAAAGAAGAATCCTCTTCCAATGGTTTTCTCTCATCAGAATCTCGTCATTGCTTGCGTGTGTATCTGCTATTTCCAGCACGGAAAAACGAAAGCCTTTTGCCCAATCTGGGCCGTGCTCATCAAAAAGTGCTTTTAGTTCGACATTCCCGCCATGGCCGACCGAGTACTGGCACCACCGTTGCCAAATCCCGCCTTCGCCAGTTGCGCTGCCGACGTAGAGCTTACCCGAGGCGATATCCGAAATGAGATAGACGCCAGCGACGCTCGACAAAGCAGTACGCCAGGACTCCAGGTTCTGTTTAACGATCACTTCTAGTTCAGACTTCGCTAAGTCAACGGACTTGAAACCAGGGAATTGAACAATAGTCATTTGCTTTGGAAGGACATGCGACAGCACGATCAGGTCTTTCCAATTTTCAGCTTTCAGATATGACTGGCGACTAGGACGCTTGAAGTGTGCAACTAGGCGGCCGTTCAGCTCTGAGCACGAAGGTAGTTCTTGAAGTTGGTAGTAGTAGTCGCCGCCTTCGCGTGCTTCGCAGCCTCGAGAAAGATGGACGCCGGCAAACAGCCACTGATCCGTTTCCGGCAAGGCAATCAGGGAAACAACCAAACGGCGCTCAAAATTCCGGCGAGTCTGCCACCGTTGCCATTCGTAGAAGTCACCCGAAAGATAGACGTCCAACGGATTTTCTGTCCCGTTCCACGAGGCCAGATGCACTTTCGTCCCTTCTGGAACAACGGCCGGGTCAAGGAGATGTAGAAGATCCACTATGCGCATTTCAGTGAGACCTAACGAGGCTGTAAAAAAATGTCGGTGACTGCCTTTGCGGGCAACTTTCGGGGGTACTTGACCCCTTCCGACATCGACGATCGCGCGCTGTAGGCCATTCTATGAGATCGACTTTTCATATCATTTCCGCCCAATCAGGATAAGGAGGTTTTTTTACAGCCTCAGCGCAGGACGTAACCGGCGACCAGGGACTCGGAGCCGCAGACCTCCTTGGGCGTCCGTATTGACGGACCTGTTATGCCTCACTTCAGCTCCGCCTTTGCTCGCTGTCGCAGCTGCTGGAGCTGCTCGACAAGTCCGTCGATTGCTTCATCGACTTCCTTCTCGGTCATGAGACTGGCGCTCAGCGACGTTTCACCAGCGGATATCAAGATCTCCACGTACGGGGCGAGCGAATGCGCCTGCATCGCAGTCCTCGGTGGTGTGCGTCGTAGCATGAATCGGTTCACTTATTGCTCCCTTGTATCAGTACAAGAACCACTCCGACCAAAGCCACAAGCAGCAGTGGTGTGAGCGTTATTCCTATGCGAGCGCCAACGCCAGCGCTTTCGCCATTCTTTAGCTTCAGCTTTCCTCGTAGGTACCAGGAGCCAACGGCCGGAACAATCGGCACGAGCAACAGAGTGCTCGCTGACGTACTTCCGATAGCGACAGACGAAAGCGGGGACAGTTCGAAGCCGATGGAAACTACGGCGTATAGGACGGCAAGAACAAAGGCATGGGCCCACGACAGCGCCATACGCCCCCAGATGAACGCAAAGCCCTTCGCGCATACTGCGTACACAACCAACGCGACTACAAGGAACAAGAGAGTGCTCACGGCTGTCTTTCTGAGGCAACGCAATGTATACCGCAGGAACTGCGGTATAACTCGGCACCTGCGGATTAATCTGGACACAAAATCCAGAGCCAAGTCTTTGTTATGTAATGTTTTTTTGGTCATTGTGGTTGGGTATCAGTTCAATCAAATTGCCACCAAACACCAAACCATTCTAGGCGTCAGTTTGCCCTGTGACCATCCTTCAAATGGAGGAGATGAGTGGAAATGACCCAGCGCCTCACCCCATCCGCCGCAACAACCCCGGCACCGACGAAACCAGCAAGGCCACCCCTGTCCCCGTCAGAAGACTCAGCACCACCTTGCGAAAAGTCGCTTCGCTGATGCCGATGTACAGGCGCGCACCGAGCAGCGACGGAATCAGCATGGCCGGTGCGACGATGGCGAACCAGGGCAGGGTGGCGCTGGTGATGACGCCGGTGGCGATGTAGCTGGCAAAGGTGACCGCCAGCAGGGCAAGGTTGAAGTTCTGAATGATGGCGCGCTGGGCGTCTTTGTTCATGCCGCGCAAGGTACACCAGAGCGTGGGTAACACGCCGGTAAAACCGCCCAGTGCGCCCATCACGCCGCCGCCTGCGCCTATCAGGCCATCAGCGACACGTCCGCCGCGTGTGATGTGTGGCAACTTCGAACTGAACAGCATCGCCGGGCACCAAAAGGCCAGCAGCACACCGAGCATCGCCTTGAACATCAGCACGTCCAGCCGTGGCAGCAGCCACAGCCCGACCGGCAGGCCGAGCAGACCGCCGACGACAAACGGTGCCAATGTCTTGAGGTCAAAACCACGGCGCACGGTGACGGCGGCAATGATCTGCCCGGTCAGGGCGCCAAACACCGCCATGGCGGCTGCCAGACGCGGGTCAATCGTCCAGGCCCAGAAGGACATGGCGACCAGTCCGAAACCAAAACCCGACAGGCCCTGCACAAAACCTGCAGCGATGGCGCCGGCGATGATGACCAGTGTCTGCGGCTCCATGCGTCGGGCTCAGGGCTGCTTGGCGTCCGACTGAAAGCCGTCACGCAGCTCGCGTTTGAGGACCTTGCCAATGGCGCTGCGCGGCAACTCGTCAATCCATTGCAGATGACCGAGGCGCTGGTTCTTGCCCACCTGGCTGTTGACCCATTCCAGCAGTTGGTCTGCGGACAACGTTTGCTGCGGGTGGCGCACCACAAAGGCGGCCGGCGTCTCACCCCATTTTTCCGAGGGCACGCCCACCACCGCAGCTTCCTGCACACAGGGGTGATTGCGCAAAATAGCCTCCAGATCGCTGGGGTAGACATTGAAGCCGCCCGAGATCAACATGTCTTTTTTGCGGTCAAACAGCGTCAGAAAACCATCGGCGTCGAAGCGGCCAATATCGCCGGTGCGGATAAACCGTTTGCCCTGCGGGTCAAACCATTCGGCGTCGCGGGTCTTGTCGGGCTGGCCGTGGTAGCCCGTCATCATGCCGCCCGAATGGCCCACCACTTCACCCGACTCCCCGGCGGCTGCCTCGACGCCGTTGTCATCAATCAGGCGGATATCGTGGCCCTCTGCCGGTTGCCCGACGGTGTGCAATTTGTCAGGGTGGGCATGGGCCTCCAGAATGCAGGTGCCACCGCCTTCGGTCATGCCGTAAAACTCCACCAGGGCGCCCGGCCAGCGCTTGAGTACGTCGGCTTTGAGCGCCGCGCCGAAAGGTGCGCTGGTAGAAAACTTCACCAGAAAACTCGACAGGTCGAACCCGTCAAAGCCCGGATGCGCCATCAGCCGCTGGTATTGCACGGGCACCAGCATGGTGTGCGTGACGCGGTGGCTTTGGGCCAGTGCCAGGTAGCCCGCCACGTCGAACTTCGGCATCAAGACAACCGTGCCACCACTGCTGAGCGTGGGAAACAAAACCACCAGGGTGGTGTTGGAATACAGCGGTGTGGAGAGCAGGGTGACCGTGCTGCCGCTGTAGTGGTAGCTGGTTGCGCGGCGCACGTGGGTCCAGCGCATGCCGTGGGATTGCACGATGCCCTTGGGCTCACCGGTGGTCCCCGATGAATAGATGATGTTGAATGGCCAGTCAGGCTGCACGGCCACGGGTGCGGGGGCTTGTCTGGATTCTGGTCCGGCTTCTGCTCCAGCTTGTGCCAGCCAGCTGTCGAGCGTGCGGCCAACCGCTGTGTTGTCCATGGCGATACGCGCAGGCGCCCCGGCATCGGTGCTGGCGGGCCCCATGGCCTCGTTGCCGTGTGCGTCGGTGAACACGAGTTTTGCCTGCGCGTCCTGAAGCATGCGCTGCAGGCTGCTCGCGCCCGAGCCCGGGGCCAGCGGCGCTACCGTGACACCCGCCCGCAGGGCACCCAGGAAGACGGCGGTGTAGTCCATCGACATGCCTGCGCAGATGGCGATGGCGTCGCCGGGGCCTATGCCGTCGCGCTGCAGCGCACACGCCGTGCGATCCATCAGGGCGTCGAGCGCTGCGTAGTCCATCTGGCGCTCGCCCTGGACCAGCGCGCGCCGGGAAGGTGCCTGCTGTGCATGCGCGCGAATCAGGTCGGTGATGAGGCCGAATTCAATATCAATCAATGGGGTCATGGGGTTCTATCTGGCAAGCGGTGGCGCCTATCGTACTCAGCATCAGCACGCACACGTGTCGCGTGCTTCACAGCCTGCGGACCGGGCTCGCCTCAAGCGTTCGCCAGCGGGCGGTCGTCACATGGACGTTGTTGCCGCTATTTTGCCGTTACCATGACGCTCCGGCCAGGTGATCTGGCTCGAGGGGTGCAACGCGCTCCCTCAGAACAAATGACAAGTACAGACATCAACCCCCACCCTCCTGCAAGCCGCTTCGACAGCCGCAAAGCGGCTTTTCGTCAGGGCGTCAAGGATGCGGTTCGGGCCCCTGTGCTGGTGTTGATTGCCGGCATGCTCGGCTTTGGCGCGGCCGGCAACATCTATGGCCTGGGCCTGCCGTTTACCACCGCCACCACCTTTTTTATCTTTGCCTTGCCCGGCCAGATCGTGCTGTTTGAAATGCTGGTGTCCGGGGCTTCGCTGCTGTCGATTGGCATTGCGGTGTCGCTCACCTCCTCGCGTTTTGTGACCATGGCCGTGACGCTGTTTCCACAATTACACCGTGACGACCGCAAGCCCGGTCTGTATGCCTCGGTGCATGTGCTGGCCATGACCGCCTGGACCGTGGCCATGCGCGAATTCCCATCGATGGCGCCCGAACATCGCAGCAGCTATTTTGTCGGCTTTGGCCTGCCTTGCTGGCTGCTGTCGGTGCCGGCCACGGCCCTGGGTTATGTCATTGCGGGCGAGGTGCCGATGGCGGTCACGCTGGCTCTGGTCTGGATCAATCCGCTGTTTTTTCTGCTGACTTTCACCGAGGTCAAGCTGCCGGCCAACCGGCTCGCGATTCTGCTGGGCGGCTGTCTGGGGCCAGCGTTTTTTCTGCTCGACAGCGCAACCAGCCTGCTGGCTGCCGGTCTGGTGGGTGGCAGCCTGGCCTATGGCTGGCAGCGCTTGCGGTCGCGCCCCGGTGCTACAGAGGGCCGACCATGATCCCGAATCTGGATGGCTGGCACACCGCCGGTGCCTTGCTGCTGGCTTCGGTCGGTACCTATGTGTGCCGGGCGGGCGGCGTGCTGCTGTCCGGCCACATCAACCAAAATAGCGAAATTTTCAAATGGCTGTCGGCCGTCACCTATTCGATGATCGCGGCCCTGACGGTCCGGCTGATCGTGATGCCCACGGGCGCGCTGGCCACGGTGCCGGTGACGGTCAGGGTATTGATAGGTATCGTCAGCCTGGGCGTGATGCTGATCAAGCCTGGCGGGCGCCTGGTGCCGGCGCTGCTGACCGGAACCGGCCTGATGCTGGTCTACGGCTTGCTGCGTTGAAAAGCTGTCAGAGCCCGGGTTTGACCGGCGCGGCCTGCGGGTACAGATGCACGTCCCGCTGCGGGAAGGGGATGCTGATGCCGCCCGCTTCAAGCGCTTCCTTGCAGCGCTGTACCAGATCAAGCTTGGTGCCCCACCAGTCTGCTCTGGCCGTCCAGACACGGAAAAGGATGTTGACCGAGCTGTCGCCCAGGCTGTCGACCTTGATCAGCGGTTCCGGATCGTTGAGCACACGTGGCTCGTCGGCCGCAATTTTGCGCAGGATCGCCAGGGCGGCATTGATGTCGTCGCCGTAGCCGATGCCGTAACTCTCGTCGATGCGGCGAATGTCCTTGTCGGTCACCGACAGGTTGATGATGGTCTCGCCCCAGATTTTTGAATTCGGCAAAAAGGCGGTGGGGCCGTCCGGAAGATGGGCCTTGCAGACAAAAAAGCCCAGCGCGTCAATCAGGTACACGTCGCCGCCCAGCTTGACCGCGTCCCCGATCTTGAATGGCCTGAAGACCAGGATCATCACGCCGGCAGCCACGTTGCTGAGCGTGCCCTGCAGTGCCAGGCCGACGGCCAGGCCTGCGGCGCCCAGCAATGCGATCAGGCTGGTGGTTTCCACGCCAAAACGGTTGAGCACGGCGATCAGCGTGAAGGCCATCACCGCCAGCCGCACGACTTTTCCTGGCAGGGGGTGGAAGACGGAATCGATCTTGTCGGCCTTGCGCATGGCGCGGTCGGTCAGGCTGGACAACCAGCCGGCCACCACAAAACCAGCGATGAGTGTGACGATGGCGCCCAGGACGTTCATGCCGTAGCTCGTCAGCAGGACGACCATCAGCTCGGAGAATTTGTTGACTTGTTCATTCATGAGCGATTTATCATAGTGTCATGAAGCAGGTCATGCCCACAGTGGCGGCCATGGCCCCGCATGCCGGTGCGGTGTAGCTTGACATGACGAAATAACCGCTCAGCCCTTTATTGACGGGCATCAGTTGCTATCAAAGAGAGAGCGTCCTGCGTCCGCGTCGGTCTGCCACAAGCAGCGCGGACGGGTTCTCAGGCGTAGTCGCTGACCGGCACGCAGCTGCAGAACAGGTTGCGGTCGCCATAGACGTTGTCGACCCGGCCCACGGGCGGCCAGTACTTGACTTGCTTGAGGGTGGCCAGCGGGAAGGCAGCGGTCTCGCGTGAATACGGCCG